>NZ_CP123384.1:1470000-1802500 GCF_040409955.1 Salipiger sp. H15
ATCACTAGCGAGAATGATGACATGAGTAGCGACAAAGAGTGTGAGAGACACTCTCGCCGAAAGTCCAAGGGTTCCTGCTTAAAGCTAATCTGAGCAGGGTAAGCCGGCCCCTAAGGCGAGGCCGAAAGGCGTAGTCGATGGGAACCAGGTCAATATTCCTGGGCCATGTGGTGGTGACGGATCGCAGGGGTAGTTCTTCCTTATCGGATTGGAAGGGCTGCTGAGCGGTTCCTGGAAATAGCCCCACTTTTAGACCGTACCCTAAACCGACACAGGTGGACTGGTAGAGAATACCAAGGCGCTTGAGAGAACGATGTTGAAGGAACTCGGCAAAATACCTCCGTAAGTTCGCGAGAAGGAGGCCCAGTTTCAACGCAAGTTTTGGCTGGGGGCACAAACCAGGGGTGGCGACTGTTTACTAAAAACACAGGGCTCTGCGAAGTCGCAAGACGACGTATAGGGTCTGACGCCTGCCCGGTGCCTGAAGGTTAAAAGGAGGGGTGAGAGCTCTGAATTGAAGCCCAGGTAAACGGCGGCCGTAACTATAACGGTCCTAAGGTAGCGAAATTCCTTGTCGGGTAAGTTCCGACCTGCACGAATGGCGTAACGACTTCCCCGCTGTCTCCAACATCGACTCAGCGAAATTGAATTGCCTGTCAAGATGCAGGCTTCCCGCGGTTAGACGGAAAGACCCCGTGCACCTTTACTACAGCTTCACACTGGCATCAGGCCATGCATGTGCAGGATAGGTGGTAGGCTTCGAAGCAGAACGCCAGTTTCTGTGGAGCCTCCCTTGAGATACCACCCTTGCATTGCTTGATGTCTAACCGCGGACCGTTATCCGGTTCCGGGACCCTGTGTGGCGGGTAGTTTGACTGGGGCGGTCGCCTCCTAAAGCGTAACGGAGGCGCGCGAAGGTTGGCTCAGAGCGGTCGGAAATCGCTCGTTGAGTGCAATGGCAGAAGCCAGCCTGACTGCAAGACTGACAAGTCGAGCAGAGTCGAAAGACGGCCATAGTGATCCGGTGGTCCCAAGTGGGAGGGCCATCGCTCAACGGATAAAAGGTACGCCGGGGATAACAGGCTGATACTGCCCAAGAGTCCATATCGACGGCAGTGTTTGGCACCTCGATGTCGGCTCATCTCATCCTGGGGCTGGAGCAGGTCCCAAGGGTATGGCTGTTCGCCATTTAAAGAGGTACGTGAGCTGGGTTTAGAACGTCGTGAGACAGTTCGGTCCCTATCTGCCGTGGGTGTAGGATACTTGAGAGGAGTTGCCCCTAGTACGAGAGGACCGGGGTGAACGATCCACTGGTGGACCAGTTGTCGTGCCAACGGCAGTGCTGGGTAGCTATGATCGGACAGGATAACCGCTGAAGGCATCTAAGCGGGAAGCCCCCCTCAAAACAAGGTATCCCTGAGGGCCGTGGAAGACCACCACGTCGATAGGCCGGAGGTGTAAGTGCAGCAATGCATTCAGCTGACCGGTACTAATGGCCCGATAGGCTTGATCCGATCCAGGAACAGCAAGGCTGTTCCGATCAGACAAAAGCATACAACCCCTACATTTACTTGACTTGGAAATCGCTGCATCCAGCACGTGAGACGTGTCGGCCCGCAACCTGCTTCGCAGGTCGCTTCCGCCGACCAGACCCACTTGCTGCCTGCAGCAAGTGGGTCTTTCTCGGTTTGGTGGTCATAGCGCAAGCAAAACACCCGGCTCCATTCCGAACCCGGCCGTTAAGTGCTGCCGCGCCAATGGTACTGCGTCTCAAGACGTGGGAGAGTAGGTCACCGCCAAACCTAGCAAGGCCCACACAACCCGTATCTCTCAAAACGATCTCCCCTGTCGCGGGATGGAGCAGCCCGGTAGCTCGTCAGGCTCATAACCTGAAGGTCGCAGGTTCAAATCCTGCTCCCGCAACCAACCCCCCACCAGCCGCCCCTAGGGCGGCTTTCGTGTTTTTGGGCATTCCCATCACGCGGCACAAAACGGGTGTGTTGACCGGCGCGGGGAATGGCCGGCGTCACCTTCGGACATTCGTTCTCCGTCGCACGTGCGCTGCGAGCGAAAGAGAGTTGCCTAACCCTTTGCCTGATCGGGGTCCGTCCGTGGCACTGCGGCAGCAGACCTCGGAGCGACCAGCGCCTCCGGGTGCAGCAAGGACAGCGCGGGCGAGGGGGTGCAGCCGCGCAGTTCGCCGAGGCCTTGCTTCACCTCCTCCGCGACCCGGTCGATCGCGTGATCGACGAGTTGTTCCGGACTGTCGAGCAGCACCTCGATCCGCTGCGCGGCGGTGCCGAGGCGCGCGTCGAGGGCGTCGAGCCTTGCGGTGATCTTCCGCGCCGCCTCGGTGGTCATCTCGCTGCCGCCCTCGCGCAGGGCCCGGACGTCGTCGCGCAGCCCCGTCACTTCCGAGGTCATGGTGCCGATCTCCGTGCGCAGCGGATCGAGCGAGACGAGGTTGCGGGCGAAGCTGCCGGTGATCTCCTCGACGCGGTGGCTGAGCTGCAGCGCGAGAAACAGGCAGAGCGCCACGAGGATCAGCGTCGCGTTCAGCAGCGCCAGCAGCAGGTCCTTGATCGTCTTGCCGAAACTCCGCTCGCGCATGGCGTCGCCCTTCCTCGGTCTGCCCGCGTTCACCCTAGGTAAGGCACGGCGGTCTGGCAATCTTGCCCGCAGCCTGGGCAAGGGGCCCGGCTGCGGGAGGTGGCTAGATGCGGGCCCAGTTCAGCTTCGGCTCCGCCGCCGCGTCGTTTGTCGGCGCTGCACTGCCACGCAGCTTCTTCTTCGCGCCCACCCCGTCGCCGCGCGGGACCTTCCCGGTGCTCATCGCGAGCGCCAGCACGCCCGACGCGATGGCCGTGGCGGCGGAGGTGCCGCTGAACCGGCAATAGTAGGAGCGGTAGTCGGGCAGCGTGTTCTCGGCCGGCAGGATCTCGGGGAAGGGGCTGCCGTTGTAGCCCGCCGCGCCCGGCACGTCGGTGCTGATCACGTCCAGCGCCGAGAAGGGCTCGCTCTCTTCGAGCGTGCCCGGCGCATGGGTGTTGGCGTGGAAATCGGGCGAGGTCTGGTCGAGCCGGACGATCTCGCTGTCGAGCCGCTCGCTGTCGCCGCTGGGGGCATAGAGCGTGATCGGCAGCGCGTCCGTTCCGATGTTCGAATAGCCGGCCCGCGTGCCGAGGCTGGTGTGCGCGCCCACGAGGATGATGCCGTTCCTGTCGCTCGCGAGCAGGCCCGGGTAGAGCATCGTGGTGTCCCCGCCATTGCCGCTGGCACAGAGGATCGGCCGGGTCATCGACATCGCCGGCACGAGGTCGTGCAGCGAATCCCAGAGCGTCTCCTCCTCGGGGCTGACGGTGACCGGGTGGGTCTCGCGCAGCAGCGCGAGCTCGGCCGGGTCCACCGTCCCGCCCTTGCCGAGCGCGCCGGTCAGCGGGCTGCGCCAGGGGTCGGGAAAGTCGCGCGCCAGCACGATGAGATCGGCGTCGATGATATGCGCGTAGAGCATCGCGGCGAGGAACTGCTCGGGGTCCGGATCGAAGCTGGTCGAGATCGGGACGATCTCGCAGGTGGGGTCGATGCCGATGTAGGGCAGCCCGTGGCCGGCAAGCGGGCTGTCGACCTGAAGGTCCTCGTCGTTGGGCAGCGGCGTCACCGTCGTGCCGACGAGCTGGACCATCTCGGGGGGAACGGGCCGCGCGCCGATCAGCCCCGCCATGGCCGTGCCATGTCCGGAAAAGGCGGCGGAGGTCGCCGGGAAGACGCGCTGTGCGGTGACGGCGGCGTCGCGGGCGGCGACGTCCTCCTTGGCGAGATGGGCGGTCAGTTCGGTGAAGAGCGCCTTCGCGCGGGCGTCGCCGATGGGCTTGGCGGCGGCGAGCAGGTCCTTGAATCGACTGCCGTTTGGCTCGGGGAAGGTGCCGAGCCGGCTGGAGAAGAAGTCCACCGCGAGGTCCCAGGCGATGGCGCCGTCGAGGTTGGGGTGACCCGGCGTGACCGAGACGTCGATCAGCGCGACGCGGGTCCGCCGACCGCCGGCCGTCACCCGGTCCTCCGCCTCGCCCCATGCATCGCTGTCGAAGGTCGCGACGCTGTCGATGAGGCCAAGCGTGAAGAGATGCCAGAGCGCGTGGTAGCCGTCGTAGCGGCCCGATCCGCGGGTGCTTTCGGGAGGGGTGATGCGTGCCATGTCCGCTCCTCCGCTCAGAGCCATTCCGCGCGTGAGCGCAGCATCTGTTCCTCGAGCACCACTTCCAGCACCGGGGTCAGCATCCGGGCCAGGTCGTGCCCGCATTTCGTGTCCGCCGGGTAGTGGATGCCCGCCCATTCGCGGTTCTCGGCGATGCGGCGGGCGCTGCGGAAGAGCTCGACGATGCCGGGGTGCTCGGGCAGGACGCGGCTGAAGACGAAGGCGATGGAGAAGGACTGCAGCGAGTGGTTCGACGGCCAGGAGGCATGCGCGGGCACCGGGATGAAGGGGCGCAGCCTCGGTTCCACCGCGCTCGGGCGGGGGACGTTGAAGCGTTCCTTGTAGCGCATCCCCACCTCCTCGGCGAGCCGCGCCACCATCAGGAAAAGCGCCGTGGTATTGTCGTAGCCAGAGAGGTTCTCGACCCCGAGCGGCCGCACGTAGCCCGACAGTTCCAGCTCGGCCTCCCGCAGGATTTCCTCCTGCCGGCCGCGATGGGCATCGTCGTTGCGCAGGGACTGTTTCTTCAAGAGGCTCACCGTCTGCGAATGCAGCACCGACAGGGCGGGAGGCCGGCCGATCGGCAGGTCGATCCAGTATTGGCGCAATTGGTGCAGGCGCTCTATTTCGCGCCACGGCAGCAGGATATCCCCGTATTCATAGGAGGCGCTGCCGTTTTCGACATTGGTGCGATTGCGGTTCCGGTTCCGGTTTCTGTTCCGGTTGCGATTGCGGTTCCTGTTGCGGTTCCGATTGAGCACCGAGGACGCGCCACCGCTGCCGGCGGCATTCGCGGTCAGGACGGGGCCGCCGGTGGGCGGAGGGGCCGCGGTGGTGGAGGGGCGTGTCAGCTCGAAACTGTCGCCCACGGCCAGCAGCCAACTCGTTCGCAGCGTCTTTCCGAATGAAGACATGACTCTCCTCCAATGACTTCAGCAAATCGCCTTTTTCAAGCCGGCGGACAAAATGAGCCGTCCGGTTTCATCATTCACCGCCATGCGATTTCGGTCCACCCAATTCGGCGAGAAGTCGGGGTCCATTTCGCGGATCCGGTTGATGAGATCGCGCGCCCGGTCCAGTTCCCCCAGGTGCGCGAGGCTGATCGCGGTATAGCGCAGCGCGGCACCGTAGCGGGGCCTGCGGGCCAGCACGCGCAGCCCATGCGCGCTGGCATTGGCAAAGCGGCCCTCCAGCGTCTCGATCATGCAGCGCGTCTGCTCGTAGGTGAAGGCGAAGGGGCTGCAATGCCCCAGCGCCTCGGCCCGACGCGAGGCGGTGGAGGCCAGGTCGTAGCGCGCGGTGTATAGAGCGTGCAGCGCCAGGTGATCCCAGCTGATCGCCATGAACGGGTTGATCTCCACGGCGCGCTGCAGCAGCAGTTCGGCGCCCAGCATGTCGTGCAGCACGTAGCCCTTGGCGTGACCGGCCAGCGCCATGGCGACGCCGTTCCAGGGCTGCTCCGCCTCGACGCGGGCGATCAGGTCCGCGGTCTCCTCGGCGACCTCGGGCGAGAAGCTCTGCCAGTGCTCGCCGACGGTGAAGGTGTTCAGGTAGGCGAGGATGCTCAGGTAGCTGGTGTTGCGGGTCTGCCCGTAGGCGCGCTGCAGCTCGGCCTTCAGCGCGTCGAGCGCACCGTGGTCGAGGCGGAACATCTCGACGATGGCGTGAAAGGGCGAGATGACCGCGCCCCGGGCGCTCTCCTCGAAGGACATCAGCGTGTGGCAGACCCGGTCGATGCCCTCGCCGATGAACCGCGCGAGCCGGTCGTTCTCGACGTTGATCTGCATCTTGTCGATCGGTTCCGAGGCGAGCGACCAGAGCAGGCTGTTGTCCGTCCCGCGCAGCGCAGCGAGCCGCAGGCCGGCGGTCTCGCCGAAGCTGCTGCAGCCCATGCGCAGGTAGATGTCCGGACGGTTGTGCAGCGTGTCCGCGTCGCCCGAGCCGCCGGGTGTCTCGCGGAAGTCGTTGATCGTGACGTCCACGAGGTGCTGGGTGCCGAATATCAACTGCTCGAGCAGCGTGTCGGCCTGAAAGCGCAGCAGGCTGTCCGCCGGCTGGCCGGCGCAGGGAAGCAGGCCTATCACGAAGCCTCGGCGCGGCGGCTCGACCGGGGCTTCGGCGAGGATCGCGGGGCGCGTCGGGGCAGGGGCGTCGAGCGCCTCGAGCCGGTCGCGCCAATGGCTGCGCTGCACCCGCAGCCAGTCCTCGAACTCGTCGTCGGCCGAGCGCAGGTCGAGCCCCTCGAGCAGGTCCGGCACCGCCGCGCCGAGATGCGCGCGCAGCTGCTGCGCCTCAGAGGGATCGTCGAGCGCGCGGACGTCGACCCAGAGATCGTCGAGGCGCAGCGTCACGTTGGTGCTGTCCGAGGTCACCAGCGCCTCGCCCGGAACCTTCAGCACCTCGCCCAGGTCGCGCCGCAGCGCGTAGAGGGCGCTGCGCAGGCTCTGCGAGGCATAGTGCGCGTCCTTGCGCGCCCAGAGCAGGCTTTGGAGGCGCGAGCGGTGCATGGTGCCGCGCGGCGCGAGCGCAAGCATGGCGAGCAGGGCCTGCGCCGGCTGGCTCTGGGGCGTGCAGTCCCGCCCCTCACGGTCCAGCAGGCAAAGCGGGCCGAGAAGGTGGAGCTTAGCAATAGGTCCCTGATCAATAGGCGTGTTCGAATCCTGCTGCCGCATCTCGCACAACCTGACGGCGATATCGCGGCGTATCATGCGTCAGGGGCGGGTAGCCGTCAGCAAAAATTGCTTGCCCCGTGCTCTTCTGCGGGTCGGCGTGTCCGGAAAGGCCGGCGCTGCCGGTTCCCTGGACGCGGGAAGGCGCCGGGCGGACCCGGCGCCTTCCTGGATGTCGTCCGGGCCGATCGGCCCGGCATCCGGGGTGCGTGGTTACGACACGATGTCGAGCACGCGGCCCTTGATCTGGCCGTCGCTCTCGTCGGTGTAGATCAGCGCGCGAAGGCGCGACACCTGCTCGGCGCTCAGGACGGTCAGGTCGGCTTCCGGCGCGATCGTCTCGACGCGCGAGATCTCGGCGGGGGTGAGGCCGGGGACCATGTTCTCGCCCATGGCATTCAGCAGGCCGCGCAGCTCGGTGTCATCCATGCCGCTGTTGATCATCGCCAGCGCGTCGGCGCGCTGTTCGCCGGTCATCATCATGACGGTCTCGCTCGGCAGGTAGGCCTCGATCTGGGCCAGCTGCTCGGCCGAGAAGGTGCTCGGCGCGCGCTCGGTCATGGCGATGGACTCGATGGTGGAGCGCTTGAGTGTGTCCGACTCGCCGCTGTTGGCCACGCTGAAGGCATCGTTCAACTGCTGCTCGCTCAGCGCCGAGACATCGACGTCGGGGGCGTAGGTGTTGATCAGGTCGGTCTGAGCCTCGCTGGCCGCGAAGGCGCCGGTGGCAAGGGCCGAGGTGAGGGCGGTGATGGCAATGAAACGTTTCATCGTTAAATCCTCCGGTTCGGTGTTCCAGGAAGCGACGACGCGGGATGGCGTGTCGCATCTGGCCTCACAACACGGCGCGCCCGGGCCGCGTTCCGCCCGGTGGAGGTGGCAAGTTTCCGTGTCCGGGTGGCGCTGGTGCTTGACGGCTCCGGAATGGGGGCCAGATGCGCGCAAACGTCTGGGACAGCTACAAGTTCCGTAACGTCACGTCGCGCCGGATCAGCTTTCCTTGATGTTCCGAGGTCGCGCGTGATCCCCGGCGGGGCGGCTTTGCCCGGACTCGGCTTGTATCGGCCCGCGGGTGCGCGTATACGACCCGCCAACCGAGGAATTCCCGCAAGGCAGACCTGCATGACCAACCCGCTCCAGTTCATTCAGCAGACGCGGTCCGAGATCGGCAAGATCGCCTGGCCGACCCGTCGCGAAGTGGTGCTGACCACGATCACCGTCTTCGTCATGGCGACGCTGACGGCGGTGTTCTTCGCGCTGGTCGACATCCTGATCCGCACCGGCCTGCAGGGCCTGCTCTCCTTCTTCGGCTGACCGGAGGGGCGCCCGCGCGCCCGTCCTCGCACGGCATGGGGGCCTTGCCCCCGCCCGCCATTCGGCGGACTCCCCCGGGATATTTGCGCCTGTTGGAAAGGGCGCCGGCGCACGCCGGTGCCGGATGTCGGTGACTTTGCGGTCCCGGCCTTGAAATCACGGCGCAGGGGGGGTAGTCCACACTCCACTTTCCCATGGCGGGCGTGCAGCGATTCGGTTGCACGCCGGTTTTCTTTTGGGGTGGGGCGCATCCGCGCCCAGACGGCAGCACGCCGGAACGGCGCGCATCTGAACGGACGGCCCCTTCGGGCGGTCAAGGTAACGAAGAGGGGCCAGATGGCGAAGCGGTGGTATTCGGTGAGCGTTCTGTCGAACTTCGAGAAGAAGATCGCGGAACAGATCCGGCAAGCGGTGGCCGAACAGGGACTTGAGGACCAGATCGACGAGGTTCTCGTTCCGACCGAAGAGGTCATCGAGATTCGTCGTGGCAAGAAGGTCACGACCGAGCGCCGCTTCATGCCCGGCTACGTGCTGGTGCACATGGAAATGTCCGACCGGGGCTACCACCTGGTCAACTCGATCAACCGGGTGACCGGTTTCCTTGGCCCGCAGGGCCGCCCGATGCCGATGCGCGACGCCGAAGTTCAGGCTGTCCTCGGCCGGGTGCAGGAAGGCGAAGAGACCCCGCGCACCCTCATCCACTTCGAGGTGGGCGAGAAGGTCAAGGTCAACGACGGCCCGTTCGAGGGCTTCGACGGCATGGTCGAGGGTGTCGACGACGACAACCAGCGCCTGCGCGTCTCGGTGTCGATCTTCGGCCGGGAGACCCCGGTCGAGCTGGAATTCACTCAGGTCTCGAAACAGATCTGAGCGTCTCGGCGGGGCTTGCCCCGCCTTTCAGGTGGGAGGCGAGGGCAGCGCGCTGTCCGGACCACACCACGCCAAGCAATCCCTTGCGGACGCGTCCGTGAGGATTTGGATAAAGGAGAGGCCAGATGGCCAAGAAACTCGCTGGCAAGATGAAGCTGCAGATCCCTGCAGGCAAAGCCAACCCGTCGCCGCCCGTGGGCCCCGCCCTGGGTCAGCGCGGCATCAACATCATGGAATTCTGCAAGGCGTTCAATGCCAAGACGCAGGACATGGAAGTTGGTGCACCCTGCCCGACCGTCATCACCTACTATCAGGACAAGTCCTTCACCATGGACATCAAGACGCCCCCCGCGTCTTACTACCTGAAGAAGGCTGCCGGTCTGAAGCCCGTCGGCAAGCGCAACCGTCCGCGCGGCGCCGAGAAGCCCGGACGTGAGACCATTGCAACCGTCACCGTCGCCCAGGTCCGTGAGATCGCCGAAGCGAAGATGAAGGACCTGTCGGCAAACGACGTCGAACAGGCAATGCAGATCATCCTTGGCTCGGCCAAGTCCATGGGCATCGAGGTTAAGTAAGATGGCAAAACTCGGTAAACGCACCCGCGCCGCCCGTGAAGCCTTTGTCGGCAAGGAAGAGCTGAGCGTCGAAGACGCGATCGCCCTGATCAAGGCAAACGCATCGGCCAAGTTCGACGAGACCGTCGAGATCGCGATGAACCTCGGCGTCGACCCGCGCCACGCAGACCAGATGGTCCGCGGCGTTGTCGGCCTGCCGAACGGCACCGGCAAGACCGTGCGCGTCGCCGTCTTCGCCCGTGGCGCCAAGGCTGACGAAGCCCAGGCCGCAGGCGCGGACATCGTTGGTGCAGAAGACCTGATGGAAATCATCCAGGGCGGCACCATCGACTTCGACCGCTGCATCGCGACCCCGGACATGATGCCGATCGTCGGCCGTCTGGGCAAAGTGCTCGGCCCGCGCAACCTGATGCCGAACCCCAAGGTCGGCACCGTGACCATGGATGTCGCCCAGGCCGTCAAGGACGCCAAGGGTGGCCAGGTCCAGTTCCGGGTCGAAAAAGCCGGCGTGATCCACGCAGGCGTTGGCAAGGCGTCGTTCGACGTCAACAAGCTGGCCGAGAACGTCCGTGCCTTCGTCGGCGCGGTTGCCAAGGCAAAGCCGACCGGCGCCAAGGGCACCTACGTGAAGAAGATCTCGCTCAGCTCGACCATGGGCCCGGGCGTGTCGGTGGACGTCGTCTCGGCAACCGCCGAGTGATCTGATCCGATCCGAATGCGAAGGCCCCGCTGGAAACGGCGGGGCCTTCTGCATTTCCGGGGGGCTCAGCGCAGGCGGTCGGCGCTGCGCATCACCAGGAACGAGGCTTTGAAACAGAGCGGTCCGACGATCAGCGACAGCACGAAGGCGACGGGCCAGGCGGCGATCCAGTGATGCATCCAGGTCGCGGCCCAGCCGCTGGCGAAGCCGAGCGGCACGGCGGCGAAGATGCCGGTCATCAGGAAGGACATGCTGCCCGAGATGAAGAGCTGCGCGAGGATCAGGGTGGAACGGGAAGTGGTCATGTGGGGCTCCATGGCGGTGCACGAGGGCAGGGGGCCGTGGAGGGCCGAAAGGTCCCGAGCGCTCCACGGTCCCCGGGTGACGGGGCGCCGCGGGTTCGTGGAACGACTAGCTCCCGCATGAAGCGGTGGCCGGGCTAACCTAACCGGCCTGACGTTTTTCGGCAGTGCCGGATGTAGAGGCCGGGCGGCGCGGCGTCAACCGCCGCAGCTTCCGGGCAGGGCCGCGACCCGGGCCCGAGATGGCGGATTGCATCTTTTCTCGTCGGTGCTAACATGCCCGTCTCCGCAAATGGGCGCATGCGCCCTTGGCAAGGGCGGCAAAACCCTTTAAGCGGAGCAGACGAGGGCAGCGCACGATTCGTCGCAGCCCTCGATTTCGTCCGAGACGGTGGGTGGGTGATCGGTCTTACGACTCGATGTCCGTAAGTCCTGCCTGAGACGGGAAGAGACATAACGTTCCGGGCCGATGTGTTCCGGTGGCGCGATGTGACGACCCGATCGGACCTTGAGGCCGGGGAAACCCGGCAGAACGAGCCGGAGGGGTCGATCCCCTCCATAACTTGGAGTGAAACTGTGGATAGAGCCCAGAAAGAGAAAGTGGTCGAGGAACTCGGCCAGATCTTTGAAAGCTCTGGCGTCGTAGTGGTAAGCCGCTACGAAGGTCTCACGGTTGCCGAGATGACGGATCTTCGTGCCCGCGCCCGCGCGGCCGGCACGTCGGTTCGCGTCGCCAAGAACAGGCTCGCCAAGATCGCCCTGAAAGGCACCGGCTGCGAGAGCATCGCCGACTACCTCGAGGGCATGACCGTTCTGACCTATTCCGAAGATCCCGTGGCAGCTGCCAAGGTGGTCGAGGACTTCGCCAAGGCAAACTCGAAATTCGAGATCCTCGGCGGCGCAATGGCTGGAACGGCTCTGGACCGGGCCGGTGTCGAGGCCGTGTCGAAAATGCCGTCGCGCGAGGAGCTCATTGCCTCCATCGTCGGCTGCATCGGCGCACCCGCTTCGAACATCGCCGGCGCGATTGGCGCACCTGCATCGAACATCGCATCCATTCTCTCGACCATCGAAGAGAAAGCTGCGTAACGGCACCCAACAGATCTTCGTGGGGTTGAAGACCTGCACGTTGGAACACATCTAGCTAAACGGAATACGTAAAATGGCTGATCTGAAAGCACTTGCTGAGCAAATCGTGAACCTCACGCTGCTCGAAGCACAAGAACTGAAAACCATCCTCAAGGACGAGTACGGCATCGAGCCCGCAGCAGGCGGCGCAGTGATGATCGCTGGTCCGGCAGCTGGTGGCGAAGCCGCAGCTGAGGAAGAGAAGACCGAATTCGACGTGATCCTCAAGTCGGCTGGCGACAAGAAGATCAACGTGATCAAAGAAGTCCGCGCCATCACCGGCCTGGGCCTGAAAGAAGCCAAAGAGCTGGTGGAAGCAGGCGGCAAGGCTGTCAAAGAAGGCGTGTCGAAGGACGAAGCCGAGTCGATCAAGAAGCAGCTCGAAGAAGCTGGCGCCGAGATCGAAGTCAAGTAATCGTCCCCCGGGCTTGCCCGGTACGATCGCAAAATTTGGCTGGATCCGGAGAAATCCGGGTCCAGCCGAACCCGTCTCAGCAAGGCCCATTTGACGGGGCTTTTCTAAGGCGAGTTCCAGGATCGGGAGGCTTCTGGTGGGACAGGGGCCAGGAATGGATCGGAACACTGCCGTCTCGGATGGATGTGCCGCTGGTGCCCGACAGCACGCGCGTCCAGTGAGAAGCGAAAGGTGAACAGACCTATGGCGCAAAGCTTTCTTGGCCAGAAACGTCTCCGCAGATATTACGGTAAAATTCGTGAGGTTCTGGAGATGCCGAACCTCATCGAGGTTCAGAAAAGCTCCTACGAACTCTTCCTGAAATCCGGCGACCAGCTGCAGCCCAGCGACGGCGAAGGCATCATGGGCGTCTTCCAGTCGGTCTTCCCGATCAAGGATTTCAACGAGACCGCCGTTCTGGAATTCGTCGGCTACGAGCTGGAGAAGCCGAAGTACGACGTCGAAGAGTGCATGCAGCGCGACATGACCTACAGCGCGCCGCTGAAGGTCACCCTGCGTCTCATCGTGTTCGATATCGACGAGGATACCGGCGCCAAGTCGGTGAAGGACATCAAGGAACAGGACGTCTTCATGGGCGACATGCCCCTGATGACCCCGAACGGTACGTTCATCGTGAACGGCACCGAACGCGTGATCGTGTCCCAGATGCACCGCTCGCCGGGCGTCTTCTTCGACCATGACAAAGGCAAGACCCACAGCTCGGGCAAGCTGCTCTTCGCCTGCCGCATCATTCCCTACCGCGGCTCCTGGCTCGATTTCGAATTCGACGCCAAGGACATCGTCTTCGCGCGTATCGACCGCCGTCGGAAGCTTCCGGTCACGACCCTGCTCTATGCGCTGGGTCTCGACCAGGAAGCCATCATGGATTCCTACTACGACACCGTGAACTACACGCTGCGTCGTGGCGAAGGCTGGGTGACCAAGTTCTTCCCCGAGCGGGTGCGCGGCACGCGCCCGACCTACGACCTCGTGGATGCGGACACCGGCGAGATCATCGCCGAGGCCACCAAGAAGGTGACCCCGCGCGCGGTGAAGGCCCTGATCGACGAAGGCAAGGTGAAGAACCTGCTGCTGCCCTTCGAGCAGATCGTCGGCAAGTTCGTCGCCAAGGACATCATCAACGAGGACACCGGCGCGATCTACGTCGAGGCCGGCGACGAGCTGACCTGGGAAGTCGACAAGGACGGTGACGTCACCGGCGGCACCCTGAAGGATCTGGTCGACGCGGGCATCACCGAGATTCCCGTTCTCGACATCGACAACATCACCGTCGGCGCCTACATGCGCAACACGATGGCGCAGGACAAGAACATGGACCGCAACAGCGCGCTCATGGACATCTACCGCGTCATGCGCCCGGGCGAGCCGCCGACCGTCGAGGCCGCCTCGTCGCTGTTCGACACGCTGTTCTTCGATTCCGAGCGCTACGACCTCTCGGCCGTGGGTCGCGTGAAGATGAACATGCGCCTTGCGCTGAGCAAGCCGGACACCCAGCGCACGCTGGACCGCGACGATATCGTCAAGTGCATCAAGGCGCTGGTCGAGCTGCGTGACGGCAAGGGCGAAGTGGACGACATCGACCACCTCGGCAACCGTCGCGTCCGTTCCGTCGGCGAACTGATGGAAAACCAGTACCGCGTCGGCCTGCTCCGCATGGAGCGCGCGATCAAGGAACGCATGTCGTCGGTCGAGATCGACACCGTCATGCCGCAGGACCTGATCAACGCGAAGCCCGCGGCTGCCGCCGTGCGCGAGTTCTTCGGCTCGTCGCAGCTGTCGCAGTTCATGGACCAGACCAACCCGCTTTCCGAAGTGACGCACAAGCGTCGCCTGTCGGCCCTCGGGCCGGGCGGTCTGACCCGCGAGCGCGCCGGCTTCGAAGTCCGCGACGTGCACCCGACCCACTATGGCCGGATGTGCCCGATCGAGACGCCGGAAGGCCCGAACATCGGTCTGATCAACTCGCTGGCCACCTTCGCCCGCGTCAACAAGTACGGCTTCATCGAGACCCCGTATCGGAAAGTCATCGATGCGAAGGTGACCGACGAGGTCCAGTACATGTCGGCGACCGAGGAAATGCGTCACACCGTGGCGCAGGCCAACGCGACGCTGGACGAGGAAGGCCGTTTCGTGAACGACCTCGTCTCGACCCGCCAGTCCGGTGACTACACGCTCGCGCCGCGCGAAAGCGTCGACCTGATCGACGTCTCGCCGAAGCAGCTGGTCTCGGTCGGTGCCTCGCTCATCCCGTTCCTGGAAAACGACGACGCCAACCGCGCACTGATGGGCGCGAACATGCAGCGTCAGGCCGTGCCCGTCCTGAAATCCGAGGCGCCGCTGGTCGGCACCGGGATCGAGGGCGTCGTGGCACGCGACTCCGGCGCGGCGATCATGGCCAAGCGTGGCGGCGTCATCGACCAGGTCGATGCGCAGCGTATCGTGATCCGTGCGACCGATGACCTCGAGCCGGGCGATCCGGGCGTGGACATCTACCGCATGCGCAAGTTCCAGCGTTCGAACCAGAACACCTGCATCAACCAGCGTCCGCTGGTGAAGGTGGGTGACCGGGTCGGCAAGGGCGAAGTGATTGCGGACGGTCCGTCCACCGACATCGGTGAACTGGCGCTCGGCAAGAACATCATCGTCGCCTTCATGCCCTGGAACGGCTACAACTACGAAGACTCGATCCTCATCTCCGAGCGCATCGCGCGTGACGACGTCTACACCTCGATCCACATCGAGGAATTCGAAGTCGCCGCCCGCGACACCAAGCTCGGGCCGGAAGAGATCACCCGCGACATTCCCAACGTCGGCGAGGAAGCCCTGCGCAACCTCGACGAAGCCGGTATCGTGTATATCGGTGCGGACGTGGAGCCGGGCGACATCCTCGTGGGCAAGATCACTCCGAAGGGCGAAAGCCCGATGACGCCGGAAGAGAAACTCCTCCGCGCCATCTTCGGCGAAAAGGCCTCGGACGTGCGCGACACCTCGCTGCGCGTGAAGCCGGGCGACTACGGCACCGTCGTGGAAGTTCGCGTCTTCAACCGCCACGGCGTGGAAAAGGACGAACGTGCGCTGCAGATCGAGCGCGAGGAAGTCGAACGTCTGGCCCGTGACCGGGACGACGAACTCGCGATCCTCGACCGCAACATCTACGCGCGTCTCAAGGACCTGATCTTCGGCAAGACCGCGGTGAAGGGCCCGAAAGGCGTCCGTCCGAACGCACAGATCGACGACGAGCTTCTGGAAAGCCTGAGCCGCGGCCAGTGGTGGCAGCTCGCGCTCGCCGAGGAAGCCGACGCGCAGATCGTCGAGGCCCTGCACGAGCAGTACGAGGCGCAGAAGCGCGCCCTCGATGCCCGCTTCGAGGACAAGGTCGAGAAGGTCCGCCGTGGCGACGACCTGCCGCCGGGCGTGATGAAGATGGTCAAGGTCTTCGTCGCGGTGAAGCGCAAGCTGCAGCCGGGCGACAAGATGGCCGGCCGTCACGGGAACAAGGGCGTGGTGTCGCGCGTGGTGCCGATCGAGGACATGCCGTTCCTCGCCGACGGTACCCCGGTCGACTTCTGCCTCAACCCGCTGGGTGTGCCGTCGCGTATGAACGTCGGTCAGATCCTCGAGACGCACATGGGCTGGGCCGCACGCGGCCTCGGCATCCAGATCGAGGAAGGCCTGCAGGAATACCGCCGCTCGGGCGACCTGACGCCGGTGCGCGAGGCCATGCGCCACGCCTACGGTGCCGAGGTCTACGCCGAGGGGATCGAGGGCATGGACGAGATCGAGCTCATCGAAGCCGCCTCGAACGTGACCCGCGGTGTTCCGATCGCGACCCCGGTCTTCGACGGCGCCAAGGAAGCCGACGTGAACGACGCGCTGGAGCGCGCGGGCATCGACCAGTCCGGCCAGTCCGTGCTGTTCGACGGCCGCACCGGCGACCAGTTCGCGCGGAAGGTGACGGTGGGCGTGAAGTACATGCTCAAGCTGCACCACCTTGTCGACGACAAGATCCACGCGCGTTCGACCGGCCCGTACTCGCTCGTTACCCAGCAGCCGCTGGGTGGTAAGGCGCAGTTCGGTGGCCAGCGTTTCGGGGAGATGGAGGTCTGGGCTCTGGAAGCCTACGGCGCCGCCTACACCCTGCAGGAAATGCTGACCGTGAAGTCGGACGACGTGGCGGGCCGGACGAAGGTCTACGAAAGCATCGTCAAGGGCGAGGACAACTACGAGGCGGGCGTTCCCGAGAGCTTCAACGTGCTCGTGAAGGAAGTCCGCGGCCTCGGCCTGAACATGGAACTCCTGGACGCGGAGGACGGGGAATAACGGTCCATCCGACCACCGCGCGGGGCGAAAATCCCGCGCGGCTCCCCTCTCCAAGCCCTGTCATTTAGGAAGACGACATGAACCAGGAACTGACGAACAACCCGTTCAACCCGCTGACTCCGCCCAAGGTCTTCGACGAGATCAAGGTGTCGCTGGCGTCGCCCGAGCGGATCCTCTCGTGGTCCTACGGCGAGATCAAGAAGCCCGAGACGATCAACTACCGCACGTTCAAGCCCGAGCGTGACGGCCTCTTCTGCGCGCGCATCTTCGGCCCGATCAAGGACTACGAGTGCCTGTGCGGCAAGTACAAGCGCATGAAGTACCGCGGCGTCGTCTGCGAGAAGTGCGGCGTCGAAGTCACCCTCCAGAAAGTGCGCCGCGAGCGCATGGGCCACATCGAGCTCGCAGCTCCCTGCGCGCACATCTGGTTCCTGAAGTCGCTGCCCTCGCGCATCGGCCTCATGCTGGACATGACGCTGCGTGACCTCGAGCGCGTGCTGTACTTCGAAAACTACGTGGTGATCGAGCCCGGCCTGACCGACCTGACCTACGGCCAGATGCTGACCGAGGACGAGTTCCTCGACGCACAGGACCAGTACGGCGCAGACGCGTTCAGCGCCAACATCGGCGCCGAGGCCATCCGCGAGATGCTCGCAGCCATCGACCTCGAGGCCGAGGCCGAGCAGCTGCGTGCGGACCTCAAGGAAGCCACCGGCGAGCTGAAGCCCAAGAAGATCATCAAGCGCCTCAAGGTCGTGGAATCCTTCCTCGAGTCGGGCAACCGCCCCGAGTGGATGATCCTCACCGTGATCCCGGTCATCCCGCCCGAACTGCGCCCGCTGGTGCCGCTCGACGGTGGCCGTTTCGCGACTTCGGATCTCAACGATCTGTACCGCCGCGTGATCAACCGGAACAACCGCCTCAAGCGCCTGATCGAGCTGCGCGCTCCGGACATCATCGTCCGGAACGAAAAGCGGATGCTGCAGGAAGCCGTCGACGCCCTCTTCGACAACGGCCGCCGCGGCCGCGTCATCACCGGCGCCAACAAGCGTCCGCTGAAGTCGCTGTCCGACATGCTCAAGGGCAAGCAGGGCCGCTTCCGTCAGAACCTTCTCGGCAAGCGCGTCGACTTCTCGGGCCGTTCGGTCATCGTGACCGGCCCGGAACTCAAGCTGCACCAGTGCGGCCTGCCGAAGAAGATGGCGCTCGAACTCTTCAAGCCCTTCATCTACTCGCGCCTGGAGGCCAAGGGCCTGTCCAGCACCGTGAAGCAGGCGAAGAAGCTGGTTGAAAAAGAGCGTCCGGAAGTCTGGGACATCCTCGACGAGGTGATCCGCGAGCACCCGGTTCTGCTGAACCGCGCGCCGACGCTGCACCGTCTGGGGATCCAGGCGTTCGAACCCCAGCTGATCGAAGGCAAGGCCATCCAGCTGCACCCGCTCGTCTGCTCGGCGTTCAACGCCGACTTCGACGGTGACCAGATGGCCGTCCACGTGCCGCTGTCGCTCGAAGCGCAGCTCGAGGCGCGCGTCCTGATGATGTCCACGAACAACGTGCTGTCGCCCGCAAACGGCAGCCCGATCATCGTGCCGTCGCAGGACATGATCCTCGGCCTCTACTACACGACCATCATGCGTGAAGGCATGAAGGGCGAGGGGATGAAGTTCTCCAACATCGAAGAGGTCGAGCACGCCCTGACGGCTGGCGAAGTGCACCTGCACGCCAAGATCGAATGCCGCGTGAAGCAGATCGACGAAGAGGGCAACGAGGTCGTCAAGCGTTACGAGACGACCCCGGGCCGCGTGCGCCTCGGCGCGCTGCTGCCGATGAACGCCAAGGCTCCGTTCGATCTCGTCAACACGCTGCTTCGCAAGAAGGACGTTCAGAAGGTCATCGACACCGTCTACCGCTACTGCGGCCAGAAAGAGTCGGTCATCTTCTGCGACCAGATCATGGCGATGGGCTTCAAGGAAGCGTTCCGCGCCGGCATCTCGTTCGGCAAGGACGACATGGTGATCCCGGACAGCAAGTGGACGCTGGTCGAGGAAACTCGTGACCAGGTGAAGGATTTCGAGCAGCAGTACCTCGACGGCCTGATTACCCAGGGCGAGAAGTACAACAAGGTCGTGGACGCCTGGTCGAAGTGCAACGACAAGGTCACCGACGCCATGATGAACACCATCTCGGCGAACAAGCGCGCCGAGGACGGGTCGGAAATGGAACCGAACTCGGTGTACATGATGGCCCACTCCGGTGCGCGTGGCTCGGTCACCCAGATGAAGCAGCTGGGCGGGATGCGCGGCCTGATGGCGAAGCCGAACGGCGACATCATCGAGACCCCGATCATCTCGAACTTCAAGGAAGGCCTGACCGTTCTCGAGTACTTCAACTCGACCCACGGTGCCCGTAAGGGTCTGTCGGATACCGCTCTGAAGACGGCAAACTCGGGTTACCTGACCCGCCGTCTGGTGGACGTGGCGCAGGACTGCATCGTGCGCTCGCACGACTGCGGCACCGACCGCGCGATCACCGCGGAAGCGGCTGTCAACGATGGTGAAGTCGTCGCCTCGCTCGCCGAGCGCGTCCTGGGCCGTGTCGCGGCGGATGACATTCCGCACCCCGTCACGGGCGAGATCATCGTGCGCGCCGGCCAGCTCATCGACGAGCGCATGTCCGACGCCATCGACGAGGCTGCGGTGCAGTCGACCCGCATCCGCTCGCCGCTGACCTGCGAGGCCGAAGAGGGCGTCTGCGCCATGTGCTATGGCCGTGACCTCGCACGAGGCACCATGGTCAACACCGGCGAGGCTGTCGGCATCATCGCCGCGCAGTCGATCGGTGAACCCGGCACGCAGCTGACGATGCGGACCTTCCACATCGGCGGCGTTGCCCAGGGTGGCCAGCAGTCGTTCCAGGAAGCGTCGCAGGAAGGCGTGATCGAGTTCGAGAACACCTCGACCCTCGAGAACTCCATCGGCGAAACCCTCGTCATGGGCCGCAACATGAAGCTGCGGATCATGGGCGAGGACGGCAAGGAACGTGCGAGCCACAAGCTCGGCTACGGCACCAAGCTGTTCGTCAAGGAAGGCCAGTCGGTCAAGCGCGGCGACAAGCTCTTCGAGTGGGACCCCTACACCCTGCCGATCCTCGCCGAGGCGGACGGTGTCGCGAAGCACGTCGACCTCACCGCTGGTGTGGCCGTCCGCGACGAGACCGACGAAGCGACCGGCATGACCCAGAAGATCGTGATCGACTGGCGTGCGGCACCGAAGGGCAACGAGCTCAAGCCCGAGATCATCCTGATGGATGCCGACGGCGAGCCCGTGCGCAACGCGGCCGGCAACCCGCTGACCTACCCGATGTCGGTGGACGCCATCCTGTCCTGTGAAGAAGGTCAGGAGATCAAGGCCGGTGACGTTCTTGCGCGTATCCCGCGCGAGGGCGCGAAGACGAAGGACATCACCGGCGGTCTGCCGCGTGTGGCCGAACTCTTCGAGGCGCGTCGTCCGAAGGACCACGCCATCATCGCCGAGATCGACGGCTACGTGCGCTTCGGCAAGGACTACAAGAACAAGCGCCGCATCACGATCGAGCCGGTCGACGACACGCTCGAGCCCAAGGAATACATGATCCCCAAGGGCAAGCACATTCCCGTGGTCGAGGGCGATTACGTCCAGAAGGGCGACTACATCATGGACGGCAACCCAGCGCCGCATGACATCCTGGCCATCATGGGTGTCGAGGCTCTGGCGAACTACATGATCGACGAAGTCCAGGACGTGTATCGACTGCAGGGCGTGAAGATCAACGACAAGCACGTCGAGGTCATCGTCCGCCAGATGCTGCAGAAGTGGGAAATCCACGACTCCGGCGACACCACGCTGCTCAAGGGCGAGCACGTGGACAAGGCGGAGTTCGACGCGGTCAACGAGAAGGTCCTCAAGAAGGGCGGCCGTCCGGCCACCGGCGAGCCGATCCTTCTCGGGATCACCAAGGCGTCGCTGCAGACCCGTTCGTTCATCTCGGCGGCTTCCTTCCAGGAGACCACCCGCGTCCTCACCGAGGCTTCGGTGCAGGGCAAGAAGGACAAGCTGGTCGGCCTCAAGGAGAACGTCATCGTGGGCCGCCTGATCCCGGCGGGCACCGGTGGCGCGACCCAGCGGGTCCGTCGCATCGCGACCGAGCGCGACAACAAGGTGATCGAAGTGCGCCGCGAGGAGGCCGAACAGGCCGCGCTCCTGGCCGCTCCGGACATGTCGTCGAGCGACGTGATCGGTGGCGACGAGTTCGACACCCTGGTCGTGGACACGCCGGAAAGCCGCGAGTAATCGCGCGCCGAACGGCGAAAAGCTTCGGGCCCCCGCACACTCGGGGGGGGGGCCGCCTTTCGTTTGGCGGTTCTCTCTGGCCGGCGGGGCAGGGGGGCGCTGCCCCCCTCGGCCTGCGGCCTCACCCCCCGGCGTATTTGGAAAGAGAAGAAGGGGCGGGCGGACTTGCACAAAAGGCGCGCGTTTTGAGGATGGTGGCGGCGCGCCGGGGGTGCTAGCGATCTGCCCATGACGCGCTTGTCCGACAATGGCCGCGGCATGCTCCTGATGATCGGGAACATGGCCGCTTTCACCTTCAGCGACGCCTGTGTGAAGGAGATCGGCTCCGATCTGCCGCTGTCACAGGTGCTCGTCCTGCGCGGGCTCGTCGCGAGCCTGTTCATCGCCGGGCTCGCGCTTCGGCTCGGCGCGCTGCGCCACCGGCCCGGCGGCCGCGACGCCGCGCTCATGCTGCTGCGCGGGATCGCGGAATGCGGCTCGGCCTATTTCTTCCTGACGGCGCTGCGCAACATGCCGCTGGCCAATGCCACGGCGCTCCTGCAGATGGTGCCGCTGACGGTGACGCTGGGCAGCGCGGTCTTCTTCGGCGAGCCGGTCGGCTGGCGGCGCTGGCTGGCGATCGCAGGCGGGTTCTGCGGCATGCTGCTGATCGTCCGGCCGGGCACCGAGGGGTTCAACACCTACTCGGTCTACGCGCTGCTGACGGTGGTCGCGGTCACGCTGCGCGACCTGACGACGCGGCGCTTCTCGAAGCAGCTGCCAAGCATGCAGGTGACGCTCTCCTCCTCGGTGCTGGTGACGCTCATGGCGGCGGTGCTGTCGCTGGGCGAGGACTGGCAGCCGCTCGACGCGCGGCTCTCGGTGCTGATGCTGGGCACGGCGCTGCTGGTCATGGCGGGCTATACGCTGAGCGTGATGGTCATGCGCATCGGCGAGGTCGGCTTCATCGCGCCGTTCCGCTACACCGGCCTGCTCTGGGCTCTGCTGCTGGGGCTGGTGTTCTGGGGCGAGGTGCCGCAGCCGATGACGCTGCTCGGCGCGGCCGTGATCGTCGCCATGGGCAGCTTCACCCTCTGGCGCGAGCGGCAGCTGCGGCGGCGCGGCGTGCGCGATCAGCTGGCGGCGACCCCCGCGAAGACCCGGCGGACGTGATCGGCGTCGATCGCGAAGAGCCGCTTCATCTCGGCCTCGCCCGCGGCATCGAGCCGCGGCAGCTCGACCGGCTTCACGTGTTTCTTCTGGCGTGAATCGTTGTGGTCGTTGTGGCCGCGCAGATACATCGGCCGGTCGGTGAAGCTGAGCGTGGGCATGAACTCGATCAGCTTCGCGTGGCCGAAGTTCATGTTGCTCTGGCGCACGCCGGGCGCGACGGCCACCGCCTGTGCGACGCCCCAGAAGGGGGTCACGGAAGGCTCGGCGCAGAGCCCTGCGGCATCGGGACGCGCCACGTAGCCGCGGTTCCAGTCGAGCGCCACCAACCGGTGCCGCGCGCGCAGCGCCGAGATGTCGAGCGCGGCGGCCCGGAGTTCCTCGACGAACGTCACCGCCACCGCGTCGTCGTCGTCATGGCGGAACTCGAGGCAGGGCAGGGCAAGGTCGCGGGCGGCGTTGATCACCTCCTGGCAGACCTGCCGGTGCGGGCCGGGCGGGCGGCTGACGATCCGCGCCTGCGGGAAGTCCGCGAGAAGCTCCTGCAGCCGCGCGAGATAGGGCAGGGGCATGGCGTCGCCGACCAGCACGAGGAAGATGAAGTCGGGATCGGTCTGGGCCTTCAGCCCGGGCAGGCAGATGCATTCGAAGTGGCGCAGTCTTTCCTCCATCCGCGCCGGCGCGTAGAGGTAGGCAATGCGTGCGGCGAGGCTCTCGTGCTCGACCTGGAAGCCCCCCTCGGCGGGGTAGGAAAACCGGCACAGGCCAATGATCTGCATGGGGGGAAACCTCTGTCACTCGTCCGCCTCATCGTTGGCATCGCGCCCCCGTGCTGGCAAGGGGCGGGGCAGGGACCGGGCTGGGGCAGGGCAGCCGGCGGCCCATGTTGACAAGCCCTGCGACTCCCCCTATACGCGCCTCAATCCGGCGGAGGCCTAAGTGCGCCCGCCGCATTCTACAGAACTAAAGCGGTCAAGATCGGCGTCCCTGGCCCCGATCCTCTGGAGACCCACCGCGACGTCACCCGTGCTCGGGGGCGTATGCGGTATTTTGCGTCGTTATAGGGTTCCTGCCCTTCGGTCCTCGGATCTTCGGCGCATCACCGGTGACCCGCGGACGCGTGGGGCGCCTGATCGATTGAACCGCATGGGGGGCTCCCCCTTGCACCACATATGTGAGAATTACGGGGAACAACCCATATGCCCACGATCCAACAGCTGATCCGCAAGCCGCGGCAGCCGAAAGTTAAGCGTTCGAAGTCGCAGCACCTCGAGCAGTGCCCGCAGAAGCGCGGTGTCTGCACCCGCGTCTACACCACCACGCCGAAGAAGCCGAACTCGGCAATGCGTAAGGTGGCCAAGGTGCGTCTGACCAACGGCTTCGAAGTCATCTCCTACATCCCGGGTGAATCGCACAACCTGCAGGAGCACTCGGTTGTGCTCATCCGCGGCGGCCGTGTGAAAGACCTTCCGGGTGTCCGTTACCACATCCTCCGCGGTGTTCTGGATACCCAGGGCGTCAAAGACCGTAAGCAGCGTCGCTCGAAGTACGGCGCGAAGCGTCCGAAATAAGAGGATACGAATATGTCTCGTCGTCACGCCGCAGAAAAACGCGAAGTCCTGCCCGACGCCAAGTATGGCGACCGGGTTCTGACGAAGTTCATGAACAACCTGATGATCGACGGCAAGAAGTCGGTCGCAGAGCGCATCGTCTACAATGCCCTCGACCGCGTCGAGAGCAAGGTGAAGCGCGCGCCGGTGGAAGTCTTCCACGAAGCGCTCGACAACATCAAGCCGGCCGTCGAAGTCCGTTCGCGCCGCGTTGGTGGTGCCACCTACCAGGTCCCCGTCGAAGTGCGCCCCGAGCGCCGTGAGGCCCTGGCCATCCGCTGGCTGATTGCAGCCTCGCGCGCCCGCAACGAGCACACCATGGAAGAGCGCCTCGCAGGCGAACTCCTGGATGCCGTGCAATCCCGTGGCTCCGCTGTTAAGAAACGCGAAGACACCCACAAGATGGCCGACGCGAACAAAGCGTTCAGCCATTATCGCTGGTAAGCTCGGAAAGGCAGACCATCATGGCACGCGAATATCCCCTCCAGCGCTACCGTAACTTCGGGATCATGGCCCACATCGACGCGGGCAAGACCACGACGACGGAACGCATCCTGTACTACACCGGCCGTTCGCACAAAATCGGTGAAGTCCACGACGGCGCTGCCACCATGGACTGGATGGAGCAGGAGCAGGAGCGTGGTATCACCATCACCTCCGCTGCAACCACCACGTTCTGGCAGTGGCAGGAAGATCCGACCGAAGAAGGTACTTCGGACACGAAATTCCGCTACAACATCATCGACACCCCCGGCCACGTGGACTTCACCATCGAAGTCGAACGTTCGCTGGCCGTGCTCGACGGTGCGATCTGCCTCCTCGACGGCAACGCCGGCGTTGAGCCCCAGACCGAGACCGTGTGGCGTCAGGCTGACCGCTACAAGGTGCCGCGCATCGTGTTCGTCAACAAGATGGACAAGATCGGTGCCGACTTCTTCAACTGCGTGAAGATGATCAAGGACCGCACGGGCGCAACCCCGGTCCCCGTCAACTTCCCGATCGGTGCGGAAGACCAGCTGGAAGGCATCGTCGACCTCGTGACCATGGAAGAGTGGGTCTGGCAGGGTGAAGACCTCGGCGCATCCTGGGTGCGTCAGCCGATCCGCGACGACCTGAAGGACCTGGCCGACGAGTGGCGTGCAACCCTCATCGAGAATGCTGTCGAGCAGGACGATGCGGCGATGGAAGCCTACCTCGAAGGCGAAGAGCCCGACGTTCCGACGCTGCGCAAGCTGATCCGCAAGGGCACGCTGTCGCTGTCGTTCGTTCCGGTTCTCGGCGGTTCGGCGTTCAAGAACAAGGGCGTGCAGCCCCTGCTCAACGCTGTCGTCGACTTCCTGCCGGGTCCCCTCGACGTTCCGCCGTACCTCGGCTTCTCGCCGGATGACGAGACCGAAACCCGGAACATCGAGCGCCGCGCTTCGGACGAAGAGCCGTTCTCGGGCCTCGCGTTCAAGATCATGAACGACCCGTTCGTGGGTTCGCTCACCTTCACCCGTATCTACTCCGGTACGATGAAGAAGGGCGATTCGATCATGAACTCGACCAAGGGCAAGAAAGAGCGCATCGGTCGTATGATGATGATGCACTCGAACAACCGGGAAGAGATCGAAGAAGCCTTCGCAGGCGACATCATCGCGCTGGCCGGTCTCAAGGAGACCACCACCGGTGACACCCTCTGCGACGCTCAGAAGCAAGTGGTTCTCGAGACCATGACCTTCCCCGAGCCGGTGATCGAGATCGCGGTCGAGCCGAAGACGAAGAACGACCAGGAGAAGATGTCCCAGGGTCTGGCCCGTCTGGCCGCAGAAGACCCCTCCTTCCGCGTCGAGACCGACATCGAGTCCGGTCAGACCATCATGAAGGGCATGGGCGAACTTCACCTCGACATTCTCGTCGACCGCCTGAAGCGCGAGTTCAAGGTCGAGGCGAACATCGGTGCCCCGCAGGTGGCGTATCGCGAGACCATCGGTCACGAGATCGAGCACACCTACACCCACAAGAAACAGTCGGGTGGTTCGGGTCAGTTCGCAGAGGTCAAGCTGGTCATCAGCCCGACCCAGCCGGGCGAAGGCTACTCGTTCGAGTCGAAGATCGTCGGCGGTTCGGTTCCGAAGGAATACGTCCCGGGCGTCGAGAAGGGCATCAAGTCGGTCATGGACTCCGGTCCGCTGGCAGGCTTCCCGGTGATCGACTTCAAGGTCGCGCTGATCGACGGCAAGTTCCACGACGTGGACTCCTCGGTTCTGGCCTTCGAGATCGCATCGCGGATGTGCATGCGTGAAGGTCTGCGTAAAGCAGGCGCGAAGCTGCTCGAGCCGATGATGAAGGTCGAGGTGGTCACGCCGGAAGAGTACACCGGTTCGATCATCGGTGACCTCACCTCCCGCCGTGGCCAGGTGTCGGGTCAGGAAGCGCGCGGCAACGCCGTTGCGGTCCAGGCCTTCGTGCCGCTGGCCAACATGTTCGGCTACATCAACAACCTGCGCTCCATGTCCTCGGGCCGCGCGCAGTTCACGATGCAGTTCGACCACTACGATCCGGTTCCGCAGAACATCTCGGACGAGATCCAGGCGAAATACGCATAAGCAGCGGTGCGGGGCACAGCCCCGCACCCTACCCCCCCGTAGGGTGCGTGATCACACGCACCGCCATCGACCAAGGAGGCCATCATGGCAAAGGAAAAGTTTGAGCGCGGCAAGCCGCACTGCAACATCGGCACGATCGGTCACGTCGACCACGGCAAGACCACGCTGACCGCAGCGATCACCAAGTACTTCGGTGACTTCAAGGCGTACGACCAGATCGACGGCGCGCCGGAAGAGAAAGCCCGCGGCATCACGATCTCGACCGCGCACGTGGAATACGAGACCGACGCACGCCACTACGCGCACGTCGACTGCCCCGGCCACGCCGACTACGTGAAGAACATGATCACCGGCGCGGCGCAGATGGACGGCGCGATCCTGGTTGTGAACGCAGCTGACGGCCCCATGCCGCAGACCCGCGAGCACATCCTTCTGGGCCGCCAGGTGGGCATCCCCGCCATGGTCGTGTTCATGAACAAGGTTGACCAGGTCGACGACGAAGAGCTGCTCGAGCTCGTCGAGATGGAAATCCGCGAACTGCTGTCGGCCTACGACTTCCCGGGCGACGACATCCCCGTGATCGCCGGCTCGGCCCTGCACGCGATGAACGGCACCCAGCCGGAAATCGGCGAAGCCAAGATCCGCGAACTGATGGCGGGCGTGGACGAGTACATCCCGCAGCCGGCACGTGCCGTGGACCAGCCGTTCCTGATGCCGATCGAAGACGTGTTCTCGATCTCGGGCCGCGGCACCGTGGTGACCGGCCGTGTGGAGCGTGGCGTTGTGAACGTCGGCGACGAACTCGAGATCGTCGGCATCCGCGACACCAAGAAGACCACCTGCACCGGCGTGGAAATGTTCCGCAAGCTGCTCGACCGCGGTGAGGCAGGCGACAACATCGGCGCCCTGCTGCGCGGCATCGACCGTGAAGGCGTGGAGCGTGGCCAGGTTCTCTGCAAGCCGGGTTCGGTGAAGCCGCACACCAAGTTCGAGTGCGAGGTCTACATCCTGACCAAGGAAGAAGGCGGCCGTCACACGCCGTTCTTCGCGAACTACCGTCCGCAGTTCTACTTCCGCACCACCGACGTGACCGGCACCGTGACCCTCCCCGAGGGCACCGAGATGGTCATGCCCGGCGACAACCTGAAGTTCACCGTGGAACTGATCGCACCGATCGCCATGGAAGACGGTCTGCGCTTCGCAATCCGCGAAGGCGGCCGCACCGTCGGTTCGGGCGTCGTCTCGAAAATCCTCGAGTGATCTCTTGACTCGCGGCGGGCCCGGGTATAACCGGCCCGCCAGCACGTTATACGAAATGGGCGTCACGGCGCCCATTTCGATTTTAGGGCGGGACCCCGGTCTCTCCCGACGGGTTCGATGAAGGGGCAGGGTGGTCCTGTTTCTTCCTCTCAACTCCAACGCCTGAACAAGGGCAAAGAACATGCAAAGCCAGAACATTCGCATCCGGCTCAAGGCGTTCGATTACCGCGTCCTCGATGCGTCGACGCAGGAGATCGTGAACACCGCGAAACGCACCGGTGCGACCGTGCGCGGGCCCATCCCGCTGCCGAACAAGATCGAGAAATTCACCGTTCTGCGTGGCCCGCACGTGAACAAGAAATCCCGCGATCAGTTCGAGATCCGCACGCACAAGCGTCTTCTCGACATCGTCGATCCGACCCCGCAGACCGTGGACGCGCTGATGAAGCTCGACCTCGCGGCCGGCGTGGACGTCGAGATCAAGGTGTAAGGGGGCAGATGATGTTGCGCTCTGGAGTTATCGCAAAGAAAGTCGGCATGACCCGGCTTTTCATGGAAGACGGCAAGCAGATCCCTGTGACCGTCCTCCAACTCGAAGGTTGCCAGGTCGTCGCACAGCGGACCGCTGACAAGGACGGCTACACCGCCGTTCAGCTCGGCGCCGGTGCGGCAAAGGCCAAGAACGTCTCGAAAGCCATGCGCGGCCACTTCGCCGCTGCCAAGGTCGAGCCGAAGCGGAAGATCGCGGAATTCCGCGTCGACGCAGAGAACCTCATCGCCGTCGGCGAAGAGATCTCGGCAGAGCACTACTTCGAAGGTCAGTATGTCGACGTTGCCGGCACGACCATCGGTAAGGGCTTTGCCGGTGCCATGAAGCGCCATAACTTCGGTGGTCTTCGTGCATCGCACGGCGTGTCGATCTCGCACCGTTCGCACGGTTCGACCGGTCAGTGCCAGGATCCGGGCAAGGTCTTCAAAGGCAAGAAAATGGCCGGCCACATGGGTGCCGTCCGTGTCACCACGCAGAACCTGCAGGTCGTGAAGACCGATGCCGATCGCGGCATCATCATGATCAAGGGCGCGGTGCCGGGCTCCAAGGGCGGCTGGGTGACCATCAAGGACGCCGTGAAGAAGCCGTTCCCCGAGAACGCGGTTCTGCCGGCTGGCCTGAAATCCGCTGCAGCTCCTGCTGAAGCCGCAGTCGAAGAGAAGGAAGGCGACGAATGAAACTCGACGTTATCAAACTCGACGGCGGTGCCGCGGGCGAAGTCGAGCTGACGGACGCGATCTTTGATCTCGAGCCGCGCGCCGACATTCTGCACCGTGTGGTTCGCTGGCAGCGTAACAAGGCCCAGGCCGGTACGCACAAGGTCAAGACCCGCTCGGAAGTGAGCTACTCGACCAAGAAGATCTATCGCCAGAAGGGCACCGGCGGCGCACGCCACGGCTCCCGCAAGGCGCCGATCTTCCGCAAGGGTGGCATCTACAAGGGCCCGACCCCGCGCAGCCACGGCCATGACCTGCCCAAGAAGGTCCGTGCTCTCGGCCTCAAGCTGGCCCTCTCGGCGAAAGCCAAGACCGGCTCGCTCGTGATCATCGAGAACGCTGAGACCGATGGCAAGACCAAGACGCTGGCGGCACAGGTGAAGAGCCTGGGCTGGAAGCGCGCCCTGGTGATCGACGGTGCTTCGGTGAACGAGGGCTTCGCCCGCGCCGCCGCGAACATCGAAGGTCTGGACGTGCTGCCCTCCGTCGGCGCCAACGTGTATGACATCCTCAAGCGTGACACCCTGGTGCTCACCAAGGCGGGTGTCGAAGCTCTGGAGGCTCGACTGAAATGACCGCTAAGGCACAACACTACGACGTGATCCGCAAGCCGATCATCACCGAGAAATCCACCATGGTCGGCGAGAACGGCGTCGTGGTCTTCGAAGTGGCGATCGACTCGACCAAACCCCAGGTCAAGGAGGCCGTCGAGGCGCTCTTCGGCGTGAAGGTGAAGGCGGTCAACACCACCATCACCAAGGGCAAGGTGAAGCGTTTCCGCGGCCAGATCGGCAAGCGGAACGACGTCAAGAAGGCCTACGTGACCCTCGAAGAGGGCAACACGATCGACGTGACCACCGGTCTCTGATCGTCGCCTTCGACAAGTTCGGGAAAGCCCTCGCAGCTGCGGGGGCTTTTCCTTTTCCGGGGTCCGGGTCCCGGCCGGGGAGGGGAGGGCGCCAGGCGCCCGAAGCCTCGGCAAATAAGGGCGTCGAGGCGCTTTCCCCGGGTGGCAGCGCTTGACCTTCGGCGACTCTTTGACTAGAGCAGGCCATCCGCAGCAGCCCCGGATTCGTCCGGGGCTTCGCGTTTTGTCGCCGGACCTGTCCGGCGGCTCAGAGCCGGGGACCTTCGGGGCCCTATGAAATGGCCACCTTCGGGGGGCTAAACTCCGGCAGGCCCGACACGCGGGCGCTGTCGCATTACAACGGAAGACAGAAAGCATGGCACTTAAGTCGTACAAGCCGACGACGCCGGGCCAGCGCGGGCTGGTGCTGATCGACCGTTCGGAGCTGTATAAAGGACGTCCCGTCAAGGCCCTCACCGAGGGTCTGACGAAATCGGGCGGCCGGAACAACACCGGACGGATCACCGCACGCCGCCGCGGCGGTGGCGCGAAGCGTCTCTATCGCATCGTGGACTTCAAGCGGAACAAGTTCGACGTGTCGGCCACCGTGGCCCGCATCGAATACGACCCGAACCGGACCGCGTTCATCGCCCTCGTCCAGTATGACGATGGCGAACAGGCCTACATCCTCGCGCCCCAGCGTCTCGCCATCGGCGACCGCGTGATCGCGTCGGCCAAAGCGGACATCAAGCCCGGCAACGCAATGCCCTTCTCGGGCATGCCGATCGGCACGATCGTCCACAACATCGAGCTGAAGCCCGGCAAGGGCGGCCAGATCGCACGCGCCGCGGGCACCTATGCCCAATTCGTCGGCCGTGACGGTGGCTACGCTCAGATCCGCCTTTCCTCGGGCGAACTGCGCATGGTTCGTCAGGAATGCATGGCCACCATCGGTGCCGTGTCGAACCCTGACAACTCGAACCAGAACCTTGGTAAAGCCGGCCGCAACCGCCACTATGGCAAGCGTCCGTCCGTCCGCGGCGTCGTCATGAACCCGATCGACCACCCGCACGGTGGTGGTGAAGGTCGTACCTCCGGTGGCCGTCACCCGGTTACCCCGTGGGGCAAGCCGACCAAGGGCAAGAAGACCCGCAATCCCAACAAGGCGTCCAGCAAGCTGATCATCCGCTCGCGTCACGCCAAGAAGAAAGGGCGGTAATCCATGTCGCGCTCTGTCTGGAAAGGCCCGTTCGTCGACGCCTACGTCCTGAAAAAGGCCGAGAAGGTTCGCGAATCTGGCAAGAACGAAGTCATCAAAATCTGGTCGCGCCGCTCGACGATCCTGCCCCAGTTCGTGGGTCTGACGTTCGCGGTCTACAATGGCCAGAAGCATGTTCCCGTCAATGTCACCGAAGACATGATCGGTCAGAAGTTCGGTGAATACTCGCCGACCCGGACCTATTATGGCCACGCGGCTGACAAGAAAGCCAAGAGGAAGTAAGCCATGGGCAAGGATAAGAATCCCCGCCGCGTGGCGGACAACGAGGCGATGGCAAAGCTGCGCATGCTGCGCACTTCGCCGCAGAAGCTGAACCTGGTGGCCGCGCTGATCCGCGGCAAGAAGGTCGAGCGGGCCCTCACGGACCTGACCTTCTCGAAGAAGCGGATCGCCGTGGACGTGAAGAAGTGCCTTCAGTCCGCAATCGCGAACGCCGAGAACAACCACGGTCTGGACGTCGATGATCTGATCGTCGCCGAAGCCTTCGTGGGCAAGAACCTTGTGATGAAGCGTGGGCGTCCGCGCGCACGTGGCCGCTTCGGCCGCATCAACAAGCCGTTCTCGGAACTCACCATCAAGGTGCGTCAGGTCGAGGAGCAAGCCTAATGGGTAACAAGACCAATCCGATCGGCATGCGCCTCCAGGTCAACCGCACCTGGGACAGCCGCTGGTACGCCGACACCAAGGACTACGGTAACCTGCTTCTGGAAGACCTCGCGATCCGCGATTTCATCCACGAAGAGTGCAAGCAGGCCGGCGTCGCACGTGTGATCATCGAGCGTCCGCACAAGAAGTGCCGCGTCACGATCCACACCGCACGCCCCGGCGTCATCATCGGCAAGAAAGGCGCGGACATCGAAGTCCTGCGCAAGAAGCTGGCGAAGATGACCGACTCCGAGCTGCACCTCAACATCGTTGAAGTGCGCAAGCCCGAGCTCGACGCCCGCCTCGTGGGTGAGAGCATCGCGCAGCAGCTCGAGCGCCGTGTGTCCTTCCGTCGTGCCATGAAGCGTGCCGTGCAGAACGCCATGCGCATGGGCGCCCTGGGCATCCGCGTGAACGTCGCTGGCCGTCTCGGCGGTGCCGAGATTGCTCGTACCGAGTGGTATCGCGAAGGCCGTGTGCCCCTGCACACCCTGCGCGCCGACATCGATTACTCGCACGTCGAAGCCACGACCCCCTATGGTATCATCGGGATCAAGGTCTGGATCTTCAAAGGCGAGATCATGGAGCATGACCCGGCAGCCCGCGACCGTAAGTCCGCGGAACTGCAGGACGGTCCGGCTCCGCGCGGCGCCATGGGCGGCCGTCGCTGAGGAGGTTTGAGAGATGCTTCAACCGAAACGCACTAAATTCCGGAAGATGTTCAAGGGCCGCATCAAAGGTGAGGCCAAGGGCGGTTCCGACCTGAACTTCGGCCACTTTGGCCTGAAGGCTCTTCAGCCCGAGCGTGTGACGGCTCGTCAGATCGAAGCGGCTCGCCGCGCGATGACCCGCCACATGAAACGTCAGGGCCGGGTCTGGATCCGTATCTTCCCGGACACCCCCGTGACCTCCAAGCCCACCGAAGTTCGTATGGGTAAGGGTAAAGGTTCCGTGGATTACTGGGCCTGCAAAGTGAAGCCGGGCCGCGTGATGTTCGAGATCGACGGTGTTCCCGAGGACATCGCCCGCGAGGCCCTGCGCCTTGCCGCGATGAAACTGCCGATCAAGTCGCGCGTCGTGGTTCGCGAGGACTGGTAATCCCTTCGGGATGACCGCATGACACAAGCCCCCGCCGAGCGATCGGCGGGGGTTTTCCGTTAATCCCCGCGGGGCAGGGGGCCCGAGAGGCCCGCCGGCGCCGCAACCGCTTCAGGACAGTGCCATGGCCCAGATCCGCTCTCTCTTCGCCACCCGCCTCTACCGCGCGCGCCTCGCCGAACACGGCCCCGAGATCGACGCGGACGAGCTCGAGGGCTCCTGCTACTCCATCGCCGAGGATGACGAGGCGGGCCAGGAGTGGTGCGAGCAGAACGACTACCCGGGCTACACCTCCTACGCCTCGCTGACCGACCTGCCGTGGCGCTTCCCGATCTTCGGCGACCTGGTGAAGTCGCTCGACGCCCATGTCGCGGCCTTTGCCGAGGATCTCGAGTTCGAGCTCGCCGACCGGAAGCTGGTGCTCGAGGATCTCTGGATCAACATCCTGCCCGAGGGCGGCACGCACAGCTCGCACATCCACCCGCACTCGGTGATCTCGGGCACCACCTATGTCTCGATGCCCGAGGGCGCCAGCGCGCTGAAGCTCGAGGACCCGCGCCTGCCGATGATGATGGCCGCTCCGACCCGCAGGAAGGGCTGCCGCGAGGAGCTGCGCTCGTTCATCTACGAGAAGCCCGCCGTGGGCGACGTGCTGCTCTGGGAGAGCTGGCTGCGCCACGAGGTGCCGATGAACATGTCCGAGGACGAGCGCATTTCGGTCAGCTTCAACTACAAGTGGGAGTGATCCCGCAACTTTCCGCAACGTCAGGGGGCCGCTCGTCCGGCCCCCGTTCCGGCTCCTGTCCGGGCCCCCGTTTCGAGCAGGCCAGCCATGCGCGAAGGGCCTTGTTTTACAGGGTTGTCATGGCCGGGATTCTGGCCTATATCGCCCGCTCATCCACCTCCACCGGGAATCAGGGTGACCCGTAACACGACGGGGCTCTCCGGTGATGTTGAAACAAAGGAGCGACCTTATGGACGCCAAAGAACTTGCGAACAAGACCCCGGACCAGCTCCGGGACGAGCTCGTCGCGCTGAAGAAGGAAGCGTTCAACCTGCGCTTCCAGAAAGCGACCGGCGCACTCGAGAACACCGCACGCATCCGCCAGGTGCGTCGCGACGTTGCCCGCGTCAACACCGTGCTGAACCAAAAAGCCGCCGGCGCGGCAGCAACCGAATAAGGGAGTCCGAGACATGCCCAAGCGCATCCTGCAAGGCACCGTGACTTCCACGGCAAACGCACAGACCGTCACCGTTTCGGTCGAGCGTCGCTTCAAGCACCCCGTCCTTCAAAAGACCGTGCGGAAGTCGAAGAAATACCGGGCTCATGACGAGGCCGAGAAATTCGCTGTTGGCGATACGGTTCGCATCATCGAGTGCGCACCGAAGTCCAAGACGAAGCGCTGGGAAGTCATCGCAGAGTAAACGTCCAAGCCCCGGTCGTCTGATCGGGGCCCAGGCGTTTTCCTGCGGTGGTGCCCAGCATCATCGAAACCCTGGGGGGTAGACCTAGAACAACCCCCAAAGGTCGGGAGAAACCAAATGATCCAGATGCAGACCAATCTGGATGTTGCTGACAATTCCGGTGCCCGGAAGGTTCAGTGCATCAAGGTCCTCGGCGGCTCGCATCGCCGCTACGCATCGGTCGGCGACATCATCGTCGTCTCGGTGAAAGAGGCCATTCCGCGCGGCCGCGTGAAGAAAGGTGACGTCCGCAAGGCCGTCGTCGTGCGCACCGCCAAGGAAGTTCGTCGTGAAGATGGCACGTCGATCCGCTTCGACCGCAACGCGGCCGTCATCCTGAACAACGCGGGCGAGCCGGTCGGCACCCGTATTTTCGGGCCGGTGGTTCGTGAGCTGCGTGCGAAGAACTTCATGAAGATCATCTCGCTTGCGCCGGAGGTGCTGTAATGGCTGCGAAACTCCGTAAAGGCGACAAGGTCGTCGTCCTCGCCGGCAAAGACAAGGGCAAGACCGGGACCATCGAGTCCGTCGATCCCAAGGCTGGCAAGGCTGTTGTCGGCGGCATCAACATGGCCGTCCGTCACACCCGCCAGAGCCAGACCTCGCAGGGTGGCCGCATGCCGAAGGCAATGCCGCTCGACCTGTCGAACCTGGCCATCGTCGATGCCAACGGCAAGGCAACCCGCGTCGGCTTCCGCATGGAAGGTGACAAGAAGGTCCGCTTCGCCAAGACCACGGGGGACGTGATCGATGCTTGATACCGCGACCTACACGCCGCGTCTGAAGACGCAGTACCGCGAGTCGATCAAGGCCGCTCTCAAGGAAGAGTTCGGCTACAAGAACATGATGCAGGTTCCTGCACTCGATAAGATCGTTCTGAACATCGGCTGCGGCGCAGAAGCCGTGCGCGACTCCAAGAAGGCGAAATCGGCTCAGCAAGACCTGACCCAGATCGCCGGCCAGCTGGCTGTCACCACCAAGGCAAAGAAGTCGATCGCCGGCTTCCGCGTCCGTGAAGACATGCCGCTCGGTGCAAAGGTCACGCTGCGTGGTGACCGGATGTACGACTTCCTCGATCGCCTGATCAACATCGCGATGCCGCGTATCCGCGACTTCCGTGGTGTGAAGCCGTCCTTCGACGGCCGTGGCAACTTCGCCATGGGCATCAAGGAACACATCGTGTTCCCCGAAATCGAATTCGACAAGGTCGATGAGGTTTGGGGTATCGACGTGATCATCACCACGACCGCCGACACCGACGCGGAAGCCAAGGCGCTGTTGAAGCATTTCAACATGCCCTTCAACGCCTGAGGAGCGAGACACATGGCCAAAAAATCCATGATCGAACGCGAGAAGAAGCGTCAGAAGCTGGTGGAGCAATACGCCGCCAAGCGCGCCGCTCTGAAAGAGATCGCGACCGACGAAAGCAAACCGATGGAAGAGCGCTTCAAGGCTCGCCTGCAACTGGCGAAACTCCCGCGCAACTCCTCGCCGACCCGTCTGCACAACCGTTGCCAGCTGACCGGTCGTCCCCATGCCTACTACCGCAAGCTGAAAATCAGCCGTATCGCCCTGCGCGAACTCGGTTCGATGGGCCAGCTGCCCGGTGTGGTCAAGTCGAGCTGGTAAGGAGGGTATGAGATGAACGATCCTATCGGCGATATGCTCACCCGTATCCGCAACGCACAGATGCGCGGCAAGTCGACCGTGTCGACCCCCGCTTCCAAGCTGCGCGCCTGGGTGCTCGACGTCCTCGCGGACGAAGGCTACATCCGCGGCTACGAAAAAGGCACTGACGAGCGCGGCCACGGCACGCTCGAGATCAGCCTGAAGTACTTCGACGGCACCCCCGTCATTCGCGAACTGAAGCGGGTCTCCAAGCCCGGCCGTCGCGTCTACATGGGTGTCAGTGACATCCCGCAGGTCCGCCAGGGCCTCGGTGTGTCGATTGTCAGCACGCCGAAGGGCGTGATGTCGGACGCAAATGCCCGCGCTGCCAATGTTGGCGGCGAGGTGCTCTGCACGGTCTTCTAAGGAGGGGCTCATGTCTCGTATTGGTAAGAAACCGGTCGAGCTGCCGTCGGGTGTTTCCGCATCCGTCTCCGGCCAGACCGTCGAAGTGAAGGGCCCGAAAGGCACCCAGACCTTCAACGCGACCGACGACGTGACCATCAAGGTCGAGGACAATGTCATCACTGTGGCGCCGCGCGGCAACTCGAAGCGCGCGCTCCAGCAGTGGGGCATGTCCCGCACCGTGATCGCGAACATGGTCCACGGTGTTCAGAACACCTTCAAGAAAGAGCTCGAGATCCAGGGTGTGGGTTACCGCGCCGCGGTTCAGGGTTCGACCCTGAAGCTGAACCTGGGCTACAGCCACGACGTGAACTTCGACATTCCCGCCGGCATCACGGTCACCACGCCGAAGCCGACCGAGATCATCATCGAAGGTCACGATCTGCAGGAAGTCGGTCAGGTTGCGGCGAACATCCGCGACTGGCGCCGCCCCGAGCCCTACAAAGGCAAGGGTATTCGCTATAAGGGCGAATACATCTTCGCCAAGGAAGGCAAGAAGAAGTAAGGACGCGAAACATGGCACTCAGCAAACGGGAACTGTTCCTCAAGCGCCGCCTGCGCGTCCGGAACAAGCTTCGCAAGGTCAACGCCGGGCGTGTTCGCCTGTCGGTGCACCGCTCGAACAAGAACATCAGCGTGCAGCTGATCGACGACGTGCAGGGCGTGACCCTGGCATCCGCCTCCTCGCTGGAGAAGGATCTCGGCGTCGTCGGCAAAGGCAACGTGGAAGCCGCCCAGAAGGTTGGCACCGCGATCGCCGAGCGCGCGAAGAAAGCCGGTGTGGACGAAGCCTACTTCGACCGCGGCGGTTTCCTCTTCCACGGTCGCGTCAAGGCCCTGGCCGACGCAGCCCGCGAAGCAGGTCTGAAAATCTGATCGTCGCGGCGGGGTGACCCGCCGCACGGTCGAACAATCCGCAAGGCGGGAGACCCTCCCGCCTTGCGCTTTTGCAGGCGGAAACGCCTCGATGATCCGGGATCCGTCCGACTTCGGTTCGGCGATCACCTGGATTGGTCCAATCGGTGCCGATGTGGCCCGGGCTCCGTTCCGGTCCGCCACGCGCCAACCTGAAAAAAGGGATGCCTGATGGCAGAACGTGAAAACCGCCGCGGGAACCGTCGCGAACGCGAGGAAGCCCCGGAATTCGCAGATCGCCTTGTCGCGATCAACCGTGTGTCCAAGACCGTCAAGGGTGGTAAGCGCTTCGGCTTCGCCGCGCTCGTCGTCGTCGGCGACCAGAAGGGCCGCGTCGGCTTCGGCAAGGGCAAGGCCAAGGAGGTCCCCGAGGCCATCCGCAAGGCCACCGAGCAAGCCAAGCGCAAGATGATTCGCGTGCCGCTGCGCGAAGGCCGCACGCTGCACCACGACATCGAAGGCCGTCACGGCGCTGGCCGTGTGGTGATGCGCACCGCACCGCAAGGTACCGGTATCATCGCCGGTGGTCCGATGCGTGCCGTGTTCGAGATGCTGGGCGTGCACGACGTGGTCGCCAAGTCGATCGGTTCGCAGAACCCCTACAACATGATCCGCGCCACGCTGAACGCGCTGGAAAAGGTCAACTCGCCCCGCAGCGTCGCCCAGCGTCGCGGCAAGAAGGTGGCAGACATCCTTCCCAAGCGTGACGATGCCCCCGCGGAATCGTCGCAAGTGGCTGAGGAGGCCTGAGATCCATGGCTAAGACCATCGTTGTGAAGCAGATCGGCTCGCCGATCCGTCGCCCCGCCGTCCAGCGCCAGACGCTGATCGGCCTGGGTCTGAACAAGATGAACAAGACCCGCGAGCTTGAGGACACCCCCGCCGTGCGCGGCATGGTTCGCAAGATCCCGCACCTGGTAGAGATCATCGAAGAGCGCGGCTGAGCCGTTCCTTCGCCAATCTCGGAAGCGCCCCGGACCTCATGCCGGGGCGTTTTCTTTTGCGCGCGGGGCAGGGCGCAGGACAAATCCCTCCGAAGGGATTTGCAAAAGCCTTCGAAGGCTTTTGCGCGCTAACCAATTCTTCACACCATTTCCCCGAAACTGCATTTCCAATTCCGCGCCATGGCGGCAGGCCGGGCTAATCCCTTGCACCGTGCCGCGCCGGACGCTATACGCCCCCGGTGGCCGGCTTTCCGAGTCTGGCCGCGAATCCTTAATCGTCTAATGCCGTGGTTGCTCCATCCGTCGCTTGGGGGGCACATCCGGCAAGGAGAAGCGACATGAAACTGCACGAACTGCGCGACAACGAAGGCGCAACCCGCACCAAGAAACGCGTCGGCCGTGGTCCGGGCTCCGGCAAGGGCAAGACCGGTGGCCGTGGTATCAAGGGTCAGAAATCCCGTTCGGGCGTGGCCATCAACGGCTACGAAGGCGGCCAGATGCCGCTCTACCAGCGTCTTCCTAAGCGCGGCTTCAACAAGCCCAACCGGAAGTCGTTCGCCGTGGTCAACCTCGGCCTGATCCAGAAGTTCGTCGAAGCCGGCAAGCTCGACGCCGCTTCGATCAACGAAGACACCCTCGTTGCTTCGGGCCTCGTGCGCCGCAAGCTCGACGGCATCCGCGTTCTCGCGAAAGGTGATGTCACCGCCGCCCTCACCATCGAGGTGACCGGCGCTTCGAAGGCCGCTGTCGAGGCGGTCGAGAAGGCAGGTGGCGCGCTGAAGACCGCAGTCGCGGCTGAATAAGCGGGTTGTGAGCGGCCGCTGTGCCGCTTACATAAGGCCCCATGTTTTCCACGAACGCCGCCGGAGCCGGAAAGCGCCCCGGCGGCGTTTCGTCTGAGAGAGGACCCTCATGGCATCCGCTGTGGAACAAATGGCCGCCAATACCAGCTGGGCGGCGCTCGGCAAGGCGACGGACCTTCGCAACCGCATCTTCTTCACGCTGGGGCTGCTGGTCGTCTACCGACTCGGCACCTACATCCCGGTTCCGGGCATCGACGGCACCGCGCTGCGCCAGTTCATGGAGCAGGCGGGGCAGGGCATCGGCGGCATGGTGTCGATGTTCACCGGTGGCGCGCTGGGACGCATGGGCATCTTCGCCCTTGGCATCATGCCCTACATCTCCGCCTCGATCATCGTTCAGCTCCTCACGGCCATGGTGCCGGCGCTCGAGCAGCTGAAGAAGGAAGGCGAGCAGGGCCGCAAGAAGATCAACCAGTACACCCGCTACGGCACCGTCGCCCTGGCCCTGTTCCAGGCCTACGGTCTCGCGGTCAGCCTCGAGGCGGGCGATCTCGCCCATGATCCGGGCTGGTACTTCCGCGCCGCGGTGGTCATCACCCTCGTCGGCGGCACGATGTTCCTGATGTGGCTGGGCGAGCAGATCACCGCCCGCGGCATCGGCAACGGCATCTCTCTCATCATCTTCGTCGGCATCGTCGCCGAGATTCCCGCGGCCCTGGCGCAGTTCTTCGCCTCCGGCCGGTCGGGCGCGATCTCCCCGGCGGTCATCGTCGGCGTGATCCTCATGGTCATCGTGGTGATCATGTTCGTGGTGTTCATGGAACGGGCGCTGCGCAAGATCACCATCCAGTACCCGCGCCGCCAGGTCGGCATGCGCATGACCGAGGCGCAGCAGTCGCACCTGCCGATTAAGGTGAACCCGGCGGGCGTGATCCCGGCGATCTTCGCCTCGTCGCTGCTGCTGCTGCCGACCACGATCGCGACCTTCAGCCAGGCCGGCTCGACCGGGCCGATCATGTCGACGATCCTTGCCTACTTCGGTCCGGGCCAGCCGCTCTACCTGCTGTTCTTCACGGCCATGATCGTCTTCTTCGCGTATTTCTACACGCACAACGTGTCGTTCAAGACCGATGAAGTCGCCGACAACCTGAAGAACCAGAACGGCTTCATTCCCGGCATCCGTCCCGGCAAGAAGACCGCGGAGCACCTCGAATACGTGGTCAACCGCGTGCTCGTGCTCGGCGCCGCCTACCTGGCCCTGGTCTGCCTGATGCCCGAGATCCTGCGCTCGCAGTTCGCGATCCCGTTCTACTTCGGCGGCACCTCGGTGCTGATCGTGGTCTCGGTGACCATGGACACGATCCAGCAGATCCAGAGCCACCTGCTCGCACATCAATACGAAGGCCTGATCCAGCGCTCGCAGCTGCGTGGCAAGGGCAAGGCCCGCAAACGGAAGGGACCGTCACGTCGATGAACATCATTCTTCTTGGACCGCCTGGCGCAGGCAAGGGCACCCAGGCGCGCATCCTCGTGGACGAGCGCGGCATGATCCAGCTTTCGACCGGCGACATGCTGCGTGAGGCCAAGGACAGCGGCACCGAGATGGGCAAGAAGGTTGCCGACGTGATGGCTCGCGGCGAACTCGTCACCGACGAGATCGTCATCGGCCTGATCCGCGAGAAGCTCGAGGCGGACCCCGCCGCCGGCTACATCTTCGACGGCTTCCCGCGCACGCTGAAGCAGGCGGATGCGCTGGCGGACCTGCTCGAGGAGCAGGGGCAGAGCCTCGACAAGGTGGTCGAGCTGCGGGTGAACGACGATGCGCTGGTCGAGCGCATCACCGCCCGCTCCACCTGCGGCAGCTGCGGTGAGGTCTACAACGACATCACCAAGCCGATCCCCGCGGATGGCAAGTGCACGGTCTGCGGCGGCACCGAGTTCAAGCGGCGCGCCGACGACAACGCCCAGGCGCTGCAGAAGCGCCTGATGGAGTACTACAAGCAGACCTCGCCGCTGATCGGCTACTACTACGCCAAGGGTCAGCACACCCGCGTCGACGGGCTGGGCGAGATCGGCGACGTCAAGGCGGCGATCGCCGAGAAGCTCGACGCCTGAGTCGGACCTCCCCCGGGACCGCGCCTGCCTGCAGGCGGGCGGGTCCCGGGGAACCCCGCTTCACCGGATCTGCAATGCGGACCGCCGAAGCGCACCGGGGCAGCGCCCCGCATCCCCCTCAGCTCGCCACCGCGATCTCGCGCAGCCGGTCGAAGACCAGCGAGACGTTGCGCCCCTCTCCCGCGAAGCGGCGGTCGAGAAAGGCGCGGTCCTCGGGCGGAAGCGTTCCGTAACACATGCTCCAGCTCGCGAAGCTGCGGATCGGCACCAGCCGGTTGATCCGCTCGGTCACCGCGAAATGCCGCGGGTCGCGGCTGATCTCCTCGAAGAGCCCGCGCACCGTCTCCTTCGCGCCCTCCAGCACCTGGCAGAATCCGGTCTCCTCGCGCAGCAGGCAGCCGGTGATCCCCAGCAGCCGGTTGCGGGTCAGCGCCCCGGCGAGGATCTCGAGATCCGAGGCATGGCCGCGCGGCTCGCTCGAGCGGCTGGTATAGAGAAGCTGGTAGATCATGCGGCGGCACAACCTGCTGACCCGGTGCCATTTCCCCGCGAAGGGGAGGGGGAATTGCGCCGCGCCGCGGCATGGACCGGCCGGATCGTGATCGGGGGGAGGGTTGTCGTGGCCTTCATGAAACGGTAAACGGGTGGCCTCGGTGAATGGTTCCGAAATGGGTCTTGACGCCCTTTCCGAATCCTCATACCCACTCCCATCTCTTACAGAGACTCAGTTTGTGAGGCGGGCCGCGCCTGTCTTGCAGATTACCTCATCAGCGGAAGGCCCGGAGGCGCGCGCGCATTCCGGGCTCATGTTGTGAAAAAAGGTTCTGGAGCTACGGAACCGCAACGAAAGGAATAGACACTTGGCACGTATTGCCGGCGTTAACATCCCGACTAACAAGCGGGTGCCCATCGCCCTGACTTACATCACCGGTATCGGCCCGACCTCGGCCAAGGCCATCTGCGAAGCCGTGAACATCGACGCAACCCGTCGCGTGAACGAGCTTTCGGATGCCGAAGTACTGGCGATCCGCGAGCACATCGACGCGAACTACACCGTCGAAGGCGACCTGCGCCGTGAAGTTCAGATGAACATCAAGCGCCTGATGGACCTCGGCTGCTACCGCGGCCTGCGTCACCGCCGCAACCTCCCGGTCCGCGGTCAGCGGACCCACACCAACGCTCGTACCCGCAAGGGCCCGGCGAAGCCGATTGCCGGCAAGAAGAAGTAAGGGAGGCTGACCAATGGCACGTGATACCCGTCGCGGAGGCAAGAAGAAGGTCTCCAAGAACATCGCCGCTGGCGTGGCGCATGTTAACTCGTCGTTCAACAACACCAAGATCCTGATCTCGGACGTGCAGGGCAACGCGATCTCCTGGTCGTCCGCCGGCACCATGGGCTTCAAGGGTTCGCGTAAGTCGACCCCCTACGCTGCCCAGCTCGCCGCCGAGGATGCTGGCCGCAAGGCTCAGGAACACGGTGTGAAGACGCTGGAAGTCGAAGTTCAGGGCCCGGGTTCGGGTCGTGAATCGGCTCTGCGCGCACTGGCTGCAGTGGGCTTCAACATCACGTCGATCCGCGACGTGACGCCGATCGCTCACAACGGCTGCCGTCCGCCGAAGCGTCGTCGCGTCTGATCGGACTTACTTAAGGGGTGGGGCCTCGCCATGTGCGCGGGGCCCTGCCCTCGTCATTTCAACCTCGGGCGTCCGCGCCTTTGGACATGGGGCACGGACTGGAATGGAGGGACGCATGATCCACAAGAACTGGGCTGAACTTATCAAGCCGACCCAGCTGGAGGTTCGCCCCGGCGCCGATCCTACCCGCGTTGCGACCCTCGTCGCCGAACCGCTCGAGCGTGGCTTCGGCCTGACTCTGGGCAACGCGCTGCGTCGGGTCCTGCTGTCGAGCCTTCAGGGTGCGGCAATCACCTCCGTGCAGATCGACAACGTTCTGCACGAGTTTTCGTCGGTCGCCGGCGTGCGGGAAGATGTCACCGACATCATCCTCAACCTCAAGGGCGTGGCTCTCCGCATGGAAGTCGAAGGCCCGAAACGCCTCTCCCTGACCGCCAAGGGTCCGGGCGTGGTGACGGCTGCCGACATCACCGAAACCGCCGGCATCGACGTGCTGAACAAGGATCACGTGATCTGCCACCTCGACGAGGGCGCGGATTTCTACGTGGAACTGACCGTCAACACCGGCAAGGGCTACGTTTCGGCTGACAAGAACAAGCCGGAAGATGCACCCATCGGCCTCATCCCGATCGACGCGATCTACTCGCCGGTCAAGAAGGTGGCCTATGACGTGCAGCCGACCCGCGAGGGCCAGGTTCTCGACTACGACAAGCTGACCATGAAGGTCGAGACCGATGGTTCGGTCACGCCCGAGGACGCGATCGCCTTCGCAGCGCGCATCCTGCAGGATCAGCTGTCGATCTTCGTGAACTTCGAAGAGCCCGAATCCGCCGGCCGTCAGGACGACGACGACGGTCTCGAGTTCAACCCGCTCCTCCTCAAGAAGGTGGACGAGCTGGAACTCTCGGTGCGTTCGGCAAACTGCCTCAAGAACGACAACATCGTCTACATCGGCGATCTCATCCAGAAGACCGAAGCCGAGATGCTCCGCACCCCGAACTTCGGCCGGAAGTCGCTCAACGAGATCAAGGAAGTGCTGTCCGGCATGGGCCTGCACCTCGGCATGGACGTCGAGGACTGGCCGCCGGACAACATCGAAGACCTGGCGAAGAAACTGGAAGACCAGTTCTGAGCCATCCGCGACCGCACGGGGTGTGCATGACATGTGCATGCCCCGTGCCTCGTGAATTCGGGCCACCGGCCCCAAGGTGAGGGTCCCGTACGCAAGGGATCCCGGACAAAGCAAAACACGTATCTGGAGATAGAAAATGCGTCACGCAAAAGGTTACCGCCGCCTGAACCGTACCCACGAGCACCGCAAGGCGCTGTGGGCAAACATGGCCGGCTCGCTCATCGAGCATGAGCAGATCAAGACCACCCTGCCCAAGGCAAAGGAACTCCGCCGCGTCGTGGAGAAGCTCGTCACCCTCGGCAAGCGCGGCGACATCCACGCCCGCCGTCAGGCTGCCGCGCAGCTCAAGCAGGACATGCACGTTGCCAAGCTCTTCGAAGTGCTCGGCCCGCGCTACGCAGAGCGTCAGGGCGGCTACGTCCGTATCCTGAAAGCCGGCTTCCGCTATGGCGACATGGCTCCGATGGCGATCATCGAGTTCGTCGACCGCGACGTCTCGGCCAAGGGCGCAGCCGACAAGGCCCGCCTCGAAGCCGAAGAAGCTCTGGCTGACGCCGAATAATTCCATCTCTCCCCGCGGGAGATGACTGGGCCCTGCCGGCAACGGCGGGGCCCTTTTCCGTTTGCCGGCGCGGATGGTTGCGTCGGTTTTTGAGTATTTTGGGAAAGATGAAAGAGCGGCGGCGGCGGGCGCGCTGTCGCGAATATGATCGATTGCGCCGCAAAACTGCTTGCGGATGAAGGGGTTGCGTAGCTAGGTGCGGGCAAGCGAACCCCCAGCAGGAAGGACAGGGACATGAGAACCCGTGCAGCCGTCGCCCTCGAGGCCGGCAAACCGCTCGAAATCATGGAAGTCGAACTCGACGGGCCGAAGGCCGGCGAGGTTCTGGTCGAGATCAAGGCCACCGGGCTTTGCCACACCGACGAGTTCACCCGCTCCGGCGCCGACCCCGAGGGGATCTTCCCCTGCATCCTCGGCCACGAGGGCGCGGGTGTGGTCATCGAGGTGGGCGAGGGCGTCACCACGCTGAAGCCCGGCGACCACGTCATCCCGCTCTACACCCCCGAGTGCCGCCAGTGCCCGTCGTGCCTCTCGGGCAAGACCAACCTCTGCACCGCGATCCGCAACACGCAGGGCCAGGGGCTGATGCCGGACGGCACGACCCGCTTCAAGATGCTCGATGGCACGCCGATCTATCACTACATGGGCTGCTCGACCTTCGCCAACCACACGGTGATGCCGGAGATCGCGCTCGCCAAGGTCCGCGATGACGCGCCCTTCGACAAGATCTGCTACATCGGCTGCGGCGTCACCACCGGCATCGGCGCGGTGATCAACACCGCGGGCGTCGAGATCGGTTCGACCGCGGCGGTCTTCGGCCTTGGCGGCATCGGGCTCAACGTGATCCAGGGCCTGCGCATGGCGGGCGCCGACATGATCATCGGCGTCGATCTCAACGACTCCAAGGCCGAGATGGGCCGCAAGTTCGGCATGACCCACTTCGTCAACCCGTCGAAGATCGAGGGCACCGTGGTGCAGGAAATCGTCAACATGACGAAGAAGGGCGCCGACCAGATCGGCGGCGTCGACTACTCGTTCGACGCCACCGGCAACGTCAAGGTGATGCGCGACGCGCTCGAATGCTCGCACCGCGGCTGGGGCGTGTCGGTGATCATCGGCGTGGCGCCGGCGGGGGCCGAGATCTCGACCCGCCCGTTCCAGCTGGTCACCGGGCGGGTCTGGAAGGGCACCGCCTTCGGCGGCGCCAAGGGCCGCACCGACGTGCCGAAATTCGTCGACTGGTACATGGACGGCAAGATCGAGATCGACCCGATGATCACGCACAAGCTGAAGCTCGAGGAGATCAACCACGGCTTCGACCTGATGCACGAGGGCAAGTCGATCCGCGCGGTGGTGGAATACTGAGCCGCGCGCCGGTCGGACCGGCATGAAAATTCTCCCGGCGGGCGCCTGGCTTGCCGGGAGTCCCGCGCCACCCTATAGCTTCTTTATGCCGGAACGGGGAACGCGGACATGGGCCTGCGCGACAAGCTGAGGGAACTCTACGAGGGTGACAGCGACGAGGCGCACCGCTTCCGCTACGTGCTGCTCGGCTTCGACATCTTCACCGTCCTCTTCGTCATCGCCACCTCCTTCACCTCGCATGGCCGCATCGTCGAGATCTTCGACATCGCCTTCGGCCTGGTGATCCTGGCGGACTTCCTCGCGCGGCTCTGGATCGCGCCGAAGCGCCCGGCCTTCCTGTTCAGCCCGGCGACGCTGGCCGACCTCGTCTCGATGGTGTCGTTCCTCGCGCCGCTGGCGGGGGAGGGGCTGGGCTTCCTGCGGGTGCTGCGCACGCTGCGGCTCCTGCACACCTACCAGCTCAGCAAGCGTCTGCGCGAGGATTTCCGCTTCTTCCGCCAGAACGAGGACGTGCTCGTCGCGGTGGTCAACCTCATGGTCTTCCTCTTCGTGATGACCGGGCTCGTCTACGCGCTGCAGTACAAGACCAACCCCGACATCAACAACTACGCCGACGCGCTCTATTTCACCGTGACGACGCTCACCACCACCGGCTACGGCGACATCACCCTCGAAGGGTCGTGGGGCCGGGTGATCTCGGTCGTGGTGATGATCTGCGGCGTCACGCTCTTCCTGCGCCTCGCGCAGGTGCTGTTCCGGCCGCCGAAGGTGCGCAAGACCTGCGAGACCTGCGGGCTGCGGCTCCATGACGCCGACGCCATCCATTGCAAGCATTGCGGAGAGATCATCCGCATCGAGACCGAAGGACAAAGCTGATGAGCGAAACGCTCGAGTTGCGCGCCTATGCGCCCGAGGACGCCGAGGCGGTCTGGCAGATGCTGGAGCCTGTGTTCCGCGCCGGCGACACCTATGCCATCGACCGCGACATCTCGCGCGAGGCGGCGATCGCCTACTGGACCGGGCCCGAGCGCCGGGTCTTCGTGGTGTCGGACGGCGACCGGCTGCTCGGCACCTACTACATCGTGCGCAACCAGAAGGGCGGCGGTTCGCATGTCTGCAACTGCGGCTACGTCACCGCCGCCGAGGCGCGCGGCCGCGGCGTGGCCCGGCGGATGCTGGCGCATTCGCTGGAGATCGCGCCGAAGCTCGGCTTCCGCGCCATGCAGTACAACTTCGTGGTCTCGACCAACCGCCGCGCCGTCGACACCTGGCAGCGCGCCGGGTTCGAGATCATCGGCCGCCTTCCCGGCGCCTTCCACCACCCCGAGCAGGGCGACGTGGATGCGCTGGTCATGTACAAGACGCTTGCGGGCAACTGACCCGCGAAGGAGTGGACCATGCGAGAAGACACCCGCCTGCTGGCGGTCCTGATCGACGCCGACAACACCTCGCCGAAATACGCCAAGGCGATCTTCGACGAACTGGCCAGCATCGGCGAGGCAAGCGTGCGGCGCTGCTACGGCGATTTTTCCAGCCAGCAGATGGCGGGCTGGTCGAAGATCGCCGCCGAGTTCGGCCTCGTGCCGCACCACCAGCCGGCCAATACCGTGGGCAAGAACGCCAGCGACATCGCGCTGGTGATCGACGCCATGGATCTCATGCATTCCGGCCGGTTCGACGGTTTCGCGCTGGTGAGTTCCGACAGCGACTTCACCCGGCTTGCGAGCCGCATCCGCGAGCAGGGGCTCGATGTCTTCGGCATGGGCATGCAGAAGACCCCCGACGCCTTCCGCAAGGCCTGCAAGCGGTTCATCTTCCTCGAGAACCTCGACAGCGCGCCGGAAAAGGCGGCGGGCATCAAGCCGCAGAAATCCGGCAGCCTCGAGGATGCGCGCAACCTGATCTTCACCGCCATGGACGCGATCGACCAGGAAGACGACTGGTACACGCTCGGCCAGCTCGGCCAGTTCATCACCGCGGCCAACCCCGATTTCGACACGCGCAGCTACGGCAAGCGCAAGCTCTCGGACCTGGTGGACGAGCTCAAGGTCTTCGAGACCAAGCGCGGCCCGGGCAACCAGATGCTGGTGCGGCGGCTCGACTGAGCCCGGCTCAGCAGCCGTAGCGGGCGAGGAAGGTGGCCACCGCGCCGTCGACGGTGCGGGCGATCTCGGCCTCGCCCGGCGCCTCGGCCACGCCGAAGACGCAGCGCGTCCAGAGACCGGCCTTGCAGAGCTCGGTGAACTGGTCGGCGGCGAGTTCCAGATCCTCGACATCGACCTCGCCGCGCTCCCGGGCGGCGGCGAGGTAGTTCACCAGCTTGCTGTGCATGGTCATCGGCCCGCTCTGGTAGAATTGCCGGCCAAGGTCGGGAAAGCGGTCTGCCTCGGCGATGCAGATGCGGAAGATGCGCTGTCCCATCTCCGAGAGCACGAACTTCAGGAAACTGCGGGCGACCAGCGGCAGCACCGCGGCGGGCGGCTGGCTCGGGTCGATGGTCAGCATCGCCTCGTCGGCCTGCAGCGCGCATTGCCGGCTGGCCATCTCCATGAAGAGCAGGCGCTTGTCGGGGAAGTAGCTGTAGAGCGTCGCCTTGGAGACACCCGCCGCGCGGGCGATGTCATCCACGTTGGCCCCCTCGAACCCGTCGCGCAGGAAGACGCTGCGCGCACCTTCCAGCACCTGTTCGAACTTGCGCCCGCGGCGCACGCCGGCCGTTTCGGTCCCCATCAGGCAGCTCCCTTGTCCGGACAAGCTTAAACCGCACGGTTCAGTTCAGGCAAGCAAGATACCGGAAGCAGGGGCATTCTGACGGCTTGCCTCCGCGGCAGGGACCGATAGATTGGAATCGTTCTAAAGTATCCGAAGGCCCGGAGGCCCCATGCGATTCTTCACCCAGCGGCGCCACTTCCGCGATCTCAGCGAGCAGGAGGTGCTCGCGCTGGCGATCTCCTCGGAAGAGGACGACGCCCGCATCTACCGATCCTACGCCGAGCGGCTGCGCGCCGAATATCCCGACACCGCCGCGATCTTCGACGGCATGGCCGAGGAGGAGGACGGCCATCGCCGCGCCCTGATCAGCCTGCACCGCATGCGCTTCGGCGAGGTGATTCCGCTGATCCGGCGCGAGCACGTGGCCGGCTTCTACGCGCGCCGCCCGGTCTGGCTGGTGCAGAACCTGCCGCTCGAGCGCATCCGCGACGAGGCCGAAGGCATGGAGCGCGAGGCCGAGCGCTTCTACCTCGAGGCCGCCAAGCGCAGCAGCGACGCCGCGACGCGCAAGCTGCTCGGCGATCTCGCCGCCGCCGAGGCCGGCCACGAGGAGCGCGCCGGGGAACTGGTCGAGAAGCACCTGAACGGCGCGGCGCGCGAGACCGAGGACCGCATGGCGCACCGGCAGTTCGTGCTGACCTGGGTGCAGCCGGGGCTCGCCGGGCTGATGGACGGCTCGGTCTCGACCCTCGCGCCGATCTTCGCCACCGCCTTCGCCACGCAGGACACCTGGACGACCTTCCTCGTCGGCCTTGCCGCCTCGGTCGGCGCGGGCATCTCCATGGGCTTCACCGAGGCCGCCTCGGACGACGGCGAGCTCTCGGGCCGCGGCTCGCCCTTCAAGCGCGGCATCGCCTCGGGGGTGATGACGGCGCTCGGCGGGCTCGGCCACGCGCTGCCCTACCTCATCCCGCATTTCTGGACCGCGACGCTCATCGCCTGGGTTATCGTCTTCTTCGAGCTCTGGGCCATCGCCTGGATCCAGAACCGCTACATGGAAACGCCGTTCTTCCGCGCCGCGCTGCAGGTGGTGCTGGGCGGCGCGCTGGTGCTGGCGGCGGGGGTGCTCATCGGCAGCGGCTGAGCCCGCGCCGCATCCCGGCTTCCACATGTCGGAAATATCCCGGGGGAGTCCGCGTCAGCGGACGGGGGCAGCGCCCCCCTCCGCAAAGCCCGGCGCCCCTTGCCCGGCGGGGGCGGAGCGCCCGATCCGCCGGTGCCGCGTGATCTCCTCTGGCACCCTGCGCCCGCCCATGGCAAACCCTTGCAAAAGCGCGAAGGCCAAGGAGACGCCACCATGACCCAGTTCGGCAAGGGCTGCCACCTGCATCTGATCGACGGATCGGCCTTCATCTTCCGCGCCTACCACGCGCTGCCGCCGCTCACCCGCAAGTCCGACGGGCTGCCGATCGGCGCGGTCAGCGGCTTCTGCAACATGCTGCAGAAATACGTCGAGGACAGCTCGGGCGCCGATGCGCCGACCCACGTGGCGGTGATCTTCGACAAGGGCAGCCACACCTTCCGCAATGACATGTACGACCTCTACAAGGCCAACCGCGAGGCCATGCCCGAGGACCTGCGGCCGCAGATGCCGCTGACCCGGCGCGCCACGCTGGCCTTCAACATTGCCTGCAAGGAGCTCGAGGGCTACGAGGCCGACGACATCATCGCCACGCTCGCCTGCCAGGCGCGCGAGGCGGGCGGGCGCGTCACCATCATCTCGTCGGACAAGGACCTCATGCAGCTGGTCGGCGACGGGGTCGAGATGCTCGACGCGATGAAGAACCGCCGCATCGACCGCGACGGGGTCTTCGAGAAGTTCGGCGTCTTCCCCGAGCGGGTGGTCGACGTGCAGGCGCTGGCCGGGGATTCGGTCGACAACGTGCCGGGCGCGCCCGGGATCGGCATCAAGACCGCCGCGTTGCTGATCAACGAGTTCGGCTCGCTCGAGGAGCTGCTCGACCGCGCCGGCGAGATCAAGCAGCCCAAGCGCCGAGAGACGCTGATCGAGAAGCGCGACCAGATCGAGCTCTCGAAGCGCCTCGTGCAGCTCGACTGCAACACGCCGCTCGACTTCACCCTCGACGATCTCGAGGTGAAGGAGCCCGATCCCGAGGTGCTGCTGCCCTTCCTCGCCGAGATGGAATTCACCACGCTGACCAAGCGCATCGCCAATTCGCTCGGCGCCGAGGCCCCGGCGATCACCGAGCCGAAGCCCGTGGCCGCCGCCGCCCCGGGCACCGCGGCGCCCGAGGCGCCCGAGATGCCGCCGATCGACCCCGCCTCCTACACCTGGGTGAAGAGCGCCGCCGATCTCGCGCCCTGGATCGCGCAGGCCCGCCAGCGCGGCTGGGTGGCGGTGGACACCGAGACCACGGGGCTCGACGAGATGACCTGCGATCTCGTCGGCGTCTCGCTGGCGATCGAACCGGGAAAGGCCTGCTACATCCCGCTGGCGCATCGCGCGGCGGAGGGCGAGGCGGACCTCTTCGGCTCGGACGAGCTGGCCGAGGGGCAGATGCCCTTGCAGCAGGCGCTCGACCTGCTGAAGCCGCTGCTCGAGGATCCGGCGGTGATGAAGATCGGCCAGAACATGAAATACGATGCCAAGGTGCTCTCGCGCTACGGCCTCGACGTCGCGCCGATCGACGACACCATGCTGATCTCCTACGCGCTGCACGCCGGGTTGCACGGGCATGGCATGGACACGCTCTCGGAGCGCTACCTCGGACATGTGCCGATCCCGATCAAGGACCTGCTCGGCTCGGGCAAGAAGATGATCACCTTCGACCGCGTGCCGATCGCGGAGGCGGTGAAATACGCCGCCGAGGACGCCGACATCACCCTGCGCCTGTGGAAGCTGCTGAAGCCGCGCCTGCACCAGGCCCGCGTCACCCGCGTCTACGAGGGCACCGAGCGCCCGCTGGTGCCGGTGCTGGCCGAGATGGAGATGGCGGGCGTGCAGGTGGACCGGGGCACGCTCTCGCGCATGTCCACCGCCTTCGCGCAGAAGATGGCGGGGCTCGAGGCAGAACTGCACGAGCTTGCGGGCCATCCGTTCAACGTCAACTCCCCGGCACAGGTCGGCGAGATCCTCTTTGCCGAGATGGGGCTCGAGGGCGGCAAGAAGACCAAGACCGGCGCCTGGTCGACCCCTGCCGAGGTGCTCGAGGATCTGGCCACCGAGCATGACTTCGCCGCGCGGGTGCTGGACTACCGTCAGTTGCAGAAGCTGAAATCGACCTACACCGATGCGCTGCAGGAGCACATCAACCCCGAGACCGGGCGCGTGCACACCTCCTACTCGATCGCCGGCGCCAACACCGGGCGTCTCGCCTCGACCGATCCCAACCTGCAGAACATCCCGGTGCGCTCCGAGGAGGGCCGGCGCATCCGCGAGGCCTTCGTCGCGCCCGAGGGCAAGGTGATCGTGTCGCTGGACTACAGCCAGATCGAGCTGCGCATCCTCGCGCACATGGCGAATATCGACGCGCTGAAACAGGCGTTTCGCGACGGGCAGGACATCCACGCGATGACCGCCTCCGAGATGTTTGGCGTGCCGATGGAGGAGATGACCTCGGACATCCGCCGCCGCGCCAAGGCGATCAACTTCGGCGTCATCTACGGCATCTCGGGCTTCGGCCTTGCCCGCAACCTGCGCATCCCGCGCGGCGAGGCGCAGGCCTTCATCGACCGCTACTTCGAGCGCTTCCCGGGCATCAAGGCCTACATGGACGAGACCATCGCCTTTGCCCGCGAGCATGACCGGGTCGAGACGCTGTTCGGCCGGGTCATCCACACGCCCGAGATCAACGCCAAGGGGCCGCAGTCCGGCTTTGCCCGCCGCGCCGCGATCAACGCGCCGATTCAGGGCACGGCGGCGGACATCATCCGCCGCGCGATGATCCGCATGCCCGCCGCCATCGCGGGTCAGCCCGCGAAGATGCTGCTGCAGGTGCACGACGAACTCATCTTCGAGGTCGCCGAGGAAGGCGTCGAGAAGCTCATCGCCACCGCGCGCGAGGTCATGGAGGGCGCCGCCGAGCCGGTGGTCAAGCTCGACGTGCCGCTGGTGGTCGACGCCGGTCAGGGCAGGAACTGGGCCGAGGCGCACTGAGCCTCTTTTCGGCACGCCAAAGAAAAACGGCGTCCCCGCGGGGACGCCGTTTTCCGTTGGGCGGGCAGGGGGCTCAGATGAGCCCGGCCTCGCGGAAGAGCCCGGGCAGGCTGGCCTCGGGGCGCGGCCCCATGTGGCTGATCACCTCGGTCGCCGCCACGGTGCCCATGCGGCCCGCGGTCGCCATGTCGGTGCCGGTCGCCAGCCCGTAGAGGAAGCCCGCGGCGAACTGGTCGCCCGCGCCGGTGGCATCGACGGGCACGATCCTGGTCACCGGCACGTCGGTCCTCACCCCGTCCTGGATGATCGTCACGCCGTCACCCGAACGGGTGCAGATCACCAGCGGGCAGATTGCCGCGACGCGCGCGAGGTCGGCCTCGAGCGAGTTGTCCTGGTAGAGCGAGCGGATCTCGGCCTCGTTGCCGATCACGTAATCCATCTCGTGCTCGATGAGCTGCAGGAAATCCTCGCGGTGACGCTCGACGCAGAACGGGTCCGAGATGGCGATCCCGGCCTTGCCCCCCGCCGCGCGGCAGGCGCGGGCAAGGCGGATGAAGGCCTCCTTGCCCTTGTCCTTGTCGAAGAGATAGCCCTCGAGGAAGACGATCTCGGCCTCGGAGGCCACCTCCTCGGATACGTCCTGCGGCCCCAGCTCGGCCGAGATGCCGAGGTAGGTGTTCATCGAGCGCTCGCCGTCGGGCGAGACGAAGATCATCGAGCGCGAGGTCGGCAGCTCGCCGCCCGGCACCGGCGGGTTGACGAAATCGGTGCCGTCCTTCGCCATCGCCTCGGCGTAGAAACGCCCCAGCGCGTCGTCATGCACCCGGCCGATGAAGGCGGTGCGCAGCCCGAGGTTGCCGAGCCCGGCGAGCGTGTTGGCGACCGAGCCGCCCGGCGCCTGCACGCGGCCCTCCATGGCACCGTAGAGCAGCTCGGCGCGCTCGCGCTCGATCAGCTGCATGATGCCCTTGGTGATGCCCATGTGCTCGAGGAAGGAGTCATCCGCCCGGGTCAGCACGTCGACGATGGCGTTGCCGATGCCGACAACCTGGTACTTCTTCATAGGGTCTTTTCCTCGAACTGGCAGAGGTCGCGGATCAGGCAGGCCCCGCACTTGGGCTTGCGCGCGACGCATGTGTAGCGCCCGTGCAGGATCATCCAGTGATGCGCGTGCTGCTGGAAATCCACGGGGATATTGTCTTCGATGGCGCGCTCGACGGCGACCACGTCCCTGCCCGGGCAGACGCCCGAGCGGTTGCCGAAGCGGAAGATATGCGTGTCCACCGCCTGCGCCGGGTAGTGCCACCACATGTTCAGCACCACGTTGGCGGTCTTGCGCCCGACGCCCGGCAGGCTTTCCAGCGCCGCGCGCGAGCAGGGCACCTCGCCGCCGTACTCCTCGACGAGGATCTGCGAGAGCTTGATTACGTTCCTGGCCTTGTTGCGGAAGAGCCCGATCGTCTTGATATGCTCGATCAGCGCGTCTTCCCCGAGGGCGAGCATCTTCGCGGGCGTGTCGGCGATCTTGAAGAGCTCGTGCGTCGCGCGGTTCACCCCGATGTCGGTCGCCTGCGCCGAGAGTGCCACCGCCACCACCAGCGTGTAGGCGTTGACGTGGTCGAGCTCTCCCTTCGGCTCCGGCTCGGAGGCGTGGAAGCGGGTGAAGATCTCGCGGATCGTGTGATAATCGAGCTGCTTGGCCATGACGGAGCTATGCAACGCCGGGCCATTTCCCGCAAGTCCGGCTTCTTCTCTTTCCAAATACGCAAATCCCGCCCGCGCCGCTTGCGCAACATTCGGGTCGCGTGCCGGGCCCGATTTCCGCTATTCCGGGAACAAAGAGCATCAGGAGGCCGCGATGGGCGAGCTTGCCGAACAGGGCTACCACTTCAACGTCATGCGCCGCGCGATCGAGCTCATCGACGCGGGCGGCCCGCAGATGACGCTCGAGCGGCTGGCGTCCGAGATGGACATGAGCCCGGCGCATTTCCAGCGCCTTTTCTCCCGCTGGGCGGGGGTCTCTCCGAAGCGCTTCCAGCAATATCTCGCGCTCGGCCACGCCAAGGCGCTGCTGTCGGAGCGCTTCTCGACGCTCGAGACGGCGCATGCGGCGGGGCTCTCGGGCGGCGGGCGGCTGCACGACCTCTTCCTGCGCTGGGAGGCGATGAGCCCCGGCGACTTCGCCCGCGGCGGCGCGGGGCTGACGATCTTCTGGGGCTGGTTCGAAAGCCCCTTCGGCCCGGCGCTGGTCATGGGCACCGAGAAGGGCATCTGCGGCATGGGCTTCGCCGCCGAGGCGGGCGCGGAGGAGACCTTCCGCGACCTGATCTCGCGCTGGCCGCATGCCGAGTTCGTCGAGGACCCGATGTTCCTGCGCCCCTGGGTGCTGACCGCCTTCGGCACGCAGCAGGAGGGCGAGGTGCCGATCTACCTCATCGGCGCGCCCTTCCAGATCAAGGTCTGGGAGGCGCTGATGCGCATCCCCTCGGGCCATGTCACCAGCTATTCCGAAATCGCCGAGGCCATCGGCAGCCCGCGCGCGGTGCGCGCCGTCGGCACCGCCGTGGGGCGCAACCCGGTGTCGTGGCTGATCCCCTGCCACCGGGCGCTGCGCAAGTCCGGCGGGCTCGGCGGCTATCACTGGGGCCTGCCGGTCAAGCGCGCGATCCTCGCCTGGGAGGCGGCGCGGCTCGAGGCGGAGGAGGCGGCGGTTTGACCGCGCCATGTTGCAGCCATGGGCGGAGACTTGCCAACAATGTGTGCATGCGGCCATTGGCCTCTCCTTCCGGGACACTATAACTGTGGTCACACCCATCCTTGGGCCAACGACACGAGGACACGAGGCAATCCATGTTCCGGGCAAAGACCACTGTATTCCTGACGCTTGCAGCCGCGATGGCGCTGACCGCCTGTACTGACGTCAACGACCCCAACCGCCAGGCCAAGAACGGCGTGATGATCGGCGCGCTCGGCGGCGCCGTTGCCGGCCGTGCCATCGGTGGCAACAACAACGACGCGGTGAAGAACGCGCTGGCGGGTGCCGCCGCGGGTGCCATCGCGGGCGGCCTGATCGGCAACAACCTCGACAAGCAGGAAGCGGCGCTCCGCCAGCAGCTTGGCAACAACGTCGGCATCACCAACACCGGTGACCGCCTGATCGTGACCATGCCGCAGGACATCCTCTTCGCCACCGACAGCGCCTCGCTGCGCCCCGATCTGCAGGGCGACATCGCGACCGTCGGCCGCAGCCTGCTGGAATACCCGAACACCACCGTGCAGGTCATCGGCCACACCGACAGCGACGGCTCGGCAGAGTACAACCAGTCGCTCTCGCAGCGCCGCGCGTCCTCGGTCGCCTCGCTGCTGATGCAGCAGGGCGTGCCCTCCTACCGCGTGCAGGCCATCGGCCGCGGCGAAGCGCAGCCGATCGCGTCGAACCTGACGCCGGAAGGCAAGCAGCAGAACCGCCGCGTCGAGATCGTGATCCTGCCGAACGGCTGATCGTCTCGCACGGGTTCGAAAATGCGAAGGGCGCCCCGGGAAACCGGGGCGCCCTTTTCCTTGCCGATCAGCGGTGGCCGCTCAGCAGCCGGTGCCGGTCCAGACCACCTGCACGGTGCGCAGCAGGACCTTGAGGTCGGTGGCCAGGGACATGTCGCGCAGGTAGTCGCTGTCGAAACGGGCGCGCTCGGTGAAGCTCGACTCGTTGCGCACCGAGGTCTGCCAGAAGCCGGTGATGCCGGGGCGCATCGCGTAATAGGCTGTTCCCGGGTAGATCGCGCGCTGCTCGACCATCATCGGGCGCGGACCGACGAGCGACATCTCGCCGCGCAGCACGTTCCACAGCTGCGGCAGCTCGTCGATCGAGCTCTTGCGGATGATGCGGCCGATCGGCGTGATGCGGGGATCCTTGCGCAGCTTCTGGTTGTGCTCCCATTCCGCGCGGGCCCGCGGGTCCGACTGCAGGTGGGCGACGAGCAGGCGCTCGGCATCGGGCAGCATCGAGCGCAGCTTCCACATCTGGAACACGCGGCCGTTCTGGCCGACGCGCTTCTGGAAGTAGAAGGGCGAGTGGCCGTCGCGGGCGATCAGCAGCGCGCAGCCGAGGATGATCAGCAGCGACGGCAGCGCGAGGATCAGCACGATGCTCACGTCGAGCAGGCGCTTGAACAGGGCGCGGTAGGCCACGGCACGCGACGCGCCGAGCAGCGTCTCATCCACCAGCTTCTCGAATTCGACCACCGCGGCAAGCGGTTGGCGGGCATGCGTCGTCATGTCGACCTCCTCGAGGTACATCGACGGAAGCAATGCAAGGCGGCACGCGACTTCTCCGGAAACTCGGCATGCGGACGCCCGGCGCACAGCCCGCAGGGCAATGCGAAACGCTTTTTCCGACCATGTCCGAGTGTCAGTTCCGAACGAACGTCAGCAGACTCACAAACACTCCCAAAAGTGGAAGCACCAACCCCAAGTGCCGAGATGTGGCGGAAATAAGGCTCTTCCGCCGACAGGAATGGTTATGCATTTGCTTAGACTTGTCGTCAACTGAACCTTTGGAGTGCAACTTCGGGGCGAACGGGTAGGGGGCGAACCCGATCGGATCGCCGGGCGGGATCGCTGGGTCGGGGAGCCGGTCAGGGCGGTTTGCCGGCGGGGATTGCGGGAGTTTCACCACCGCCGAATTGCCCGCTCTGCGGCGGCACCGGAAACAGTTCGCGGCGGGCGCCGCGTGCGATTGTCCTAAATGTCCGTTAAGTCGGGAGAGTGGCGTTCACTTGTCGCCGCGACGTGGTCAATGGCTGGTGGGAGGGCCATCTGCGCCAGCTTCTGGCGGAAACAGTCGGTCCCGGGCGCTCTGCGGGGAGAGGGGCGCGGCGGTGGAAGGCCGGAGGCGGGAGGCCCGTTCGCGGGATCGCCAGGAGGGACACGCCATGGGTGAGCGCTCAAGCTCACGAAATGTTACAATGCTGGGCATTCCGCGAGATGCCGTGCCGAATCACTTCACCGGAGCGCCCAGAATGTGCCTCATGACGCGCCAAAGGCGTCATATTTTCGGGGTGGTCCGGGCGGAATGTGGCGGCATTGTCGTGGCTGGCGCGGTTGCATGGCGCCCGGCACGGGCCTATGTGCGGGCATGCGGATGAGCGGGAAGCGAAAGGGCCATCATGGCGAACCATCTCTACCAGGGTGACCTGCCGGACGGGCTCGATCTCGGATCGGTCGTGGCGATCGATTGCGAGACCATGGGGCTCAACCCGCACCGCGACCGGCTCTGTGTCGTGCAACTGTCGGGCGGCGACGGCGACGCGCATCTCGTGCAGATCGCCCGCGGCCAGGACGTGGCCCCGAACCTCTGCCGCCTGCTCGAGGATCCGCAGGTGCTGAAGCTTTTCCACTTCGGCCGGTTCGACATCGCCGTGCTCTTCCAGAGCTTCGGCGCGCTTGCGGCGCCGGTCTATTGCACCAAGATCGCCAGCCGGCTGGTGCGCACCTACACCGACCGGCACGGGCTGAAGAACCTCACCCATGAGCTGCTCGGGGTCGATATCTCGAAGCAGCAGCAATCGAGCGACTGGGGCGCGCCCGAGCTGAAACCCGCGCAGCTCGACTACGCGGCCTCGGACGTGCTGCACCTGCACCGGCTGCGCGAGGTGCTCGACGCCATGCTCGCGCGCGAAGGTCGTGCCGAGATTGCCCAGGCCTGCTTCGACTTCCTTCCGACCCGCGCGAAGCTCGACCTCGCCGGCTGGCCGGACACCGACATCTTTGCGCATGTCTGACCGATGGTGCAGCGCGGCGACACATATTCGAGGCTGATTGCCTGGCTGAAGATCCTGCTGCCGCTCGTGGCGCTGGCCTCGCTGTCGACGCTGTTCCTGCTGTCGCGCGGCTCGCAGACCTCGCAGGACCTGCCCTTTGCCGAGGGCAGCGTGCCGGATTCCGCCGCCGTCCAGGCGCCGCATTACGCCGGGACCACGGCGCGGGGCGACGCGATCACCATGACCGCCGCACGCGCCCGACCGATCGCCGGCTCGAGCGGCGAGCTGGAGGCCGACGCCTTTTCGGCCACGATGGACATGGCGGATGGCAGCCGCCTGACGCTCGACGCCGACCTCGCGACGATCCGCGAGGACGGGGAGGGGGCGCTGCTCGAGGACAAGGTCCGCATCACCAGTTCGACCGGCTACGTGATGGAGACCGAGAAGATGCGCACCGCGCTCGACCGGATCGACGCCGAGACGCTCGCGCCGGTCAGCGGCGAGGGTCCCGCGGGCTCGTTCACCGCCGGTCGGCTGAAAATCACTTCCTCTGCGGAAGGCAATGACGTGCAACTGCTTTTCACGGATGGCGTGAAGCTGATATACGATCCGAAACGAGAGTGAGTTCATCATGGTCCGCACCGCCATAACGACGATTGCGCTACTTGCCTGGGCCGGCCTTGCCGCGGCGCAGGGCACGCAGGTCGCGTTTGGCGGCATGACCCAGGACACCAGCGCCCCGGTCGAGGTGACCGCGGACCAGCTGGAGGTGAACCAGGGCGACGGCACCGCGCTCTACACCGGCGACGTGGTGATCGGGCAGGGCGAGATGCGCCTTGCCGCGCCGCGCGTGCTGATCGTCTACGCCGAGGGCCAGAACGGCGAGCAGGGGCGGATCCAGCGCATGGAGGCGACCGGCGGCGTCACGCTGGTCAGCGGCAAGGAAGCCGCCGAGGCCGAGCGCGCCGACTACGACATCGACGCCGGCACCGTGGTGATGACCGGCAAGGTCCTGCTCACGCAGGGCAGCAACGCGCTGACCTCCGAACGGATGGTGGTGAACCTCCGGGACGGGACGGCCCAGATGGCCGGGCGGGTCCAGACGATCATCAACCAGGGCGGCAGCGGGCAAGGACAGAACTGATGGCACGCCCCCAACTTACAGTGACCGAAGGCAGCCAGGGCCTGCGGGTCGATCACCTGCGCAAGAGCTACCGCAAGCGCACGGTCATCCGCGACGTGTCGCTCAAGCTCGACCGGGGCGAGGTCGTCGCGCTGCTCGGGCCGAACGGCTGCGGCAAGACCACCACCTTCTACTCGATTGCCGGGCTGGTGAACCCCGAGGGCGGGCAGGTCACCATCGACGGGCGCAACGTGACCTTCATGCCGATGTACCGCCGCGCGCGGCTCGGCATCGGCTACCTGCCGCAGGAGAAGTCGATCTTCCGCGGCCTGTCGGTCGAGGACAACATCGCCGCGGTGCTCGACATCGCCGAGAGCGACCGCCACCGCCGCCGCGAGCGGCTGGAGGAACTGCTGGGCGGCTTCTCGATCGAGCACCTGCGCCGGGCGCCCGCGCTGGCCCTTTCGGGCGGTGAGCGGCGCCGTGTCGAGATCGCACGCTGCCTTGCCGCGAATCCCAAGTACCTGCTGCTCGACGAGCCTTTCGCCGGGGTCGACCCGATCAGCGTCGGTGACATCCGCCATCTCGTCGCCGACCTGAAGAAGCGTGGCATCGGCGTGCTGATCACCGACCATAACGTTCGCGAGACGCTAGAGATCGTGGACCGCGCCTACATCCTCCACGATGGGCAGGTGCTGATGTCCGGAACCCCCGCCGAAGTGGTCCAGAACGAAAACGTGCGGCGCGTTTACCTTGGTGAGAATTTCCGCATCAGCTGAAGCGATTCTCCGAGAGATTCCGCCTATTCTGCCGTCACGGCCCTGCGACAGATCATTGACAAGTCGGGGGATGCTGACCTCAAATGAAGGTATGACGCTCCGTTATTCTGCATCTCCGGAACTCGCGTCCCCTGAGGAGAGGGACCCCCGGAACCTTTCTGCAGCGGGCTTGCGTCACCCCTGATCCGCACCACATCTGAGGCAGCCCTCGGGCTGGATGCGATACGGATCCAAAGAGAGAAGGAACAAAGATGCGCTATCAGATCACGGGTAAGCAGATCGATATCGGCGACGCGCTCCAAACCCATGCCAAGCAGGAACTTGGCGGGGTTTTCGGCAAGTACTCCGGGCGTCCGACCGATGCGAGTATCACCTTTTCCAAGAGTGCGCATGAATACGTCTGCGAGGTAACCGTCCACCTCTCGACAGGCCTGACCACCTCGGCGAAGGACAAGGCCACCGAGATCTATTCCGCCTTCGATGGCTGCGCGGAGAAGATCGACAAGCAACTGCGTCGTTACAAGCGCCGGCTGAAGGATCATCACAAGGATCGCGTGGAGCCCGTTGAACTCCACAACGCGGCCTCGTATATCCTCGCGCGCGAAGAGGACTCGCACGACGACAATGAGCCCGAAACGCTGCAGCCCATCATCGTGGCGGAGATGGAGACGAAAATCCCGTCTCTGACCGTGGGCGAAGCCGTTATGCAGATGGAACTGGCCGGAGCCCCCGTGCTGGTCTTTCGCAATGAGAAGAAGGATGGCGTGAACGTCGTTTATCGGCGTGAAGACGGCAATATCGGCTGGATCGATCCGTAAGGAGCAGAGCAGCCGGTGGATCGGCGCCTTCGAGCAGACAGTAAAGGGCGGTCAATGACCTTTCTTGAACTCCTGAAACCGCAGGCCGTGAAGGTCATCGGTGCGGCTAGCAGCAAGAAGCGGCTGATGCATGACATCGCCGAGCTTGCCGAATCCGCCTATGGCATTCACGCCGCCTCGGCGGTGGAGGCTCTGATGGAACGCGAAAGCCTCGGTCCCACGGGCGTGGGCCATGGCGTGGCGCTTCCGCACGCGCGAATCCCCGGCATCGACCAGGTACACGGCGTGTTCATCCTGTTGGAGAAACCCGTCGAGTTCGAGGCGGTGGACCGGCAACCGGTGGATATCATCTTTGCCCTCTTCGCCCCGGAGGACGCGGGGGTCGAGCACCTCAAGGCGCTGGCACTGGTGTCCCGCTCGCTGCGCGACGCGGCGCTCTGCACCAAGCTGCGGGCCAACCCCGATCCGTCGACGCTCTACGCCGTGCTGACCGAGGACCGCTCGTCGCAGGCGGCCTGAGCCGACCAGTCAGGACTTTCCGGAAGGAGCGGGCCGCAGGGTCCGCTCCTTTTTCGTTGGGACCAGGAGGGCGCGTGTTCGGCCGGCTCGGTCAGCGCCAGTCGCCGAAGCCGAACATCAGGTAGTCGCGCTGGTAGGCCTCGCGGGCAAGCTCCTCAAGCGTCGCGTCGTAGATGTCCGCGAGCGCATGGGGCCCGGTGCTCTCGGGCAGCTCCGGCTCGGGCGGCGCGGCATGGCCCACCTGCATGGCAAGCGCCGGCAGGTAGACCGCCATCTCCTCCTCGCGCACGATCATGTCGGGCAGGGTGAGCTCGGCCATGCCCTGCAGGCACTGCGCCTGCGACGCCCAGTGCCCGTCCACCCGCACCGCCGTCTGGCCGGACAGGTTCGCCTTGAGGAAGATCAGGAAGGCGGCAAAGGCGTCGCGGTGCTGGGCAAGACTGTAGCCGGGGCCGGGCGCCCCCTCGGGCAGCGGCAGGCCATGGCTGCGCACCAGCGTCTTGCGGATGCCCCGGAAGCTGCCGGGCTCGACTGAGAGGATGCGCCTGCAGAAAACCTCGTGCGCGCGGGCCAGCGGGTGGCGGATGACGGTGAAGCTGCGGTGCCCGGGACGGGCGCGCTTCCACTGGCGCAGCTCCTTCTGGCTGAACTCGCCGGCAAGCGTCTCGTCCGGCACGCCGTCGAGTGCAGAGAGCCAGCGTCGCACCGTGCCGGTCGGGCCGGACTGGATCGGCATGTAGAGCAGCCGCGTCTCCGCCGCGGCGACGTAGGAGGGCACCACCGGCCCGCGGCGCGGCTCGAAATTGGGTGTACGCGAGAGGTTGAACCTGTCGAGCCGGGTCAGCGCGCGCTCCATCTCCTCGGCATTGGCGACCTTCTCCGCGACGGGCTCGGGGTTCTGCCGCTTGAGCTTGCCGTCGAGCGCCTCGAGCCGGGAGCGGACGCCGAGCCATTTCGCCAGCCCGTTCATCACGCCCACGTCCTGCAGGTCCTCGTAGGCGACGTAGAAGGCGGTCTGCCCGCCCACCTGCAGCGCGGTCATGAGATGGACCTGGAACTCCTGCAGGCGCGCGAGATGCGCCTCGAATTCCCCGGCGTCGAACTCGGCGAGGGCGTCCTTGCGCTTGCTGACGTTGGTCAGCTTCCACTGGCCTGTGGCCTGGGCGATCTTCCAGCTGACGTAACTTTCGACCGGGTTGCGGGTCAGCACGATCTTGGCGATGCGCTCTTCGTCCAGAAGCGCTTGCAGCACCCGCGGGTCGTGGTCGTGGAAGAAGCGGAAGCCGCCCATGCCGCCCGGGGTCTGCGTCCGGATCACCTGCAGCAGGTGCAGCGGATCGGCGTCACGTTCGGCCAGGCTCACGCCGAGGATCTCCGCCGAGTTCGGATAGCCGATGAAGTGCGGGTTGAACGCCTCGCCATGGCAGGTGACGCCGTCGAGCGCGTTGAGGTTGGCCTCGAGGAAGTTCGAGCCGGTGCGCATCTCGGCAAAGACGACGAAACTGTCGAAACGGTCGGACATGAAAACTCAGTTCTTCACAAGGTAGGGCTTGCGCGCGGGCGAGCTGCTGGGACGGGGCGCGGGTTCGACCGGGAAATCGCCCATGAGATAGGGATGCATCCCCTGGTTCTTGAGGTTCTGCAGGAAGCGCCCGAAGCCGGTGAGGTCCTGCATGACCGGCGCCTCGGCAAAGCGGCGGGGGTCCTTCTGGCCGATCTCGTCGACGACCAGCTGCAGCGGCTCCATCGGCGCCTCGATGAACTCGGCCATGGTCCAGATGCGGATGCGGGCCTTGGCCTCGGGCGAGCGCAGCTGGTCTAGCAGCTGGTGCTCGGCCTTCTGCAGGATGGCGGCCTCGGCGCGGAGCATGGCGAAGTCGCCGCCCGAGCGGAAGAGCGGCACCGCCCAGGCCCCCGAGATGACGCTGATCTGCGCATTGGGGTCGCGCGCGAGGTCCCACATGACATGGGGCGAGTCGCCCGGCCCGAACTGGAAGCATTGCCGCGTGCCTCGGGTGTTCCAGATGAGGTTCGTCAGGAACGCCCTGTGATTCCAGTCGCGCAGCTCGGCCGTGTCGGGAAGCGCGCCGTTCAGCACCCGCTGGCCCTCGGCGAACTCGGCCCGCGCGGGCGCAAAGAGATGGCCGTGGACCTGCGCCCCGGTCGCGCGCGAGAGCCAGGGCTCGAACTCCTCGAAGAGTTCGGAAAACCCCTGGAAGACCGAGTAGCGCGTCGCGGTCACGCCGTTCTCCCAGCCGCGGTTGGGAAAGCGCGACTGCATGTAGAGCCCGGCGCGGCCGCGCGTGCGGCGGTCCACCGCCCTGGCAAAGACGCGGTCGATCTTGCCGGGGCTCGGCTCCTGCCGGTTCGCGGCGCTGTCGGAGGGGCTCAGGAAGGCCTGGTAGAGCCGGTCGGCATGGGGCCAGATCTTGCGGGCGACGAAACAGTCCGAGCGGCGCAGGAGCTGCAGGTGATCGTCGTAGAAGATGTGCGGCTTGCCCTGGAAATCGAACTTCGACAGCGTCAGCGACCGGCTCTCGATATTGCGCGAATGGAGCCGGGCGAGCGACTGGAAGTAGCTCTCGTCGGGGATCCAGACGCGCCTGAAGTAGCGGTCATGACGGGCGCGCTGCGGCGAGGTGAGGATTGCCGAGAGCGTGTGCCGGGTCAGGCACCACCACTGGCTGCCCATGTGCGGCACCACGCCCCTGGGGATGCGGCGGCTGACGCGCAGCTTGCGCTGAAGCTCGACGAAGCGGTCGAAGAGATAGCGGTTCCGGCGCCAGGAGAAGGGGAAGAACAGCGTGAAGCGCTCGTGGTCGAGCCCGCCCACCGTCCAGGGCACGTCGGCGGTGGTGGCGCTCTCGATGAAATCGGTCCCGGGCCGCGCGCCGAGGTAGTCGACCAGCTCCTCGACCGGGCGCAGCGGCAGGCAGGAGCCCGAGGTCAGGTAGACGTGGCGCACGTCGATGAAGCGCTCGAGCATCAGCTCGGCGGCGTCCTGGCTGGCGGCCACCAGCCCCCAGGTGCCCCAGTCGCAGCGATGGCGGCGCGAGAAGAGCACCTGCGGCAGGTCCGACAGCGCCGCGGTAAAGGCGGCGAAGGTCTTCTGCGGCACCTTCTCGTCGACATGGATCACCACCGGGCAGCCCGCCTTCGCCCAGTGCCGCGCCACCTGCTCGGCGCGGTCGAAGGCGGTATGCACCAGCATGATGATCCCGACGCTCACGCCCAGTTCCCCTTGGACATGAGCCCGAGGATCTCGAGTTGGCGCCAGTTGATGTATTTCTCGGACCACTTGCACCAGAGATCGGGGTTGTCGCGGATGCCGCTCGCATAGGCGATGTACTCGGTCGAGCCGGCGTAGTGCTGCTTGCGGCTCAGTTCCTCCTCGGCCTTGGCGTTGAACGTGTCGAGGAACTTGGTGTGCAGCAGGAGGCCAGAGGCCTTCTCGCCGCCCCATTCGTCGTAGACGAGGTTCAGCCCGCGCGGCAGCAGCATGTGGGTCGAGCTGACATAGGCGTAGCGCCGGTCCCATTTCACCAGCGGCACCTTGTTCAGCGCGGGCGCGCGCTCGGGCTGGTCGGCGAAGAACATCCGTGCGCGCGGCCCGCCCTGGATCCAGAGGTTGCCGAAACGGCTGTTGCGCGTGACCGAGTAGTTCCCGGCGTCGAACCACGATGCGATCTCCAACGGGTCCTGCCCGGCGGTGTAGGGCTGCGCGTCGAGCCGGCCCTTGGGGTACATGTCGAGCAGCATGGCCGAGAAGCTCTTGATCGACGAGGCGTCGAGCCAGTCGGTCAGCGCGCGCAGCGGCCGGGTGTCGCAGAACGGGTAGAGGAAGAGCTCGTCGGGATCGACCACCAGCACCCAGTGCCCGTCGCCGTACTTGCGCAGCAGCCAGTTGATCCAGTCCATGCCGAAGCGCGACCGCTTGTAGCTGCCGCGCGTGTGCCAGACCGAGACGTCATCCTGCCGGGCGAGATAGTCGAGCGAGCCGTCAGTGCTGTCGTTGTCGACCATGACGAAATGGTTCACGCCCATGTCGCGGTAGTACTTGAGGAACCACGGCAGGCGCACGCCCTCGTTCCGGGCGGTGCAGAAGACGATCAGGTCCGAGGGGCGGATGCGGTCGGTGCGGTCGGCGACGCAGCGCAGCTCCCGCCGCTTGCGGAACGCCCGGATCAGCCACCGCTTGCGCTGCAGCCGAAGCCTGTATGACTGCCATGCACCCACGCAACTTCCCTCGTTCGGGGCAGAACCCCGGAGCCGGCCCGGAGGCCGGATATCAGATCAGGGTTAACACGGCTTTGAAATGGGCATCCCACGTCGGCGGGAAATACCCTGCCTGCGTGCCTGCCGCCTCGTCCGGTTGCGCCCGATACCCCTTGGCCATTTGCCTTATTCTTGAGGCCCAAAGATACCGGTCCGATTCGTCTGCGTAAATGGGTATGTCGCCAAGCACTTCACGCAGGACCGGAAGTGGCGCGGCGAGCACGGGCACGCCGAGCCCCGCCGCCTCGACGGGGGGAAGCCCGTAGCCCTCGGCAAAGCTTGGGAAAAGCAGTCCGGCGCTCTGCCGGAGCAGGCCGGCGATCTCGGCATCGCCCAGGCCGGGCATTTCGTGGACCCTTGGGATACCCGCGTCCAGTGCGGCGAAGACCCCGGCATTGTTCCAGCCGCGCGCGCCGCAGATCAGCAGCTGCGCGGGCGGGGCAAGCTCGCGCCAGATGTCGAGCAGCAGCGCGTGGTTCTTGCGCGGCTCGATCGTGCCCAGCACGACGAAGTAAGGCTGCCCGGTCCACGGCCCCTCGGGCGGGGTGCCGGGATCGGGCGGCGTGACGCCGAGATGGGCCACGACGGCCTCGGGCAGGGGCACCGGGCCGAGGTGCCGGGCGATGTCGGTCCGGGTCACCTCGGAATTGCAGATCACCAGGTCGGCGTTCTCGCCCACGCGCTTCAGGAAGGCGGCGAAGCGCTGGGCGCTGCCCTCGCGCTGGTACTGCGGCCAGTCGAGCGGGATGGTGTCGTGCACCAGCACCGCGATGCGCCTCCCCTCGACCCCGCGCAGGGCGTCGATCACCCCTTGCGAGAAGTTGGAATGGCCGGTGTTGAGATAGGTCGTGCCCGGCGGGAGGTGCCGGCGCAAGGTCCGGCCAAGCAGGGCGGCGGGGGTGCGGGCAAGGGCAACGCCGCGCAGCGCGGTCTCGGCCCCGGCGCGGGCGGTGTCCTTCCTTCGGGCGAGGCGGGCCAGCAGGTCGGGCTCGGGCCAGTCGTCCGCGTCGAGCCGGGCGCGCAGCGCCGCGCAACCGGCGCGGTCCAGCAGCAGGTAGCCCAGGGAGGTCTGCACCAGCCCGAAAAGCGGAACCGGCCCCTGCAGGAGCCGGTCCAGATAGGCGTATTCCACCCGGTCGACCCCGGTCATCACCCGGCCCGCGCGGCTGACCAGCCGGGTCAGGTCGAGCAGGCGGGCGGGGGGCTGTCGGGGCTCAGTGATCGTAGTGCCCATTCAGATGCCAGTTCCAGGCATCGGCGATCATCTGCGGCATGGTCGAGCGCGCGGGCTCCCAGCCGAGCTCGGCCAGCGCCCGGGTCGAGCCCGAGACCAGCTTCGTCGCGTCGCCCGCCCGGCGCGGACCCTCGGAATGCGGCACCTCGCGGTTGGTCACTGTGCGCGAGGCGTCGATCACCTCGCGGACCGAGAAGCCCTTGCCGGTGCCGAGATTGAACACCGACGAGGGCTTGCCCGCCTCGAGCCATTTCAGCCCCAGCACATGCGCGTCCACGAGGTCCATGACGTGCACGTAGTCGCGGATGCAGGTGCCGTCCGGAGTGTCGTAGTCGGTGCCGTGGATGGTCAGCGCCGGGCGCTTGCCGTCGATTGCTTCCAGCATGACCGGGATGAGGTGCGTCTCGGGGCGGTGATGCTCGCCCACCTCGCCCTCGGGGTCGGCGCCTGCCACGTTGAAGTAGCGGAAGATCACGTGGTTCAGCCCGTCCGAGGCGGCGAAGTCGCGCAGGATGTTCTCGACCGCCCGTTTCGAGGCGCCATAGGCGTTGAGCGGGATCTGCGGCGTCTCCTCGTCGAGCACGACGTTGTCATGCTCGCCGTAGGTGGCGCAGGTCGAGGAAAAGACGAAATTCCGGCAGCCCGCGGCGCAGGCGGCCTCGATCAGCGTCAGCGAGCCCTCGACATTGTTGCGCCAGTAGAGCCCGGGCTGGGTCATGGCCTCGCCGACCTGGCTGAGCGCGGCGAAATGCATCACCGCGACCGGCTGGTACCTGGCGAAGACCTCGTCGAGCCGCGCGCGGTCCGACAGGCTGCCCTTCTCGAAGGGACCGAATTTCACCGCCTGCTGCCAGCCGGTGACCAGGTTGTCATAGGTGACGGGCGTGTAGCCCGCCGCCTTGAGGGCCTTGCAGGCGTGCGAGCCGATGTAGCCCGCTCCGCCGGTTACCAGTACATGTGTCATACAGCGGGCTCTGGCGCGTCCTTACTGGGCCGCCTTGCGCGAGGACATCACCTCGTGCAGGTAGCCTTCGAGATCGTCGCGCAGCTCGTCGCGGCTGAGGCCGAAGGCCACGGTCGCCTGCAGGAAGCCCGCCTTGGAGCCGCAGTCGAAGCGCTGGCCGTTGAAGCGGAAGCCGTAGACCCCCTCGTCGGTGCCGATCTGCTTGGCGATCGCGTCGGTCAGCTGGATCTCGCCGCCGGCGCCGACCTGCTTGTCCTCGAGGTTCTGCAGCACCTGCGGCGACAGGATGTAGCGGCCGATCACCGCGAGGTTCGACGGCGCGGTGCCAGGCGCGGGCTTCTCGACCATGCCCTTGACCGAGACCAGCGAGCCCATGTCTTCCTGCACGTCGAGGATACCGTAGGACGAGGCTTGCGCGGCGGGCACTTCCATCGCGGCGACCATGTTGCCGCCCACTTCCTCGTAGGCCTCGACCATCTGCTGGAGGCAGGGCTTGTCGGCGGCGATCACGTCATCGGGCAGCATCACCGCAAAGGGCTCGTTGCCGATCAGCCGACGCGCGCACCAGATCGCGTGACCGAGGCCGAGAGCCTTGTGCTGGCGGATGTAGGCGATCTCGCCCGAGTCCATGTTGGTGTCCTGAAGGATCTTCAGGAGCTTGTCCTTGCCCTTCGATTCCAGCTCGCGCTCGAGCTGCGGCGCATGGTCGAAATAGTCCTCGAGCGCACCCTTGCCGCGCGAGGTGACGAAGATGAATTCCTTGATCCCGGCGGCGCGTGCCTCGTCGATGGCGTACTGGACGAGCGGACGGTCGACCAGGGTCATGATTTCCTTGGGAACCGACTTCGTGGCGGGGAGAAAGCGTGTGCCGAGACCGGCGACCGGGAAAATTGCTTTTGTAACTTTGCGGGCCATGAAAGGTGCTCCTGGGATTGGTGCTAGGCCTGAAGGCTTAGACGTGAATCAATTCATAACAATCATATTGCTGCGACAGCGTAAAAGTAAATCTACGGGGGAGGGAAGGGCTAAGCGCCCGTCCGCCCGCGCACGCCCGCGTTGCGCGATGCTTCTTCGCTCAATCTCGCGGTGAAACGCCAGAATTTCAGCAACTTGCTGCTCCGGTCGCTGCGTCCGAACAGGCCGCCCGTCTGCTCCCAGAACCCGCCGGGATGGAACCTGACCCGATGGTAGAAGGCGGTCCGCGAGAAGCTGTAGATTGTGACGATATTCCCGGCGGCCGCGCACCGTTTTGCCTTCTTCCGGGCGGCGTCCCGTTGTCCGAGGCTTGCTGACAGAACGACGCGCTCGGCGCCCGGGCGCCCGGGGTAGGCAAGGAATGGCGTGATTGCGGCGCCGATCGGCTGTTGCTCATTGTCTGGGCTGCGTTTTTCCGCCTGCCGCCATCCGGCGTCGAGCCCCCGGAGCAGCCGCGACACATCGTCCGCGCCGAGCGGGCCGCGCTGCATGAGGCGGAGCAGCCGCGCCCGCTGTTCCGCGCGCAGCCGCTGCCAGGCGCGGTCGCGCTCGGCGTCGGGGCAATGCCGGTCGAGGAAGCAGCGGATCGAGGCGCCGATCTCGGTCAGGTCGCGCGGGACGCGGTCGGCGCTGCGCAGCAGGCTCGGCGCGTAGCCGTGGTGGACCTCGGCGAGCGGGTTGATGGCGATGCGGTGCCCGGCCGCCGCGTGGCGCAGGTCGAGGTCGGTCTCGTCGAGGTAGAAGCGGAAGGCCGGGTCGAACCCGCCCATGGCGGCCAGCAGGTCGCGCCGGTGCGCCATGTTGGTGCCCTGCAGCTTCACCGTCTCGCCCGGCGGCAGGTCCGGGACGTGCGGGCCGGGCGCGCCGAGCGCCAGTTCGCGCTCGCGCAGGTCGCCGGTGACCGCGCGCGCGCGCCATTGGAAGGATATGCCGTTGCGCCCGCGAACGAAGCCGCCGGTGGCGGCGATGCCCGGGTCGGCGAAGGGGGCGCAGAGGTGGTGGAGCCAGAGCGGCTCGGGCACCGCGTCGTCGTCGATGAAGGCGACGATCTCTCCCGCCGCCTGCGCGATGCCGAGGTTGCGCGCGGCCGAGATGTTGGCCTCGTCGAAGCTGAGCAACTTGATGCTGGCCCGGTCGGGCCGCGCCTCGACGGCGGCGGCCCCCGCGGGGCAGGCGACCACCACTACCTCGAAGGCGGGATGGTCGAGTTGCGCCACGCCGGTCAGGCAGAGATCGAGCTCCGCGGGGCGTCCGCGGCTGACGATCACCACGCTGACCGGCTGGGCGGTCATTCCCGGGTCACGCCTCTTTCAGCGCGACGTCGGGCGAATAGGCGATGAAGAACGGGTTGGCGAACCCGGCCTTGCCGTAGGAGAGCGGCGCGTGGTTGTCGAAGCGCACGACGCGCCCGCCCGCGCCCTGCAGCACGGCCTGACCGGCGGCGGTGTCCCATTCCATCGTGCGGCCGAGGCGCGGGTAGAGGTCCGCCTCGCCGGTGGCCACGAGGCAGAACTTCAGCGAGGAACCGGCACTCTTCATGTCGGCGACGTCGTACTTGCCGATGTAGTCGTCGGTGGCCTGGTCGCGGTGCGACTTGGAGGCGACCACCATCAGCGCGGAATTGTCCGGCGCCGAGACGCGGATCGGCTTGATCTCGCCGGGGGCCTGCTTGTCGAAGGGGCCCATCTCCTCGACCGAGTTGCCGACGCTGTCGGTGTAGAACATGCGGTCCTGCGCCGGGGCATAGACCACGCCGATGGTCGGCACGCCGTCCTCGACCAGCGCGATGTTCACGGTGAAATCGCCGCGGCGGTTGACGAACTCCTTGGTGCCGTCGAGCGGGTCGACGATGAGGAAGGTCATCGCGTCGAGATCGTGGCTGTCGGCCTGCTCCTCGGTCACCAGCGGAATGTCGGGGAAGGCCTCGCGCAGGCCGGCGGAGATCAGCGCATCGGCGGCTTCGTCGGCCTCGGTCACGGGGCTTGCGTCGGACTTGGACTTCACTTCGAAATCATCGGAGTTGTAAATTTCCATGATCCTGTCCCCGGCTTCGAGGGCGAGGCGTCGGATCACGGCAACAAGATTTTCATAATTCAAAGCATTACTCCCATCCGCGACGCGGATTTATTGATTTGAAGGCCTGCGACTCTTATGCTGCGCTGCGTCAAGATGGGCAAGCAGACCCGTCCGTTTCCGCCAGTACCGGAGCAGTGTTGCCATGTTTCAGACCACGAAGCCGCGCTCTCGGCTGGGTTCCTTCCTCTACATCTGCGAGTTGATCTACCACAATTCGGTACGTGCGGTCCGCAAGAGCCACGGCAACGCGTTCATGGCGATCTTCATGAACATGCTGCAGACCATCATCTTCGTGCTGGCCTTCTACTTCATGTTCCACGTCCTCGGGATGCGGGGCACGGCGATCCGCGGCGACTTCATGATCTACATCATGACCGGGGTCTTCCTCTACATGACCCATTCGAAGACGCTGGGGGCGGTCGCGGGCTCAGAGGGCCCGGCGAGCCCGATGATGCAGCACGCGCCGATGAACACCGCGATCGCCATCGCCTCGGCCATGCTCTCGACGCTCTACGTGCAGGTGCTGTCGCTCTTCGCGATCCTCTTCGTCTACGACGTGGCCTTCAATCCCTTCGTCATGTCCGAGATCCACGATCCCATCGGCGCGCTGGCGATGCTGATGCTGTCGTGGTTCTCGGGGGCGGCGATCGGCATGGTCTTCCTCGCCGCCAAGCCATGGTTCCCGACGCCGGTGTCGATCCTCACGACGATCTACCAGCGCGCCAACATGATCGCCTCGGGCAAGATGTTCGTGGCCAACTCGCTGACCCCGGGGATGCTGGCGATCTTCGACTGGAACCCGCTCTTCCACACCATCGACCAGAGCCGGGGCTACGCCTTCGCCAACTACTTCCCGCGCAATTCGAGCTGGGAATACGCGCTCTGGGTCTCGATCGTGCTGCTGATGATCGGGCTGATGGGCGAGTTCTACACCCGCAAGCACGCCTCGGCCTCCTGGTCGGCGCGGCGCTGATCCGGAGGCGCGTGGCTGCCCGGGCTGGACCGGGGGCACCCGTCTCGCCCATGATGCGGAGGAGACGCCCGGAGGAGAGCCTGATGCGACACGCCCTTGCCCTGATCGCCCTTCTGCCCGCCGGTGGCGCAGCGGCGCAGGACCTGCCCGCGCTCCATGCCGTGACCGGGGTCGCGGCGGATGACGTGCTGAACGTGCGTGCCGCGCCAGATGCCGGGGCCGAGATTCTCGGCGCGCTTGCCCCCTCGGCGCGGGACATCGAGGTCACCGCGCGCGACGCGGCGGGCGGCTGGGGCCGGATCGTCACGGAGGAGGGGGTGGGGTGGGTCTCGATGGCCTTTCTTGCGCCCGAGGAGAACGGCAGCCTGCCCGGCGTGGCGGGGCTGCACTGCTTCGGCACCGAACCCTTCTGGGGCTACGAGGTGAGGCAGAACGGTGCCGCGTCCTGGTCGACGCCCGAGGGGGAGGCGGAGAGCCTGAGCGCGGGCCCCTTCGACACGGCGCGCGGCATGTACGCGCCCTTTTCCTCGGTCGCAGTAGCCGAGGGGCTGCAGGCGGTGCTCGTCGCGAGCCCCGACTCGCAGTGCAGCGACGGCATGTCGGACCGGCTCTACGGGCTTTCGGCCACGCTGGTGCTGACCGACCGGATCAGCGGCACTTACGGCGGCTGCTGCGCGCTGCTGCCCTGAGGCTCAGGTGACCACGCGCAGGGTGAGATTGATCCGCCCGCCTTGCGGCAGCAGCGTCGACGAGCCGAAGCGGATGCGGTCGACCCCATGATGCTTGAGCCGCGCCTCGCCGCCCATCACCACCACGTCGCCCGACTTCAGCCAGACCGACTCGGTCCCGCCGCCGCGCGCCGCGTTGCCCATCCGGAAGAGCCCGTCGTCCCCGAGCGACACCGAGACCACCGGGCAGGAGAAATCCGCCTCGTCCTTGTCCTGGTGCAGCCCCATGCGGGCGCCCTCGCCATACCAGTTGATCAGGCAGCATTCGGGTGCGCGGGCGCAATCGCTCACCGCGTCCCAGATCGACAGCACCTCGGCCGGGATCGGCGGCCAGTCCATCCCTGCCGGGTGGCGCGGCTCGTAGCGGTAGCCCCTGCGGTCGGTGACCCAGCCGAAACGCCCGGCCGCGCTCATCCGGACCGACATCGCCTGGCCGCGCGGCGTGACAGGCTGGTAGAGCGGTGCGACGCGCAGCAGGCCGCGCAGCACCTCGACCAGCGCCTCCTGCGCGGGGCGGTCGAGAAGGCCCGGAAACAGCCGGAATCCGCGAATCTCGAGAGGGGAGGACATGGCCTTCTTCTCGGGCATTCCGTCACGGCGTGCAAAGAATTTCCCGCCAAATGCAGGCAAAGCCCCGCCAAGGCCGCTTGCAGGGCCGAAACCCCCTCCTTATATACCCTTCGAACGCCGCGAGGCCCCCGCCGGACGGCTTCTGAAACAAGCGGGGCTGGATGCCGTAACGGGTCCGTATGCCTCGCGTCATCGCCTTGAATTGGAAAAGGGATCGAATCATGGGCAAAGTGATCGGTATCGACCTCGGCACCACGAACTCCTGCGTCGCCATCATGGACGGCAGCCAGGCCCGCGTGATTGAAAACGCCGAAGGCGCACGTACCACCCCGTCGATCGTCGCCTTCACCGACGACGAACGCCTCGTCGGCCAGCCCGCCAAGCGGCAGGCCGTGACCAACCCGGAAGCCACCATCTTCGCCGTGAAGCGTCTGATTGGCCGCCGCACCACCGATGCGGAAGTGACCAAGGACCAGAACATCGTCCCCTACAAGATCGTGGACGGCGGCAATGGCGATGCCTGGGTTGAAGCAAAGGGCGACAAGTACTCCCCGTCGCAGATTTCCGCCTTCATCCTCGGGAAGATGAAGGAAACCGCCGAGAGCTACCTCGGCGAAGAAGTGACCCAGGCCGTCATCACGGTTCCGGCCTACTTCAACGACGCCCAGCGTCAGGCCACCAAGGACGCCGGCAAGATCGCCGGCCTCGAAGTGCTGCGCATCATCAACGAGCCGACCGCGGCTGCGCTGGCCTACGGCCTCGACAAGAAAGAATCGAAGACCATCGCCGTCTATGACCTCGGCGGCGGCACCTTCGACGTGACCATCCTCGAGATCGACGACGGTCTCTTCGAAGTGAAATCCACCAACGGCGACACGTTCCTCGGCGGTGAAGACTTCGACATGCGGATCGTCAACTACCTCGCGGACGAGTTCCGGAAGGAGCACTCGGTCGACCTGACCAAGGACAAGATGGCCCTGCAGCGTCTCAAGGAAGCTGCCGAGAAGGCCAAGATCGAGCTGTCGAGCTCGAGCCAGACCGAGATCAACCAGCCGTTCATCTCGATGGGCTCGAACGGCCAGCCGCTGCACATGGTCATGAAGCTGACCCGCGCCAAGCTGGAAAGCCTCGTCGGCGACCTGATCAAGGCCTCGCTGAAGCCCTGCGCGGCCGCGCTCAAGGACGCCGGCATCTCGAAGGAAGAGATCGACGAGGTCGTGCTCGTCGGTGGTCAGACCCGCATGCCGAAGGTCATCGAAGAGGTGACCAAGTTCTTCGGCAAGGAGCCGCACAAGGGCGTGAACCCGGATGAAGTGGTCGCCATGGGCGCCGCCATCCAGGCCGGCGTTCTGCAGGGCGACGTGAAGGACGTGGTCCTTCTCGACGTGACCCCGCTGTCGCTGGGCATCGAGACGCTGGGTGGCGTGTTCACCCGCCTGATCGACCGCAACACCACGATCCCGACCAAGAAGTCGCAGATCTTCTCCACCGCCGAGGACCACCAGTCGGCCGTGACGATCCGCGTCTTCCAGGGTGAGCGCGAGATGGCTGCCGACAACAAGCTGCTCGGCCAGTTCAACCTCGAGAACATCCCGCCGGCACCGCGCGGCATGCCGCAGATCGAGGTGACCTTCGACATCGACGCCAACGGCATCGTCTCCGTGTCGGCCAAGGACAAGGGCACCGGCAAGGAGCAGAAGATCACCATCCAGGCGTCCGGCGGTCTCACCGACGAGGACATCGAGCGCATGGTCAAGGACGCCGAGGAGAACGCCGAGGCGGACCACAAGCGCAAGGAACTCGTCGAGGCCCGCAACCAGGCCGAGAGCCTCATCCACTCGACCGAGAAGTCGATCGAGGAGCATGGCGACAAGGTCGACCCGTCGACCATCGAAGCCATCGAGCTGGCAATCGCCGCGCTCAAGGATGACCTCGAGAAGACCGACGTGTCGGGCGAGAAGATCAAGGCCGGCATCCAGAACGTGACCGAAGCGGCCATGCGTCTGGGCGAGGCGATCTACCGTGCGCAGGCGGACGAGGGCGACTCGTCCTCCGAGGCCGAGGATCCCGAAGCGGCCAAGGCCGGCCCGTCGGATGACGACAACATCGTGGACGCGGATTTCGAAGACCTCGATGACCGCAAGCGCAGCTAAGCCATAGCGGAACCAGACGGGGGCCGGTCCGGATGCCGGACCGGCCCTTTTCTGTTCCGGGCCAAGGAGGGCATGTATGTCCAAGCGTGACTATTACGAGCTGCTCGGCGTCGCCAAAGGGGCCTCCGCGGACGAGATCAAGAAGGGCTATCGCAAGAAGGCGAAGGAACTTCACCCCGACCGGAACGCGGACAACCCTGATGCGGAAGCTCAGTTCAAGGAAATCAACGAAGCCTACGAGGTCCTGAAGGACGCCGACAAGAAGGCGGCCTACGACCGCTATGGCCATGCCGCCTTCGAGAACGGCATGGGTGGCGGCGGACGTCCCGGCGGCGGCTTCGGCCAGCAGGGCGACTTCGCCTCGGCCTTCTCCGACGTGTTCGACGATCTCTTCGGCGACTTCATGGGCGGCGGCCGCGGTGGCGGTGGGCGCCAGCGTGCCGCGCGTGGTGCGGACCTGCGCTACAACCTGCGCGTGACCCTCGAGGACGCGTTCGGCGGGCTGCAGAAGACCATCAGCGTGCCGACCTCGGTGCAATGCGGCGAGTGCCACGGCTCGGGTGCCGAAGGTGGCGCCGAGCCGGTCACCTGCCCGACCTGCTCGGGCATGGGCAAGGTGCGCGCGACGCAGGGCTTCTTCACCGTGGAGAGGACCTGCCCGACCTGTTCGGGCCTCGGCCAGATCATCAAGAACCCCTGTGCCTCCTGCGGTGGCCAGGGCCGCGTGCACAAGGAGCGGGCGCTGTCGGTGAACATCCCGGCGGGGGTCGAGACCGGCACCCGCATCCGTCTGGCCGGTGAAGGCGAGGCGGGGATGCGCGGCGGGCCTCCGGGCGATCTCTACATCTTCATCGAGGTGAAGAAGCACGGGATCTTCGAGCGCGAGGGCACCGAGTTGCATTGCCGCGTGCCGGTGTCGATGACCACGGCCGCGCTTGGCGGCGACATCGAGGTGCCGACGATCGACGGCGGCCGCAGCCGGGTGAAGATCCCCGCGGGCAGCCAGTCCGGCCGGCAGATGCGCCTGCGCGGCAAGGGCATGCCGGCGCTGCGCGGCGGCGTCGCCGGTGACATGTTCATCGAGCTGGCGGTCGAGACCCCGGTCAACCTCACCGCACGCCAGCGCGAGCTGCTGCGCGAGTTCGAGGACCAGTCCGAGGACAACAACCCGGAATCGAAGAGCTTCTTCTCTTCGGTCAAGGGCTTCTGGGATTCGATGAAGGGCTGAGAGGCCCTCGTCACCCAAGATGGACGGCGCGGGACCTCCCGCGCCGTTTTTCTTTCGGCTGCGGCGGCCCGGTCTTGTTAAGCCTTCGCTAACCATGCCGGGCGCAGTCTGCCCGGATGACCCGCCCGCGCCATTTCTCCGACAGCCAGCCCTCGCTCTTTGCCGGCGACGAGGTGCCGTTGCGCCCCGAGGAGGGCCGGGACCTGCCCTCCTATATCCGTGACCACCGGCGGCGGCTCCGTGACCGCTTTCTGGCCGGCGGTGCCGAGGCGGTGCCGGATTACGAACTGCTGGAGCTGGTGCTCTTCCGGGCGATCCCGCGGCAGGACGTGAAGCCGCTCGCCCGCCGCCTTCTCGAACACTTCGGCGACTTCAACGCCGTGGTCTCGGCCCCCACGCCGCGGCTGCGCGACGTGGACGGGGTGGGCGAGGCGGTGGTGACCGAGCTCAAGATCGTCGAGGCGGCGGCGCACCGGCTCGCCCGCAGCCGGGTGCTGCAGCGGCAGGTGGTCAGCTCGTGGGAGGCGCTGCTCGCCTATTGCCAGACCGCCATGGCGCACCAGCAGACCGAGCAGTTCCGCGTCCTCTTCCTCGACCGCAAGAACGTGCTGATCGCCGACGAGGCGCAGGCGCGGGGCACGGTCGATCACGTGCCGGTCTACCCGCGCGAGGTGGTGAAGCGCGCGCTCGAGCTGAATGCCAGCGCGCTAATCCTCGTGCACAACCACCCCTCGGGCGATCCCACCCCCAGCGGCGCCGACATCGAGATGACCGCGCAGATACAGGCGGCGGCCGAGGTGCTGGGCATCACCCTGCACGACCACCTGGTGATCGGCCGCTCACGCGAGCTGAGCTTCCGGGCCGAGGGGCTGCTCTAGCGCAGCCAGACCTCGACGCGCCGGTTGACCTCCCGGCCCCAGACGGTCTCGTCGCAGGCCATGGGCATGGCCTCGCCGAAGGCGTCGGTCTCGAGCGTGATGCCGGCAAGATCGGCGGTCTCGGCGGCGGCGATCACCGCGTCCCGGACCGCGCCGGCGCGCTCGGCCGAGATCATCAGGTTGGCCTCGCTCGGCCCTTCGCCGTCGGAGAAGCCGATGAAGACCAACGTGCGCCCGTCGAACTCGCCCAGCTCGAGCGACCGCGCGAGCTGCTGCACGTTCGACCGGGACCGGGCGTCGAGCCCCGAGGAGCCAGGCTCGAAGCGGAAGGAGGTGGTCAGCCGGCGCATCGGGGCAAGCGTGGCGACGAGCCGCTTCAGCTCGGCAAGGCCCGCCTCGCCCTCGGCGATGCTGATCGCATTGGCGAGCCGGTCGCCCTGTTCGTCGAGCGCCAGCTCCTCGGGGGTCTGGTCGACGAACCCGGCGCGCCGGATGACGATCTGCGCTGGCTCGGAGCGGGTGAACTCGAGGAACTCGCGCGCCAGCTTTGGCAGCCGCCGTGCGGGCATGTAGACGAAGACCGGCATGGTCAGCGGGTAGTCCTCGGTCTTGATCGCCTGCCGCGTGCCGCTGAGGTGGAAGCCGCAGCTGCCGGTCAGCACCACCGGCCGCGCATTGCCGACCTCGGCCGCGCTGACGAAGCCGAGCCCGAACGGATCGCCCGCGACGGCGGAGGCGAGCGCCGCGGCGCTGGCGTGGCGCAGCGTGTCGGTACCGCGCAGGGAAAGGGCGGGGGGCTGCAGCAGCTGGTCCTCGAGCGCCTGCACCAGCCCCGAGCCCTCGGGCGGGAGGTGCAGCACGATGGGCGCGTCCGGCCCGCCAAGGTCCTGCCAGCTGTCGATCCGGCCCGAGAGCACGCCCGCGAGATCGGACATCGAGACCGAGGTGACCGGGTTCTCCGGCGCCACGACCGGGATCAGCGCGTCGAGCGCCAGCACGCGGCTGCGGTTCGGCTGGCCGAGATCGCCCAGCCCCGCCTGTCGCGCAAGGTCGAGCTCCGCGGGCCGCACCTCGCGCAACGCCACGACGATGTCCGCCTCGTCGGCGAGAAGGTCGGCAAATCCCTCGTCGGTTGTCGAGGGCGCGATGTCGAAGCGGCCGATCACCCGCCCGCCGTCGCCGAGGGTGATCCGCGTGCCGCCCTCGGCGAGCGTGCTGCGCTCCGCGCTGTACTCGTTGCGCTGCGCAAAGCTCTCGATCAGCGCGGGCATTAGCAGATCGCCCATGGTTGCCGCACCCGAGATGCGCAGCTCGGCGACGAAATCGGTGAGGGAGGGGCAGCCGACGCCCTCGCAAACTACGCCGGAGCTGTCGACCGTCAGATCGCCGTAGCGCGTGTCGATGCGGTAGAACTCGCCGTCGAAGCCCAGCATCGTGCCGCTGAGCTCGATGCCGCCATCGCGCGAGCGCAGGATGACGTCCTGCGCCTCGGCCATCGTCGGAAGAAGGAGGCCGGAAAGGGCGCCCGGAATGAAAAGTGCGGCGAGGATCGCCGCACGGACCTGTCGCATCGGGGCCTCTTGACCGCTCGTTTACTTGGCGGCGATCTTCAGGTCTTCGAGCAGGTTTTTCAACACCAGAAAGTCACCGGCGGCGCTGCAATCGGGCATGGACAGCGTCAGGTCGCGGGCGCGCAGGCTGCCGCCGACGCGCCGCTCGAGGGTCTGCGCCTCGAGTGCCTGTCCGCAGTTCGACGCGGTGATCTCGGCCTCGATGGTCAGCGCGACCGCGCCAGCCTTCGTCGCCGCCGCGGCGGGGAAGGTGTAGACCTCGGCCAGGCGCGCCTCGGGGCTGGCGGAATCGCCGAGGCGGGTCAGAAAACCGCCCTCGCCGCGCGCCGTGCGGGTCAGATCGCCCGTGCTGGCGGCCCAGACATGACCGGCGTCCTCGTCCGCGGCGCCGAATTCGCTGGCGTGCAGGGCAAGGCCGCTCTCGCCGCGCCATTGCAGCGCGACACGGTCGTAGAAGGGCAGGGCGGGGACCTCGGCCGAGGCGGTGGCACCGGCCCCGTTGGCGAAGGCGGCGATGAAGAGCGCGCTCTCGGAAAGGGCGGGGACCTCGATCCGCAGGGTGCCGTCGGGCTGGGTCACCTCGGTGAACATCAGCCCGTTGTGATGGATGGTCACCCGCTCCGAGGCGAAGCAGGGCGCGTCGATCTGCAGCGTGACCATGGCCCCCGCGCCGGTGCGGGCCGACATCGAGACGGCGCAGTCGGCGGGTCTTGCCTCGGTTTCAGCGGGCAGGGTGGCGGGCGTGATCGCGGGCTCGGCCACGGCTGCGGCAAGCTGCAGCTGCGGCTCGGGCAATCTCGCGGTGGCGGTGCGGTCGAGCGGAAGGGGCGGCAGGCCGGCGGACGAGGTGTCCTGGATCTGCGCGACCTGCAGCGATCCGGCGCGCTTGCCGCGGGCGTCGTGCTGCTGCATCGCGAAGCCGATGCTGATGGCGGCGCAAAGGGTGACTGCCGCAAGCCTGAAGGTCTTCATCCGTCCCATGATGGTCCCCAACACTCGAACTCGAACGGGAAACAATCTGCGCGGAAAAAGCGGCAACGTTGCGGCGGCGGCGAGGAGTCATCGCGGCGGGCCCGGGGCAGGCGGGCGTGATCCGGAAAGAGAAAGGGCGCCCCGGAGGGCGCCCTGCGTGTCATGCCGGCCTGGGCCGGGCCGCGGTCAGGCGAGGCTGCCGTGGCAGTGCTTGAACTTCTTGCCCGAGCCGCAGGGGCAGGGGTCGTTGCGGCTGGGGTTGCCCCAGGTCGCCTGGTCGTTTTCATCGAACCCGTCGACCAGCGGCTCGTGCGATTCCGGGATGCCGGCATTCTCGCTCGGGCCGACGGCATGGGCCATCTCGGCGAGGCGCTGCTGCTGGAGCTGTTGCGCCGCCATCTGCTGGAGCATCTTCTGCTGCTCTTCCTCGGTCATCGGACGGACGCGGCCGATCTGCTCGCTCACGCGCTCGCGCAGCGACTCGAGCATCGACTCGAAGAGCTGGAAGGCCTCGGTCTTGTACTCGTTCAGCGGGTCGCGCTGCGCGTAGCCGCGGAAGCCCACCACCGAGCGCAGGTGCTCGAGCGTCAGCAGGTGCTCGCGCCACTTGGTGTCGATGGTCTGCAGCAGCACCTGCTTCTCGATCTGGCGCATGGTCTCGGGGCCGAAGGCCGCGGTCTTGTCGGCCATCTGCTTGCTGGTGGCTTCCTCGATCCGCTCGCGGATGATCTCGGCGTCGACACCCTCTTCCTCGCCCCAGGCGATGACCGGCAGGTCGATGCCCAGCTTCTCGATGCAGGCGGCGTAGAGGCTCTGCATGTCCCACTGGTCGGCATAGGCCTTGGCGGGGGCATGGGCCTCGACGAGTTCGTCGATCACCTCGTGGCGCATGTCCTCGACGATCTCGGACAGGTCCTGCGCTTCCATGATCTCGAGACGCTGCGCGAAGATCACCTTGCGCTGGTCGTTCATCACGTCGTCGAACTTCAGCAGCTGCTTGCGGATGTCGAAGTTGCGGCCCTCGACCTTCGCCTGCGCGCGTTCCAGCGACTTGTTCACCCAGGGGTGGATGATCGCCTCGCCTTCCTTCATGCCGAGCTTGGTCAGCACCTTGTCGAGCCGTTCCGAGCCGAAGATGCGCATCAGGTCGTCTTCGAGCGAGAGGTAGAACGAGCTGCGGCCCGGGTCGCCCTGACGGCCGGAACGGCCGCGCAGCTGGTTGTCGATGCGGCGGCTCTCGTGGCGTTCGGTGGCGAGGACGAAGAGACCGCCGGCCTCCTTCACCTCGGCCTCGGCCATGGCGTGCTCGGTCTCGATCCGGGCGCGGATGTCCTCGGGATCGGCCTCGGGATCGGCGGCGATGGCCTCCATCACGAGGAATTCGAAGTTGCCGCCCAGCTTGATGTCGGTGCCGCGGCCGGCCATGTTGGTCGCGATGGTGACCGCGCCCAGCTTGCCGGCGTCGGCGACGATCTGCGCTTCCTGCTCGTGCTGGCGGGCGTTGAGCACGTTGTGCGTCAGCCCGGCCTTGGTCAGCAGCTGCGAGAGCATCTCGGATTTCTCGATCGAGGTGGTGCCGACGAGCACGGGCTGGCCCTTCTCGTGCGCCTTCTTGATCTCGTCGACGATGGCCGCGTATTTCTCGCCGGCGGTGCGGTAGACCTTGTCGTCCTCGTCGATCCGCGCGATCGGCCGGTTGGTCGGCACCTCGACCACGCCGAGCTTGTAGATCTCGGCGAATTCCTCGGCTTCCGTCAGCGCCGTGCCGGTCATCCCCGAGAGCTTCTGGTAGAGGCGGAAGTAGTTCTGGAAGGTCACGCTGGCGAGGGTGACGTTCTCGGGCTGGATCTGGCAGCCCTCCTTCGCCTCGATCGCCTGGTGCAGGCCGTCCGACAGGCGGCGGCCGGCCATCATGCGGCCGGTGAACTCGTCGATCAGCACCACCTGGCCGTCACGGACGATATAGTCCTTGTCACGGGTGTAGAGCTTGTGCGCGCGCAGGCCCTGGTTCACGTGGTGCACCACGGTGGTGCTTTCCGGATCGTAGAGCGTCTGGCCCTCGGGCAGGATGCCGCGGCGGTGCAGCATCTGCTCCAGCGCCTCGTTGCCCTCGTCGGTGAAGGTGACGTTGCGGCTCTTCTCGTCGAGCTTGTAGCCCTCGTCGGAGAGCTCGGGGATCAGCCGGTCGATCGCGACGTAGAGGTCCGAGCGGTCCTGCGACGGGCCGGAGATGATCAGCGGAGTGCGCGCCTCGTCGATGAGGATCGAGTCCACCTCGTCGACCACGGCGAAGCCATGGCCGCGCTGCATCATCTGCTCCAGCTCGGACTTCATGTTGTCGCGCAGGTAGTCGAAGCCCAGTTCGTTGTTGGTGGCGTAGGTGATGTCGCAGGCATAGGCCTGCTTCTTCTCGGCCTCGGGCTGCTGCGGGTAGACCACGCCGGTGGTCATGCCGAGCGCGGCAAAGACCTTCGACATCCACTCGGCGTCGCGGCGGGCGAGGTAGTCGTTCACCGTGACCACGTGCACGCTCTTGCCCGAGAGGGCGTTGAGGTAGGAGGGGAAGGTCGCGACGAGCGTCTTGCCCTCGCCGGTCTTCATCTCGGAGATGTTACCCTGGTGGAGGAAGACCCCGCCCATCAGCTGCACGTCGAAGGCGCGCAGGCCGAGCGCCCGCTTGGCCGCCTCGCGGCAGTTGGCAAAGGCCTCGGGGAGCAGCGCATCGAGGCTTTCGCCCTCGGCGACGCGCTTGCGGAATTCTTCGGTCTTGGCGATCAGCCCGGCGTCATCGAGTGCTTCGAACTCGGGTTCCAGGGCGTTGATCTGTGCGATCAGCGGTCGGGTGGCCTTGATCTTGCGGTCGTTCGGCGTACCGAACACCTTCCGCGCGAGTTTTCCCATTCCGAGCATTTGGCCTGCCTGTCCTGTCTGACAAAGTCGTGTTCTGCGTGAGGCATCCGCTTGCCCGCCTCGCACTCAACCCATATGACACAGGGGAACGACCGGCCTTGCAGAGCCTTCAGGCGATGTAAGCGGCAGGTCGGTAAGTGTCAACGCCGCCCTGTGGCGGGCGGCCAATAGGAAGGACGCCTAGATGCCCAAAACCCTCACCACACTGGGGGCGGCCGCGCTCGCCCTTGCCCTCGCACTGCCCGCTTATGCCCAGGAGCAGAGTCAGGACCTGAGCGCCGAGACCGTCGTGGCCACGGTGAACGGCAAGGACATCACCCTCGGCGAGATGCTGGTCGTGCGCGCCAGCCTGCCCGAGCAGTACCAGCAGCTTGGCGATGACGTCCTGTGGGACGGCATCCTCGACCAGCTGGTGCAGCAGGAGGTGCTGGCCCAGGACGAGAAGGCGGTCGAGACCAAGCGCGTCGACCTGTCGCTGAAGACCGAGCGCCGCACGCTGCTCGCCGCCGAGACCGTTTCGGCCGTGGCAGATGCCGCGGTGACCGACGAGGCGCTGCAGGCCGCCTATGACGCCCAGTTCGCCGGTGCCAACCAGGGCCAGGAATACAACGCCTCGCACATCCTGGTGGAGACCGAGGACGAGGCCAAGGCGATCATCGACGAGCTGAACGGCGGCGCCGATTTCGCCGAGGTGGCGAAATCCAAGTCGACCGGCCCCTCGGGACCCAACGGCGGCGAGCTCGGCTGGTTCAGCAAGGGCATGATGGTCGAGCCCTTCGAGGCGGCGGTCGAGGCGATGGAGCCCGGCACCATCTCGGCGGCACCGGTGCAGACCCAGTTCGGCTGGCACGTGATCAAGCTCAACGAGACCCGCGCCAAGGAAGCGCCGAAGCTCGAAGAGGTGAAGGACCAGCTCACCCAGCAGGTGCAGCAGGAAGCGGTCAAGACCTACATGGAGGAGGCCGAGGCCGGTGCCGAGATCACCCGCACCGCATCCGGCGAGATCGACCCCTCGGTCCTTTCGAAGCTCGAGCTGCTGGAGGACTGAGTGGCCAAGACCCTCGCCGTTTCCCCGCTGGCCCCCGCGGCCTTTCCCGACCTGCCGGTGATCGACGGGGTGCGCTTCGCCTCCGTCGCGGCGGGGGTGCGCTACGCGGGGCGCACCGACGTCATGCTCGCCCTGCTCGATGCGGGCAGCACCATGGCGGGGGTCTTCACCCGCTCGGCCACGCGCTCGGCCCCCGTGCTCGACTGCCAGGCCAAGATCGGCGCGTCCTCTGAAGAGGGCGCGGCGATCATCGTGAACTCGGGCAATTCCAACGCCTTCACCGGCAAGAACGGCATCGAGTCCACCCGCGCGGTGACCTCGGCCGTGGCCGCGGCGACGGGCCTGCCCGAGAGCCGCGTCTTCTCTTCCTCGACCGGCGTGATCGGCGAGCCGCTGCCGCACGAGCGCATCACCGCCAAGGTGGACGAGCTTGTCGCTTCGCTCGACGCGACCGGCATCGCCGGCGCGGCCAGGGCGATCATGACCACCGACACCTTCCCCAAGGGCTCGACCGTCACGGTCGACCTGCCGGGCGGCGCGGTGAAGATCGCCGGCATCGCCAAGGGCTCGGGCATGATCGCGCCCGACATGGCGACGATGCTGGTCTACATCTTCACCGATGCGAAGGTGTCCCAGCCGCTGCTGCAGAAGCTGGTGAGCGGGATCAACGACCGCAGCTTCAACTGCATCACCGTCGACAGCGACACCTCGACCTCGGACACGCTGCTCATGGGCGCCACCGGCGCCTCGGGCGTCGAGGTGACCGAGGCTGACACCGCCTTCGCCGAGGCGCTCGAGACCGTGTTCCTCGACCTTGCGCACCAGGTGGTGAAGGACGGCGAGGGCGCGACCAAGTTCGTGACCGTCACCGTGACCGGCGCGGCCTCGGACGCAGATGCGCGCATCCACGCCATGGCCATCGCCAACTCGCCGCTGGTCAAGACCGCCATCGCCGGCGAGGACCCGAACTGGGGCCGCATCGTCATGGCGATCGGCAAGTCCGGCGCCGCGGCCGACCGCGACCTGCTGACCATCCGCTTCGGAGACGTGCTGGTGGCCGAGAAGGGCTGGCGCTCGCCGGACTACCGCGAGGAAGACGGCGCGCGGCTGATGAAGGCGCCGGAGATCAGACTCTCGGTCGATCTCGGGCTGGGGCAGGGCACGGCCACCGTGTGGACCTGCGACCTGACCCACGGCTACATCAGCATCAACGCGGACTATCGTTCGTAACGCACTTGCCCCTTTGCCAAGGGGCACATATGCCAAGGAACGCGAGGGGCTTGCTCCTCGCGTTCCCGCATCTGCCGAAAGCGCCGCCCATGAAGAAGATCGTCCTCGTCTCCGCCGTTGCCCTTATCGACGTCGAGGGGCGCGTGCTGCTCGCCCAGCGGCCGGAGGGCAAGTCCATGGCGGGGCTCTGGGAATTCCCGGGCGGCAAGGTCGAGCCGGGCGAGACGCCCGAGGCCGCGCTGATCCGCGAGCTGCACGAGGAACTGGGGATCGAGACCTGGGACAGCTGCCTTGCACCGCTCACCTTCGCCTCGCATGCCTACGAGGAGTTCCACCTGCTCATGCCGCTCTTTGCCTGCCGCAAGTGGAAGGGCGTGCCGCACGCCCGCGAGGGGCAAGTGCTGAAATGGGCGCGGGCGCGCGATCTCACCAGCTACCCGATGCCGCCGGCGGACGTGCCGCTGATCCCGATTCTCCGCGATCTCCTGTGACAAGCGTTTTCTTGGCCACAGTGTTGCATGATGACAATTTCAGCGAAAAATCAGGCGGTTTTGCCTATAATTGAAACAGATTTATGCAATATTTGTGTAGTTTTGTCTCGTGGCATGGAGTAATACTCCGATCACAGAGTTTTAGTTGAGGACACAACATGTTGCGCACCATCATCATGGGTAGCTGCATTTCGGTCCAGGGCTTTCTTGAGAAGACCCTCCCCGATGGACGGATCGTCGTCCGCGTCGGTCAGCAGGTCTTCACCGGGCGCCCGGTCTGAATACACGCCCCTAGAAGTCAACGACATGCGAGTCGCCTGAGAAGGCGGCTCGTATTTTTTTGTCCGCCACGATCCGCATGAATTTCCAAGGATAGAGAAGGCTGGCCCGAACCGGCAGTTCCTGTCCTCACCTGCCGCAAACGAAGAAGCCGGCGACCCAGGGTCGCCGGCTTTTCCGAATTCTGTCGCCCGGTGGGGCAGGGGAGATCAGAGCGAGCGCTCGACTTCCTCGCGCTCGAAGATCTCGATGACATCGTTGGGACGGATGTCGTCGTAGTTCTCGAAGGCCATGCCGCATTCCTGGCCGGAGTGGACTTCCGCCACCTCGTCCTTGAAGCGCTTGAGCGTCTTCAGCGTGCCTTCGTGGATCACCACGTTGTCGCGCAGCAGGCGGACACCTGCGGAGCGGCGGGCAACACCCTCGGTAACGAGGCAGCCGGCGACCTTGCCGACGTTGGAGACCTTGAACACTTCCTTGATCGACGCGTAGCCGATGAAGTGTTCGCGGATCTCGTTCGACAGCAGGCCCGAGGCCGCGGCCTTCACGTCGTCCACCAGGTCGTAGATCACCGAGTAGTAGCGGATCTCCACGCCCTTCTGGTTGGCGGCGTTGCGGGCCGGTGCGTTGGCACGGACGTTGAAGCCGATGACCGGGCATCCCGACGCTTCGGCCAGGCCGATGTCGGTCTCGGTGATCGCGCCGACGCCGGAGTGGAGCACGCGCACGCGCACCTCTTCGTTGCCGACCTTCTCGAGCGCCTGAACGATCGCTTCCGCCGAGCCCTGCACGTCCGCCTTCACGATGACCGGAAGCTCGGAGACGTTCTCGTCGTCCTTCGCCTTCTGCATCAGCTGTTCCAGCGTGGTCGCGGCACCGGCTGCGGCGCGCTTGTCCTTCGACAGCTGGGCACGGTACTCGGCGATCTCGCGGGCCTGCGCCTCGGTCTCGGTGACGTTGAGAACGTCGCCTGCCTCGGGCGTGCCGTTGAGACCCAGCACCTCGACGGGCACCGACGGACCGGCTTCGGTGACGCGCTCACCCTTGTCGTTGATCAGCGCACGGACCTTGCCGTACTGCTCGCCCACGACGAAGATGTCGCCCTGCCGCAGCGTGCCGTTCTGGATCAGGACGGTGGCCACCGGACCGCGGCCCACGTCGAGCTGCGCTTCGATGACCGCACCCTGTGCGGCGCGATCGGGGTTGGCCTTGAGCTCGAGGATCTCGGCCTGCAGCGCGATGGCTTCGAGCAGCGAGTCGAGGCCCTGGCCGGTCTTGGCCGAGACTTCCACGTCCTGCACGTCGCCCGACATCTCTTCCACCACGACTTCGTGCTGGAGCAGGTCGGTGCGCACCTTGGTCGGATTCGCCGACGGCTTGTCGACCTTGTTGATCGCCACGATCATCGGCACCTTGGCCGCTTTCGCGTGGCTGATCGCCTCGACCGTCTGCGGCATCACGGCGTCATCCGCGGCAACCACAAGCACGACGATGTCAGTCACCTGAGCGCCACGCGAGCGCATCGAGGTGAAGGCGGCGTGGCCCGGCGTGTCGAGGAAGGACAGCACGTCGCCGTTCTTCGTCGTCACCTGGTAGGCGCCGATGTGCTGGGTGATCCCGCCGGCTTCGCCGGAGGTCACGTTGGTGTTGCGGATCGCGTCGAGCAGCGAGGTCTTGCCGTGGTCGACGTGGCCCATGATCGTGATGACCGGGGGACGCGGCTGGAGGTCTTCCGGCTTGTCGTCCACGGTCTTGATCACGTCCTCGACGTCGGCGTCGGACACGCGGGTCACGCGGTGGCCGAATTCCTCGATGAGGAGTTCCGCGGTGTCGGCGTCGATCGTCTGGTTCTGCGTCGCCATGATGCCGCTCTGCATGAGCGATTTCACGACGTCAGCCACGCGCTCGGCCATACGGTTGGCGAGTTCCGCCACCGTGATCGCCTCGGGAAGCTGCACGTCACGCACGACCTTCTCGCGCGACTGCGCGCCGCCCATGGCCTTCTGACGCGCACGCTCCTGCTTGCGCTTCATCGCCGCCATGGACTTCTGACGTCCGCCTTCGCCACCGAGGGCCTGGTTCAGCGTCAGCTTGCCGGACCGGCGCTCGCCGTCGTCGCGGCCACGGGTCGACCGGCCACGCTCTTCGCGCTCGCGGTCGGCCTTGCGCTGCTGCTGCTGGGCCGGTGTGGCGGGCTTGGCACCCGGAGCTGCCGCGGCACGTGCTGCCGGGGCTGCCGCGTCTTCCTTGGCCGCCGCGGGTTTCTTCGCGACGGACTCGGCTTTCTTGGCAGCTTCGGCGGCTTCAGCAGCCTCGGCGGCTTCGCGGACCTTGCGCTCTTCTTCCTCGGCTTTCGCCTTGGCACGCTCTTCGGCCTCGCGCTGCTCGCGCTCCTTCTGTTCCTTCTCGGCGCGCATGCGCTCGCGCTCCTCGGCGCGGGCCTTTTCCTCGGCCTCGCGCTGAGCAGTTTCCTCGGCTTCGCGCGCCTTGGCAGCCTGCAGCGCGCGCAGCCGGCGTTCCATCTCCGCATCGGTGATGCCCGCCGGGCGCTTGCCCGATCCGCCATGCGATCCGCCGCCCGAACCCTTTGCACCGCCAGCGGCGCCAGTTTTCGGCACCACGACGCGTTTGCGCTTGGTCTCCACCACGACGTTCTTTGTGCGGCCGTGGCTGAAGCTCTGCTTCACGTTCCCCGAGTGGGACCCGCCGCGCAAACCCAAAGTCTTCTTGCCGTCGTTATCGCTCATTAAGATTCTCTTATCCTTTCCGGCGGCCTTTGCCGCCCGCGGCAGCCCCTGCTGCCGCTTTCGCGTCTGCCGATGCGACGCGCAGGCCCTTCAAACGTTGGGCCTCCTCTACAACACGTTTGGTGAGTCCACCAGCGCCAAGCGCCGCATGTATCACCTTTTCACGTCCGAAGGCCAGCCCAAGTTCGTCCGCGGTGAGCCAGCCGATGTAGTTGCCCCCGTAGGGGGTACTCAGTTTTGTCTTCCCGCGGGCCGATCCATCCTCGGCCTGGATCAGGACGCGGGCCTCTTCCTTGGAGAGCCAGTCCTTCACCTTCTCGTAGCCAGAAACCGCGCCGCCGCCCTTGCGGGCGAGGCTGATCAGTTCGACCACCCGGCGGGCCAGCATGCCCTCGACGAGGTCGGGCAGCCCTTCGGGAACGGTCACCGGTGCCTTGGCTGCGCGGGCAAAGAGACCCTTGCCCGCCGCCTTTTCCAATGCCTTGCGATCGGCCGAGACCCAGATGCCCCGACCGGGCAGCTTGCCCGCGAGGTCGGGAACGACCTGACCCTCGGGCCCGACCACGAACCGGATCAGGCCGCCCTTGGGCTCCACCTCGCCAGTGGCGATGCAGCGCCGCTCGGGACCGTCTTCCCTGTCCTTTTCCTGACCTCCGCGACTCATCTCGGGCTCAGGCCTCCGACTCGTCGGACTCGCCATCCTCGGCGTCGAGCTCATCGCCCTCGGCGTCGGAAGCGAGTTCCTCGGGGTCGACCCAGCCCAGCATCACGCGGGCGGTCATGATCAGGTTCTGCGCCTCGGCGAGATCCACGTCGAACTTTTCGAGCAGACCGTCGTCCTTCTGGCGCTGGCCGTCGACCGTGGTCCAGCCACCGGCCAGTTCCCAGTCGGCGCAGGTCGCGAAGTCCTCGAGCGTCTTGACGCCGTCTTCCGCCAGCGCCTCCACCATCTGGGGCGTGAGCCCCTCGAATTCAATGAGGCTGTCCTCGGCACCCAGTTCGCGGGCCTTCTCGAGAGCCTTGCGGGCCTGCTCCTCGATGAACTCGCGGGCGCGGGTCTGCAGCTCCTCGGCGGTGCCTTCGTCGACGCCGTCGATCACCAGCAACTCGTCGAGCTCGACGTAGGCGACTTCCTCGAGGTTGGTGAAGCCTTCGGCAACCAGCAGCTGGGCGAAGAACTCGTCGACGTCCAGCGTGTCCATGAACAGCTTGGTGCGCTCTTCGAACTCGGCCTGGCGGCGCTTGGATTCCTCTTCCTCGGTCATGATGTCGATGTCGAGACCGGTCAGCTGCGAGGCGAGGCGCACGTTCTGGCCGCGGCGGCCGATGGCCAGCGACAGCTGCTCGTCGGGCACCACGACCTCGATGCGCTCGGCATCCTCGTCGAGAACCACCTTCGACACTTCGGCCGGCTGCAGCGCGTTGACGAGGAAGGTCGGCATGTCCTCGTTCCACGGGATGATGTCGATCTTCTCGCCCTGCAGTTCGTTCACCACGGCCTGCACGCGCGAGCCGCGCATGCCGACGCAGGCGCCGACGGGGTCGATCGAGCCATCGTAGGACACGACGCCGATCTTGGCGCGCGAGCCGGGGTCACGGGCCACGGCCTTGATCTCGATGATGCCGTCGTAGATTTCCGGCACTTCCATCTTGAACAGCTCGGCCATGAATTCCGGCGCGGTCCGCGACAGGAAGATCTGCGGGCCGCGGGCCTCGCGGCGCACGTCCTTGACGTAGCAGCGGATGCGGTCGCCGGGGCGATAGCTCTCGCGGCCGATCTTCTCGTTGCGGCGCAGGATGGCTTCGCCACGGCCGACGTCGACGATGACGTTGCCGTATTCCTCGCGCTTGACCTGGCCGTTGATGATCGTGCCCTGGCGGTCCTTGAACTCTTCGTACTGGCGGTCACGCTCGGCCTCGCGCACCTTCTGCAGGATCACCTGCTTGGCGCTCTGCGCGGCGATGCGGCCGAGGTCCACCGGCGGGACCTCCTCGACGAACTGGTCGCCCACCTTGGGGTCGGCCATGTACTGCTTGGCCTGCTTGACGGTCATCTCGGCCTGGTAGTTCTCGACCATCTCGTCCTCGACGACGGTGCGCACGCGGGTGAAGGTGGCGCGACCGGTCTTGCGGTCGATCTTCACGCGGATGTCCATCTCGGAGCCGTAGCGGCTCTTGGCGGCGCGGGCGAGGCTCTCCTCCATCGCTTCGATCACCAGCGAGGGGTCGATCATCTTCTCGCGGGCGACGGCTTCGGCGGTCTGCAGAAGCTCGAGCTGGTTGGCAGAGGTGATTGCCATGGTCTTAGTCCTCCTGAGCGGCCGCGTCGTCGGCCTCGATGTCGTCGAATTTGGTTTCGTCCACTTCCTGCGCCTTGCGGGCGCGGAGCATGTCGCGGATCAGGTCGTCGGTGAGCACCAGCTTGGCGTCCGACAGCCAGTCGAATTGCAGGCCGATGGTCTGCTCCTCGCCGCCTTCCTCGATGTTGAGCAGCACTTCGTCACCCTCGACACCCGCGACGACGCCGCGCCAGCGCTTGCGGCCGTCGATCATCTCGGAGGTCTCGATCTTCACCTCGTAGCCTTCGAAGGTCTCGAAGTCCTTGAGGCGGGTGAGCGGGCGGTCGATGCCGGGCGAGGAGACCTCGAGCGTGTAGGCGTCGATGATCGGGTCCTCGACGTCGAGCACGGCGGAGACCGCGGTCGAGATGTCGGCGCATTCGTCGACTTCGATGCCGCCTTCGGGGCGTTCGGCCATGATCTGCAGGGTCGCGGTCTTGCCGCCCATCAGGCGGATGCGCACGAGTTCGAACCCCATGTCTTCGATGACGGGGCCGACGATCTCGGCGAGGCGCTTGTCGAGCGATGACTTGGCGATGAGGTCGGTCATTCTTCCGACTCCTTCGGAAACAAAAATACGGGCGCGCGGCCCGTCGATGTTTCCCGGTGGAGCTTCGGTGCCAGGACCGACGCGCCGCTGTTGAAGGGGCATATACGTGTCTGCGGCGGTTTTCGCAAGGGTGATTCAGGAAAGCGCCGCCGCGACAGGGGCCGCGCCGCCCCGGCTTCCCGGCTGAAGGCCGCCGGTGCGTGCTCCCCCCGCCGCCCAACCTGCCGCAGAGTCACGCAAACCTCTTTCCATGGGCCGCCTCTTGCCGCTTCACTGCGGCGCGGGAACCCGGGACCGTCCCGCGCCGTTTCCGCCCCGAACTCCCGCGCCCGAGGATCCCCGATGCAAATCTTCCGCTGCCCCGCCTGTTCGAGCCCGGTCTACTTCCACAACCTCGCCTGCGGCTGCGGGCAGGAGGTCAGCTTCGATCCCGACGCGCAGACCATGGTCGCCGGGGCCGTGCATTGCGCCAACCGGGAGGATATCGCCTGCAACTGGATCGCCGAGGCGGGCGGGCTCTGCCGCTCCTGCGCGATGACCGAGACCGTGCCCGACCTGCGCGCCGAGCAGAACCTGCCGCTCTGGGCGGAAAGCGAGCTCTCCAAGCGGCGGATGCTTGCCGAGCTGGCGCGCTGGGGCTGGTTCACGCCCACCGACCCGGGCGCGCGGCCGGTCTTCCGCATGCTCTCGGAAGAGACGCTGCACGGCGAGGCGGACGTGGTCATGGGGCACGCGGACGGGATCATCACGATCAACGTCTCGGAGGCGAGCGGCGCGGTGCTGGCCGAGCGGCAGGAGCAGTTCGACGAGCTCTACCGCACGATGCTGGGCCACATGCGGCACGAGATGGCGCATTTCCTCTTCCTGCGACTCGCCGAGAACCCGGCGTTTCCGGAGGAGTTCCGGGCGCTCTTCGGCGACGAGCGCGCGGATTACGGCGCGGCGCTGCAGCGGCACTACGAGGCCCCGCAGGAGCCGGGAGAGCAGTACATCACCACCTATGCCACCGCCCATCCGCACGAGGACTGGGCCGAGACCCTCGCGCACCTGCAGCATCTCGTCTCGCTCCTCGACAGCGGCGTCGCGAGCGGCTTGCGGCTGCCCGGGATGCCGGGCGAGGGCTACGATCCCTACCGCGAGGCGGACACCGAGGCGCTGATCACCCGTGCCGTGGACCTCTCGATCGCGGTGAACCACGTCAACCGGGCGCTCGACCTGCCCGACCTCTACCCCTTCGTGCTGACGCAGCCGGTGCGCGGGAAGATGGCCCTCGCGCACCGCTGGCTTAAGCGAATTTGAAGCCTCTCAGCCCGCCAGCACCGCGGCGCTGCGCGCGGCGTGGCGGAATATCTCGGCGTCTGGCCCGGTGGCGCGGCGGGCGAGGCGGCTGAAGGCGCCCTCGGCCCGCGCCGGCGTCTCGGGGATGCGTGCGAGCCGGGCCAGCGCCGCCTTCAGCGCGCGGCGCTCGGCGGGCGGGGTGCCGGGGGCGGCAAGGATTTCGTGCGCCCGCATCGCCGCGTGGCCGAGGTCGAGCAGCGCCAGCCCGCTGTCGAGCGCGTCGCGCTGCGCCCGGGCCGAGCGCTCGGTCAGCCGGAAAAGCCGCAGCATCCGGTGATAGAGCCGGGCGCGCCAGACCGTGCGGTGCCGCAGCGCGCCCGCATCCGCGGCAAGCGCCGCGACGTCGTGCAACATCATCCGCGCCAGCGTCGCCTGCTTGCGGCGCAGGGTCGGCGGGTAGACCGTACGGTAGGCGACCAGTGCCGCCAGCGGGGCGGCCACCACCGCCAGCGCCATCAGCACCGAGGTGGCGAAGCTGCCGGTCAGCGGCAGGGCGGGGTGCAGCAGGAGCAGCATCACCATGTTGTAGTCGAAGGCGACCTTCATGCCGCGGTTGTGCCCGGCCAGCAGCGCGCCCGCGAAGACGAAGGGCAGCATCATCGCCACCAGCTGCCAGTCCGCCGCGGCCTGCGGCCAGAGCATCCAGCGGATCGCCAGCGCCGTCGCCGCGCCGAGGAACTGGCCGAGGAAGACGAAGGGCAGCATCCCGATCGGGTTCTCGAAGGTGGTGAAGACCGAGATCATGATCGACATGCCGAGCAGCAGGAAGGCGCCCGCCGCAACCCCGGTGATCTGCCAGAGCGCGCCGAAGAGCAGCAGCGCGCCGGTGGCCCGGATCGCGGCTTCGCGCGCGCCGATCCAGTCGCGGTGCAGCACCACCGGAAGCGCATCGCCAGTGGTCGGGGCCGGGCGGTTCTCGGGGGCGCGCCACCGGGCGAGGGCCGCGGCAAGCGGCTGCAGCGCATCCGACTGGCCGGGCAGCGACGCCGCGCGGCTGAGCGCCGCCTCGGCGGTGGCGCTGTCGCCCGCGCGCAGGGCAACCGAGGCCTCGGTCAGCGCAAGCCGGGCGGCGCCCGACGGGCCCGCCTCGTCGTGGGCGCGGCGCCAGAGCAGGGCGGACAGCGCGGTCGAGAGCAGGGCGCGGCTGGCGCGGGTCTCGCGGTGCGAACGGATAGAGCCGGCGGCATGCGGATCGAGCGCCTCCTCGACGCCGGCCATCGCCGAGACCAGCCGCTGCGCCGCCTCGGCATCGGGCGCGGACGCGGCAAGCTGGTCGCAAAGATCGGCGAGGACGCCGCGGATCCGGGCGCGCAGCGCGGTGCCGTCGGCGACCGGGGCCGACAGCCAGCCGACCAGCAGCGCGGCGAGCACGCCCACGAGCACCGTCGCCATCCGGTCGGCGCCGAGCGCAAGCACGTTCTCGGGGTGGCCGACATCCAGCAGGGCGATCATCGCGGCGGTGTAGCCGGCCAACACCGTCCCGTAGGCGACGAAGCCGCGCAGCAGGTTGGCAAGGCCGGTGCAGAGACCGACCCAGAGCGCCAGCCCGATCACCAGCAGGGCAGGGTGCAGCTGCATGGCGAGGATCAGCCCGACCCCGGCAAGGGTGCCGATCACCGTCCCGGCGAATCGGAAGAGGCCTTTCTCGAGCAGTTGGCCGCGGACCGGCTGCGAGGCGGCCCAGACGGTCATCCCGGCCCATTGCGGATGTTCCAGCCCCAGCAGCCACGCGACGATCAGCGCAAGGCTGGCCGCCGCCGCGGTGCGCAGGGCGAAGGCCAGCCTTGGGCGGTCGAAGCCGAGTGCCCCGAGCGCCGCGGTCATGCCTCCACCCCCTCGTCCGCGAGCATGGCGTCGGCCCGGGCCGAGATCTTCGCGAACCGCTCGAGCAGGACGGGCAGGTCCTCGTCGCCGATGTCCGCGAGCAGCTCGCGTTCGGCCTTCAGCAGCATGGCGCGGATGCGGTCCACCTCGGCCTGTCCGGCGACGGTCAGGTGAATGCGCCGGGCGCGCCGGTCCAAGGGATCGACGCGGCGCTCGATGAGGCCACGCTCGGACAGCAGGTCCAGCAGGCGCACCAGTGTCGAGGTGTCGAGCGAGATGCGCGCGGCAAGGTCGCGCTGGCTGATCCCGTCGCCGCCCTCGGCAAGATGGATGAGGGGCCGCCACGTCGCATCGGTCAGCCCGGCCGCGGCAAGGCGTTTGTCGACCACGCGGTGCCAGGCCCGGGCGAGCGTGACGAAGGCGAAGCCGAAGCGGTCTCTGGGGAGGGAATCCTGAGTCATGCGGTTGCATGTATGTGTCAATGATTGGCAATGCAAACTAATTAATGCACGCGCACCGCGCGAAGTTGCCGCATGGGCATCCGGCCGCGCCGGCGGGGCGCCGCGCTCGCCGCCCCGTGAACGGGGCGCGGATTGCGCCGGGGGGCGGTGCGGTCTAATCTCGACGTCAACCAATCAACAGGAGGCGGCATGTCGGGCAAGGCAATCGGGACACTTCGCGGCACGGTTCTTGCGCTCGCGCTGATGGCGGCAGGAGCGGTTTCGGCCGAGAGCCTCTCGGGCGACTATCTTGCCGCGCGGCAGGCCAGCTTCAGCGGCGACTTCAAGGCGGCGGCCCGCTACTACGGCGAGGCGGTCAAGCACGACCCCGAGAACGCCGACCTGCTCGAGCGCGCGGCCCTTGCGAACATCGGCCTTGGCGACTTCATCCGCGCCGAGGGGCTGGCCGAGCGCCTGACCGCGCTTGGCCACACCAGCCAGATCGGCCAGCTGGCCGAGGTCGCGGTGCTCGCGCATGAAGAGAACTATGCCGAGCTCCTGGCGCGGGTCGAGGCGGACCAGTCCGCCGGGCCGCTCGCCGACGGGCTGCTCAAGGCCTGGGCCGAGCTTGGCCGCGGCGACGTGAGCGCCGCGCTCGCCTCCTTCGACGAGGTGGCCAAGGAGCGCGGGCTGGCCGGCTTTGCCGCCTATCACAAGGCCATGGCCCTCGCCTCCGTCGGGGACTTCGAGGGGGCCGAGGCGATCTTCGCCGAGCCCGGCGCCGGGGCCATGCAGATGACCCGCCGGGCGGTGCTGGCGCGCATCGAGATCCTGTCGCAGATCGACCGCCACGCCGACGCCATCACCTTGATCGACGAGGCCTTCGGCCAGCAGCTCGACCCGGGCATGGCCGAGCTGCGCGGCAAGCTAGAGGCCGGCGAGACGCTGCCGTTCGACATCATCACCTCGGCCCGCGACGGCATCGCCGAGGTGTTCTTCACCATCGCCAGCGCGCTCGCCAGCGAATCCGCCGAGGATTATACGCTGCTGCACGTGCGCGTGGCCGAGTTCCTGCGCCCCGACCACGTGGGCGCCCTGCTGATGGCCGGTGAACTGCTCGAGAAGATGGGCCAGTACGAGCTGGCCGCCGCCACCTATCGCCGCGTGCCGCGCGAGGATGCGGCCTTCCACGTGGCCGAGCTGGGCCGCTCCGACGCGCTGCGCGCCGAGGGCAAGATGGATGCGGCGGTCGAGGTGCTCGAGCAGCTGGCCGACACCCATGGCAACCTGCCCGCGGTGCAGTCGGCGCTCGGCGACCTGATGCGCCAGCTCGAGCGCTACCCCGAGGCGATCGAGGCCTATGACCGGGCGCTCGCGACCTTTGCCGAGCCCGATCCGGCGCAATGGTTCCTCTATTACGCCCGGGGCATCTGCAAGGAGCGCAACGGCGACTGGGAGGCGGCCGAGAAGGACTTCCGCGCCGCGCTCGACTTCGTGCCGAACCAGCCGCAGGTGCTGAACTACCTCGGCTATTCCATGGTCGAGCACCACGTGAACCTCGACGAGGCGCTCGAGATGATCGAGCGCGCGGTCAAGGCAGAACCGCAGAGCGGCTACATCGTCGACAGCCTCGGCTGGGCGCTCTACCGGCTGGGCCGCTACGACGAGGCGGTCGGCCACATGGAACGCGCCGCCGAGCTGATGGCGGTGGACCCGGTGGTCAACGATCACCTCGGCGACGTCTACTGGGCCGTGGGTCGCAAGACCGAGGCGCGGTTCCAGTGGCAGCGCGCGCTGTCCTTCGTCGGCTGGGAGGATGCCTCGGACGATGTCGAGCCCGAGCGCATCCGCCGCAAGCTGGCGGTGGGGCTGGATGCGGTGCTGGCCGAGGAAGGCCGGCCGCCGCTGAAGGTCGCGCATGACGTGGACTGACGTCTTCGCCCCGGCGAAGATCAACCTGACCCTGCACATCACCGGCCAGCGCGACGACGGGTATCACCTGCTCGACTCGCTGGTCGTCTTCGCTCCGGTGGGCGACGCGCTGCGCGTCGCGCCCGCCGAGGCGCTGAGCCTGCGCGTCGAGGGGCCGGAGGCCGCGGGCATTCCCGCGGATGGCGACAACCTCGCGCTGCGCGCCGCCGCCATGGTGGGCGGGGGGCAGGGGGCGGCGATCGTCCTCGAAAAGGTGCTGCCCGTCGCCTCGGGCATCGGCGGTGGCTCGGCGGATGCCGCGGCCGCGGCGCGGGCGATGCTGGCCGAGGCGGATATGCTGGACGCGGCGGGGCTCGCGCGGGCGGAAGCCGCGCTGCTGCCGCTCGGGGCCGACGTGCCCATGTGCCTCGCGTCCCGCCCGGTTCGCGTGCGCGGCATCGGCGAGGCTCTGGAGCCGGTCGCGCTGCCGCCGCTGCCGGCCGTGCTGGTCAACCCGCGGGTGCCGGTCTCGACGCCGCAGATCTTCCGCAGCCTGATCTCGCGCCGGAACCCTCCGATGCCCGAGACCCTGCCGGAGTTCTCCGGTCCCGGGGCGCTGATCGCCTGGCTGCGGGACATGCGCAACGACATGGAACCCGCGGCACGGGCGCTGGAGCCGGTGATCGGCACGGTGCTGGAGGAGCTTGCGGCGCTGCCCGGCTGCGGCCTTGCGCGCATGTCGGGATCGGGCGCGACCTGCTTCGGGCTCTTCGCAACCATGGGTGAGGCGGGCGCGGCGGCAGAGGTTCTGCGCACAGCGCGCCCGGACTGGTGGATCGCCGAGGGTCTGCTGGGGGATCAGCAGGCGCGGGCGATGCCGCGCCGGGGCTGAAGGAGCGGGTGGCGCGGGCTCAGTAGAGCCGCGACACCACGAAATCGGCGAGCTCGATCATCACGTCGCGCAGCTCGGACTGGGGCAGGCGCGCCATCGCGGCCTTCGCCTTTTCCGACCAGCCGAGCGCATCTTCGCGCGTAGCCTCGAGCGCGCCGTGCTTGTTCAGCAGTGCCAGCGCGTGTTCGAGATCGCCCTCTTCCTGCTTGCCCTTCTCGATCGTGCGCTGCCAGAAGGCGCGCTCTTCCGCATCCGCCGCCGCCACGGCCTTGATCACCGGCAGCGTGAGCTTGCGCTCGCGGAAGTCGTCGCCGACGTTCTTGCCGGTGGCCGAGCTGTCGCCCATGTAGTCGAGGAGGTCGTCGGCGATCTGGAAGGCGATGCCGAGCGCGTCGCCGTAGTCGAAGAGCGCCTGCACCTGCTCGGGGTCCGCCCCGGCGATGACGCCGCCCACCTCGGTCGCCGCCGAGAACAGCGCCGCGGTCTTGCCCCGAACCACCTGCAGGTAGATGTCCTCGGTCGTGCGCAGGTCCTGCGCCGCGGTCAGCTGCAGCACCTCGCCCTCGGCGATGGTGGCCGAGGCGTTCGACAGGATCTCGAGCACGCGCAGGTTGCCGGTCTCGGTCATCAGCTGGAAGCTGCGGGCAAAGAGGTAGTCGCCGACAAGCACCGAGGACTTGTTGTCCCAGAGCAGGTTGGCGGTGGGACGGCCGCGCCGCTGCGCGCTTTCGTCCACCACGTCGTCGTGCAGCAGCGTCGCGGTGTGGATGAACTCAACCGTCGCGGCGAGGTGCACGTGGTAGGGGCCGTCGTAGTCGCAGATATTGGCCGCGGCGAGGGTCAGCATCGGGCGCAGGCGCTTGCCGCCCGCCTCGACCAGATGCGCGGTGACCTCGGGGATGCGCGGCGCGTGTCTCGAGGCCATCCGCTCGCGGATCAGCGCGTTTACCGCCCCCATCTCGTCGGCCAGCATCGTCGCAAGGCGATCGTGCGGTTTCGCTTTTGCCGTATCCAAGCCCATCAGACCCCCGTCACAGGCTCGACAAGGCCGGGGCCCTGTCCTTAAATCCCCAGTATGGAAGAACTTCTGCGCACGACCGACATCACGCTGATCCCGCTGGCGAAGACCCTCCTTGATGGGCAGGGTATAGACAGCTTTGAGTTGGACGTAAATATGAGCGTCCTCGAGGGATCCCTGGGTATACTTCCGCGCCGCCTGATGGTGCGGAGCGGTGATCTGCAGGCCGCGCAGCGGGTGCTGCGCGACTTCGGCATCCGTTTCGAGTCCGGGGCATGAGGCACGACCCCTTCCCCGAAGAGGCGCTGCGGCGCGACGATTTCCTTGGCGGTATGGCGCGAATATGGCAGCCAAGACAGGGGCTTGGCTATCGCGCCGGGGTCGATCCCGTGCTGCTGGCGGCAAGCGTCGAGGCGCGGCCGGGGCAGGAGGTGCTGGAGCTTGGCTGCGGTGCCGCCCCGGCGCTGGTGTGCCTCGGGGTGAGGGTCGCGGGCCTGCGGCTTGCCGGGGTCGAGATCCAGCCGGCCTATGCCGCGCTCGCGCGGCGTAACATTGCCGAGAACGGCCTGCAGGGCGAGATCCTCGAGGCGGACCTTTCGGCGCCGCCGACGGAGCTGAAGGCGCGCAGCTTCGATCACGTTCTCGCCAACCCGCCCTATTTCGAGGAAGGCAAGCGCAGCGCCGCGCCCGATGCCGGGGTCGAGCTGGCGCTGGCCGGGGCGCTGCCGCTCGCGGACTGGGTGGCGCTGGCGGCAAAGCGGCTGAAGCCCCGCGGCACCGCGACCTTCGTCCAACGGGTCGAGCGCCTGCCCGAGCTTCTGGCCGCTCTCGGCACGCATCTGGGCTCTGTCGAGGTGCTGCCGCTGGCCCCGCGCGAGGGCCGCGCGCCCCGGCTGATTCTCGCCCGTGGACGCAAGGGCGGCAGGGCGGCTTTCCGCCTCTGTGCCCCGCTCGTGCTTCACGCCCGCGCGTCCCACCTTGAAGACGGCGAGGATTATACAAATGTCGTCAAAGCAGCCTTGCGTGACGGAAAACCGATCACCTTTGACGGGTGAGCGGAGTTCCGAGCATCGCCTTGAGCCTGCGTAAAGCAATGCTGCGGGTGCGGCGTGACAGAATGTAAAAGTTGTGCTGCACTGGACATGCCCAAAGCAAAAAGGAGGACATGATGAGCTTAACTTCACACCTGCAGGAACTGAAGAAGAAGCACCAAAACCTCGCCATCACAGTGGAAGAAATGCAGCGCAGTCCGGGCGTGGACGACCTGCATGTCGCAGCGCTGAAGAAGCAGAAACTCCGTATCAAGGAAGAGATTAGCAGGCTCTCGGCCGAGGCCACCTGACACGGTCCGGGCAGGTAGCCTTCCTCGCGAAGCGCCACCCACCCGCCTAGAGAGCTGACGGAAGCAACCCGATCCGACCGGCCGCCGCGCCGAAGGATCACAGAGGTTCCGGGCCCGGAGAATCGGGCCCGGGCGACAGGGCAAGGCGCCGACCGGCGCGACACCGCGGCAATTCAGAGCACGCCTTTCAACCCACATCCCTTTTCACCCTTGCAAGGATGGCGCGGGCCACATGGTCCTCGCATTCGGAAGGTCGTGCACGTGGTGCCCTGTGAAAGAAAGCGCCCCCGGAGTTCAAGGCTCCGGGGGCGCTGCCCTGAGAGGGGAGTGGCACCCCGGAAGAACCGGGGCGGAAGGTCAGCCGATGGGCTCGAGCGTCTTCTCGAGCTGGGCGCGCAGATGCGCGTGCTGGGTCGGTAGTTTCAGCGCCTCGCCGAGATGGGCGCGGTCCTCGTCCCGATCGAAGCCGGGCTCGTTGGTCGCGACCTCGAAGAGCACGCCGCCGGGGCTGCGGAAGTAGATCGCGTAGAAATAGTCCCGGTCGATCTGCGGCGTGATCTGGAAGCCCTGCTCGGTCAGCGCCTTGCGTACCTCGAGCTGGGCCGCGCGATCGTCGACCGCGAAGGCGATGTGGTGCACGCTGCCGGCGCCCTGTGCGGCACGCGGGGCGTCGATCGTCTCGATGTCGATGGTCCCGGCACCGTTGTGCTCGGGCAGCACGAGCCGCATCACGTTGGCCTGCCGGCATTCCTCCTTGTAGCCCAAGGCGCCCAGCAGCTCGGCCGTGGGGCCGGCGTCGCGCAGGCGCATCTGCACCGAGTGGAAGCCGCGGATCGCCATGTCCTCGCCGACGCCGCCCGCCGTCCACGGGGCGCGGTCGTCCTCGGCCTCGACCAGCGCCAGCCCGTCACCGTCCGGCCCTTCGAAGGTCAGGCGATGCTCGCCGTAGCGGTTGAGCCGTTCGATGCCCTTCACCTCGGCCTCGGAGAGCCGGGCTTCCCAGGCGTCGAGCGAACCCTCGGGAACCGCGAAGGCGGTGGTCGCCACCTCGCCCGTGCCGCGGCGGCCGCGGGCTGCGTGCGGGAAGGGGAAGTAGGTCATGACGCTGCCGGGGGTGCCGACCTCGTCACCGTAGTAGAGGTGATAGACGTCGGGGGCGTCGAAGTTGACGGTCTTCTTGACCCGGCGCAGGCCGAGCGTGCCGGTGAAGAAGGCATTGTTCCGAGACGCGCTGCTGGCCAGCGCGGTCACGTGATGCAGGCCCTTGATCTGTGTAAGCATGGTCTCTCTCCTGATGAAGATTTGATCCCAATATGGGCCATCGCGGGTTTGCGGAAAACGAACATGACCGCGCGGATGGGCTGCACCAGTGCACAGCCGCGGAGGCGAAACGCGAAAGGGCCCCGGCGCTTCCGCAGCCGGGGCCCCCCGTAATCGATGTAGGGATCGTCAGACGAAGAATTGCCCGCCGTTGGCCGAGATCGTCGAGCCGTTCACGAAGCCGGCCTTCTCGTCGGCAAGGAACACCACGCAGCGCGCGATCTCTTCCGGCTCGCCGAGGCGGCCCGCCGGGATCTGCGCGATGATCGACTCGCGGACCTTCTCGGGCACGGCCATGACCATCTCGGTGGCGATGTAGCCGGGGCAGATCGCGTTGGCGGTGATGCCGTAGCGCGCGCCTTCCTGTGCCAGCGACTTGATGATGCCGAGGTCACCCGCCTTGGTCGCGGCGTAGTTCACCTGCGCGAACTGGCCCTTCTGGCCGTTGATCGACGAGATCACGATGACCCGCCCGAACTTGCGCTCGCGCATGCCCGGCCAGACCGGGTGGACGGTGTTGAAGACGCCGGTGAGGTTGGTGTCGATGACCTCCTTCCACTGCTGGGGCGTCATCTTGTGGAAGGGCGCGTCGCGGGTGATGCCGGCATTGGCGACCACCACGTCGATCGGTCCGAGGTCAGCCTCGACCTGGGCGATACCGGCCTTCGAGGCCTCGTAATCCGCCACGTCCCATTTGTACGTCCTGATTCCCGTGTCCGCGGTGAAGGCCTGCGCCTTCTCGTCGTTCCCGGCATAGGTCGCGGCCACTTCGTACCCTTCGGCTTTGAGTGCCTTCGAGATCGCCTCCCCGATCCCGCGGCTGCCGCCTGTGACCAATGCAACTTTCGCCATTCTGTCCTCCAATATGGAACTTCCGAACCACAGTAACGTTGTTACCGAAGTTAATTTAATCTAGCAACAATATTGCGCGACCATTTTGCACGTGCAGCATGGCGGCGCAAAGAAAAAGGGGCGCCGCGGCGCCCCTTCCTCATTTCGATCAGTCGCGCTCGACGCAGAGCGCGACGCCCATGCCGCCGCCGATGCAGAGCGTCGCGAGGCCTTTCTTGGCATCGCGGCGCTTCATCTCGAAGAGCAGCGTGTTCAGGATGCGGGCCCCCGAGGCGCCGATCGGGTGGCCGATGGCGATGGCGCCGCCGTTCACGTTCACGATCGACGGATCCCAGCCCATGTCCTTGTTCACCGCGCAGGCCTGCGCGGCGAAGGCCTCGTTGGCCTCGACGAGGTCGAGGTCCTCGGGCTTCCAGCCCGCCTTCTCCAGCGCCTTGCGCGAGGCGTGGATCGGGCCAACGCCCATGATCGACGGATCGAGACCGGCGGTGGCGTAGGAGACGATGCGGGCGAGCGGCTCGATGCCACGCTTCGCGGCATTGTCTGCGCTCATCAGCAGCACACCGGCGGCGCCGTCATTGATGCCGGAGGCGTTTGCCGCGGTGACCGAGCCGTCCTTGGTGAAGGCCGGGCGCAGCTTCTGCATCGCCTCGAGCGTCGCGCCGTGGCGGATGTACTCGTCCTTGTCGACGACGATGTCGCCCTTGCGGGTCTTCACGGTGAAGGGGATCACCTCGTCGTCGAACTTGCCGGCCTTCTGCGCGGCCTCGGCCTTGTTCTGCGACGCGACGGCGAATTCGTCCTGCTGTTCGCGGCTGATCTGCCACTGCTGCGCGACGTTCTCGGCGGTCTGGCCCATGTGGTAGCCGTTGAAGGCATCCCACAGACCGTCGCGGATCATCGTGTCGATGTAGGTCATGTCGCCCATCTTGTGGCCGGCGCGCAGGTGCGCGGCATGGGGCGAGAGGGTCATGTTCTCCTGGCCGCCGGCGCAGACGATGTCGGCATCGCCCAGCAGGATGTGCTGCGCGCCCAGCATCACGGTGCGCAGGCCCGAGCCGCAGACCTGGTTGATCGACCAGGCCGAGCTTTCCTTCGGCAGGCCGGCGTTGATATGCGCCTGGCGCGCCGGGTTTTGGCCCTGCGCCGCGGTCAGCACCTGGCCGAGGATGGTCTCGGAGACCTCGCCCTTCTCGATCCCCGCGCGGGCGACCAGCGCTTCGAGCATGGCCGCGCCGAGATCATGGGCGGGTGTGTTGGCAAAGGAGCCGCTGAAGCTGCCGACGGCAGTCCGTGCCGCGGATGCGATTACGACGTTGGTCATGAAGTTCTCCCTCAAGCAAAGCGTGTCGTCGGAACGCGCTTCCACCGCCCTCGTGGCGGGGTCAGGGCGCTCCGCATATGGCCTCAGTCCTGTTGATAACGTGCGGTTTCGCGCCTGCACAGGGGCCGAAGTGCGGAATTGCACCTGATAGCGCAATTGGTCGCAGATCGCCGGGAAACAGGGGAGGGGGTGCCCGCGCCGGGGGCGGCCGGGTCCGCAAGCGCCCGGAAACGCTTGAAAGTCACGCCGGGGAAGCGGGCGCATCCGCGCTGCGCCAGCCCGGGCGCGGCACCGGCACGCCGAGATGGTAGCCCTGCAGGCAGGTGACGCCGCAGGCCGCGGCAAGCTCGGCCTCGGCCCGGGTTTCGACCGATTCGGCGACGGTGAACATGTCGAACTGCTCGGCGATGGCGGTGATGGCGCGCAGCAGGACCTGGTTGTCAGGGTCGCGGTCGATGCCGCTGATCACCTGCCCGTCGATCTTGAGGATGTCGAAGCTGAAGCGCTTGAAGTGGCGCAGCACGGTCTGCCCCGCGCCGAAATCGTCCATGGCGAAGGTGATGCCGCGCCGGTGCAGGTCGTTCATGAAGCCGATCACCAGCTCGGGCAGCAGCATCGCCGAGCTTTCGCTGATCTCGAGGATCAGCCGACCGGCGAGGGTCGGGTCGGCGCCAAGGCCCTTGTCCAGCACCTGCATCCAGCGCCGGTAGCCGATCGAGCGGGCCGACATGTTCACCGAGAGGCGCAGGCCGGGCGCGCGGATCAGCTCGGCCAGCCCCTGTTCGAGCGCAAGGCAGTCGAGGATGCGCCCCTCCTCGAGATCCTCGACCTCCCAGATGAAGTCGCGCGCGGGCACGATGCGCCCGGTCTCGTCCATCACCCGCAGCATGGCCTCGTGGAACACCACGTTCCGAGGCGCGCGCGCCTGGACGACGGGCTGGAACACCAGCATGACCTGCCGGTGCCGGATCGCCGCCCGGACGCGCTGCAGGATGTCGCGGTCGCGCAGGTCCAGCGCCGCGTCGAGGACGGCCCCCGTGCCGCCCCCGGAGTGCGGATTCCGGCCCGGGCCGCGGAGCTGCGTGACCCGCGCGCCTTCGCCCGCAATTCCCTGCATGACCTCTGCACCTTCGGCTGCGCGCATCGGCGTTTCTCCTGTCGGCCAAATTCCAGTCGGCCAAATCACAGTCGGCCAAATTCCAGTCGGCACCTCGCGCGCGGTCGGGCCCGCTGCTTCCGGCACGAGGTTCTGGCATTCTGCGCGCGGGGGCCTTAATCCGTGATTAAACGCGGAGCGCGGCGAAAGCGCGGTGATCGCGCGAAGGGATGTTGACTCCCCCCGCAATCCCAATATAAGCGCCCGCTCATTGGTGTTGGTGGCCCCCGCAAGGGGATGCCTGTCGGCCTTCGGGCAGGAGGACAACGCCCTTCACAACTCATGAAGGAGATCAGCCGTGACCAAACGCACGTCTGCCAAGTACAAAATCGACCGCCGCATGGGCGAAAACATCTGGGGCCGTCCGAAGTCCCCGGTGAACAAGCGCGAATACGGCCCGGGCCAGCACGGCCAGCGCCGCAAGGGCAAGATGTCGGACTTCGGTCTGCAGCTCCGCGCCAAGCAGAAGCTCAAGGGCTACTACGGCGACCTGACCGAGAAGCAGTTCCGCCGCATCTTCGGCGACGCAGAGCGTCTGAAGGGTGACACCGGCGAGCTGCTGATCGGCCTGCTCGAGCGCCGCCTCGACGCCGTCGTGTACCGCGCCAAGTTCGTGCCGACCGTCTTCGCAGCCCGTCAGTTCGTGAACCACGGCCACGTGCTGGTGAACGGCAAGCGCGTGAACATCCCCTCCTACCGCGTGAAGGAAGGCGACGTCATCGAGGTTCGCGACAAGTCGAAGCAGATGGTTGTCCTGCTCGAGGCCGTCCAGCTCGCAGAGCGTGACGTTCCCGACTACATCGAGGTCGACCACTCCAAGATGACCGCGACCTTCGTGCGCACCCCCGGCCTCGCCGACGTGCCCTACGCGGTCCAGATGGAACCGAACCTCGTGATCGAATACTACGCGCAGAACTGATCCTTCTGCCCGTACGATCTTTGGAAGGCCGCGCAGCGATGCGCGGCCTTTCTGCTTTTCCGCCTGCGTTTTGGGCAGTCCCTGACGGTTTCCCTGCGGGCAGCGCCCACAATTATTTTACCGATTGATAAAAAAATCGACCTGTGAGAGCGTTTCTCCATTGCGCAAAGGCAGCGGGGAGGCGACCGATGGACGCAAGACAACTGGCAGGCGGGATCCGCGCGGCACGGCTGGAGCCGGAGGCGCTGGAGGCGGGGTTCTCCGATCTGCACCCACCCTACGACGATCACGAGGCGCTGGTGGCGGCGGACCGCTGCTACTTCTGCCATGACGCGCCCTGCGCGACGGCATGTCCGACCTCGATCGACATTCCGCTCTTCATCCGGCAGATCGCCACCGGCACGCCCGAGGCGGCCGCGAAGACGATCCTGTCGCAGAATATCCTTGGCGGCATGTGCGCCCGGGTCTGCCCGACCGAGACGCTCTGCGAGGAGGTCTGCGTGCGCGAGACCGCCGAGGGCAAGCCGGTCGAGATCGGCCGCCTGCAGCGCTATGCCACCGACCGGGTGATGGCGCGCAACATCCACCCCTTCGAGCGTGCCGCCCCCACGGGCAAGCGCGTCGTGGTGGTGGGCGCGGGGCCCGCGGGCCTGTCCTGCGCGCACCGGCTGGCGATGAAGGGCCATGACGTGGTCATCCTCGACGCGCGCGCCAAGCCCGGCGGGCTCAACGAGTTCGGCATCGCCGCCTACAAGAGCACCGACGATTTCGCCGCGCGCGAGGTGGACTGGCTGCTCGGCATCGGCGGCATCACCATCGAGACCGGGCGGATGCTTGGGCGCGACCTCACGCTGGCGGAACTGACCTCCGACTACGACGCGGTCTTCCTCGGGATCGGCCTCGGCGGGGTCAACGCGCTGGGCATCGAGGGCGACGACCGCGACGGCGTGCGCAACGCGGTGGAGTTCATTTCCGACCTGCGGCAGGCGGGCGATCTTTCGGCGCTGCCGGTTGGCCGCGACGTGGTGGTGATCGGCGGCGGCATGACCGCCGTGGACGCCGCCGTTCAGTCGAAGCTCTTGGGCGCGCTCAACGTCACCATCGTCTACCGCCGATCGCAGGAGCGCATGGCGGCAAGCGCCTTCGAGCAGGAGCTGGCGCAGGCCAAGGGCGTTCGGATCATCTGCAACGCCACGCCCAAGGCGGTGCACGGCAACGGCGCGGTGCGCGAGATCGAGTTCGAGTTCACCGGCGACGACCTCACCCCGACGGGCGAGAGCTTCCGCCTGCCCGCCGACCAGGTGTTTCGCGCCATCGGCCAGAGCCTCGTGACGGACGGCCTCCCCGCGCTCGCGGGCCGCAAGATCGCCGTCGAGGGGCCGGGGCGCACCTCGGTGGCCCGGGTCTGGGCCGGGGGCGATTGCGCCGCCGGGGGCGATGACCTGACCGTCACCGCCGTCGCCGAGGGCCGCGACGCGGCCGAAGACATCCACGCCACGTTGATGCGCTGAGGAGGGACCGACATGGCTGATCTGACGAGCACTTTCGTGGGCATCAAGTCGCCCAACCCGTTCTGGCTGGCCTCGGCGCCGCCGACCGACAAGGAGTACAATGTCCGTCGCGCCTACGAGGCGGGCTGGGGCGGGGTGGTCTGGAAGACCCTCGGCGAGGAAGGCCCGCCGGTGGTCAACGTCAACGGCCCGCGCTACGGCGCGATCTGGGGTGCGGACCGGCGGCTGCTGGGGCTCAACAACATCGAGTTGATCACCGACCGCCCGCTCGAGGTGAACCTGCGCGAGATCAAGGCGGTCAAGCGCGACTACCCCGACCGCGCGCTGGTCGTCTCGCTCATGGTCCCCTGCGAGGAGGCGGCGTGGAAGGCGATCCTGCCGCTGGTCGAGGAGACCGGCGCGGATGGGGTCGAGCTGAACTTCGGCTGCCCGCACGGGATGAGCGAGCGCGGCATGGGCTCGGCGGTGGGGCAGGTGCCCGAGTACATCGAGATGGTGACCCGCTGGGTGAAGCAGAACTCGCGCATGCCCTGCATCGTGAAGCTGACCCCCAACATCACCGACATCCGCAAGCCCGCCGAGGCCGCCAAGCGCGGCGGGGCCGACGCGGTCAGCCTGATCAACACCATCAACTCGATCACCTCGGTCGATCTCGACCTCTTTGCCCCCGAGCCGACCATCGACGGCAAGGGCGCGCATGGCGGCTACTGCGGCCCGGCGGTGAAGCCCATCGCGCTCAACATGGTGGCCGAGATCGCCCGCTCGCCGGAAACCCGGGGCCTTCCGATCTCGGGCATCGGCGGCGTCACGACATGGCGCGACGCGGCGGAGTTCATGGCGCTGGGGGCGGGCAACGTGCAGGTCTGCACGGCGGCGATGACCTACGGCTTCAAGGTCGTGCAGGAGATGATCTCGGGCCTGTCGCAGTACCTCGACGAGAAGGGCGTGGGGCTCTCCGACCTCGTCGGCCGCGCGGTGCCGAACGTGTCGGACTGGCAGAACCTCAACCTCAACGCCATCTCCAAGGCGAAGATCGACCAGGACCTCTGCATCTCCTGCGGGCGCTGCTATGCCGCCTGCGAGGACACCTCGCACCAGGCGATCGCCATGTCCCCGGACCGGGTCTTCACCGTGAAGGACGACGAGTGCGTGGCCTGCAACCTCTGCGTCAACGTCTGCCCGATCGAAGGCTGCATCAGCATGGAGCGGATGGACGTGGGCGCGACGGACCCGCGCACCGGCAAGGTTGTGCCCGCCGAGTTCGGCGACTGGACGACCCACCCGAACAACCCGATGGCCCGCGCGGCGGAGTGATCGCAAGGGCGGGGCCTGTACGGCCCCGCCTCACCCCCTGGGCGTCAGGATCGCCCGGAAGATCGTCTCGACATGCGTATTGGCGGCCGCCCAGCCCGCCGCCTCGTCAGGCACCAGCACCCGTACCTGCGTGTCGAAGTCGGCGAAGTGCTGGGTCAGAGCCCAGATCGACATGATGAGCTGCTGCGGGTCCTGCGGGGCGAGCCTGCCCGCCGCCATCCAGCCCGCGATCAGCGCGCATTTCTCGTCGAAGAGCGGCTTCAGGTCACTCTCCAGGTGGGGCAGCATCCGCGGCGCGCCCTGGATGATCTCGATCGCGAAGAGCCGGCTCTCGCGCGGGAACTGGCGGCTCATCTCCATCTTGCGCGCGACGTAGGCGAGGAGTTCCGCCAGCGGATCGCCCTCGGGATCCATCTCGCGCAGCGGGTCGAGCCACTCGGTCATCAGCGCGTTCAGCAGGGCGACGTGGATCGCCTCCTTGCCGTCGAAATAGTAGATGAGGTTGGGCTTGGACATGCCCGCGGCCTCGGCGATCTGGTCGAGCGTCGCGCCGCGGAATCCGTGCTGGGAGAACACGTCGAGCGCGGCATCCATGATCTTGCGGCGGTTGCGGATCTGGATTCGGCTGGGCTTCTTTTGAGGCGTCTTTTCGGGCTTTGTCGCGGGAGGAGCGGGCATGGCTTTCCTTGGCTGCTGCTTTTCCGGGCGCTGCTGCCCGCTCTGTGCGCATCCGCGCCGGGGGCCAAGGAAGGGATTTCTTGACAGGTCCGGGGCGCATTGCAATCGTGGCTTTACCAAATGGTAAAAAACACGCGCGGCCCGCGCAAGCGCGACCGCGCAATGCAAGACGCAAAGCAAGGCAGCGAGGACAAAAAGATGGCGGCACCGGGCGAGAACCTCCGGATCGATGGCGACCGACTCTGGGACAGCCTGATGGAGATGGCCAAGATCGGGCCGGGCGTCGCCGGGGGCAATAACCGCCAGACGCTGACCGACGAGGACGCCGAGGGCCGCACGCTGTTCCAGGGTTGGTGCGAGGCCGCGGGCCTGACCATGGGCGTCGATGCCATGGGCACCATGTTCGCCACCCGCCCCGGCGAGGACCCGGACGCGCTGCCGGTCTACGTCGGCTCGCACCTCGACACGCAGCCGACGGGCGGCAAGTACGACGGCGTGCTGGGCGTCTTGGGTGCGCTCGAGGCGGTGCGCACGATGAACGACCTCGGCATCAAGACGAAACACCCGATCGTGGTCACCAACTGGGCCAACGAGGAGGGCGCGCGCTTTGCCCCCGCCATGCTGGCCTCGGGCGTCTTTGCCGGGGTGCATGACCTGGAATACGCCTACGGGCGCAAGGATCTCGAGGGCAAGAGCTACGGCGACGAGCTGAAGCGTATCGGCTGGAAGGGTGAGGAAGAGGTCGGCGCGCGCAAGATGCACGCCTATTACGAGCTGCACATCGAGCAGGGCCCGATCCTCGAGGCCGAGGGCAAGGACATCGGCGTGGTCACCCATTGCCAGGGGCTCTGGTGGCTCGAGTTCACCCTGACCGGCCGCGCCGCGCACACCGGCTCGACCCCGATGAACATGCGGGTGAACGCGGGTCTCGCCATGAGCCGGATCTTCGAGATGGTGCAGGAGGTGGCCATGGCCGCCCAGCCCGGTGCCGTCGGCGGCGTGGGGCAGGTGACCTTCTCGCCCAACTCGCGCAACGTGCTGCCGGGCAGCGTGGTCTTCACCGTCGACATCCGCTCACCCGACCAGTCCAAGCTCGACGCGATGCGCGCCGAGATCGAGCGCCGCGCGCCTCAGATCTGCGCCGAGCTCGGTGTCGGCTGCGCGGTCGAGCCGGTGGGCCATTTCGACCCGGTCACCTTCGCCCCCGAGCTGGTCGAGAACGTGCGCAAGGCCGCCGAGCGGCTGGGGTATTCGCTCCTCGACATCATCTCGGGCGCGGGCCACGACGCGTGCTGGGCCGCCAAGGTGGCGCCTGCGACCATGGTCATGTGCCCCTGCGTGAACGGCATCTCGCACAACGAGGACGAGGAGATCTCGAAGGAGTGGGCCGCCGCAGGCACCGACGTGCTCTTCCATGCGGTGCTCGAGACCGCGGAGATCGTCGCCTGAGGCGAGGACCAGATAAGGGGCCTTGCCCCGCCCGCGGCCCCCGGGCCGCGGACCTGCCGGGACGTTTTCTCGCAGAAGAAACCCCGGGCACAGAGTTCCAAGGGAGGAAACCATGTCCACAGTGATCAAGGGCGGCACCATCGTCACCGCCGATCTGAGCTACGAGGCCGACGTGCTGATCGAGGGCGGCCGCATCGTGGAGATCGGCCAGAACCTCAAGGGCGACGAGGTGCTGGATGCCTCGGGCTGCTACGTGATGCCGGGCGGGATCGACCCGCACACCCACCTCGAGATGCCCTTCATGGGCACCTATTCGGCCGACGACTTCGACAGCGGCACCCGCGCGGCGCTGGCCGGGGGCACCACCATGGTGGTCGACTTCGCGCTGCCCTCGCCGGGGCAGGGGCTGCTCGACGCGCTGCAGATGTGGGACAACAAGTCGACCCGCGCGCATTGCGACTACTCCTTCCACATGGCGGTGACCTGGTGGAGCGAGCAGGTGTTCAACGAGATGAAGGAGGTGGTGGACCGCGGCATCACCACCTTCAAGCACTTCATGGCCTACAAGGGCGCGCTGATGGTGAACGACGACGAGCTCTTCGCCTCGTTCCAGCGCTGCGCCGAGCTGGGGGCGATCCCGCTGGTCCATGCCGAGAACGGCGACGTGGTGGCCGAGCTCTCGGCGCGGCTGCTCGCCGCCGGCAACAACGGCCCCGAGGCGCATGCCTATTCGCGCCCGCCGCAGGTCGAGGGCGAGGCCACCAACCGCGCCATCATGATCGCCGACATGGCGGGCGTGCCGCTCTACGTGGTCCACGTCAGCTGCGAGGAAAGCCACGAGGCGATCCGCCGCGCGCGGCAGGCGGGCAAGCGGGTCTGGGGCGAGCCGCTGATCCAGCACCTGACGCTGGACGAGAGCGAATACGCCAACGCCGACTGGGATCACGCCGCGCGCCGGGTGATGTCGCCACCCTTCCGCAACAAGACGCACCAGGACAGCCTCTGGGCCGGGCTCGCCTCGGGCTCGCTCTCCTGCGTGGCGACGGATCACTGCGCTTTCACCACCGCGCAGAAGCGCTTCGGCGTCGGCGATTTCACCAAGATCCCCAATGGCACCGGCGGGCTGGAGGACCGGCTGCCGATGCTCTGGACGCAGGGCGTCGTCACCGGCCGGCTGACCCCGCAGGAATTCGTCGCGGTGACCTCGACCAACATCGCCAAGATCCTCAACATCTACCCGCGCAAGGGGGCGATCCTCGTCGGCGCCGATGCCGACATCGTCGTGCTCGATCCCAAGCGCGAGAAGGTGATCTCGGCCAAGGCGCAGCAGTCGGCCATCGACTACAACGTCTTCGAGGGCATGACGGTGAAGGGCCTGCCGCGCTTCGTGCTGAGCCGGGGCAAGGTCTCGGTGACCGAGGGCGCGATGAGCTCGCAGGAGGGCCACGGCCAGTTCGTCGCCCGCCCGCCCGCCGGGCCGGTGAGCCGCGCGCTCAGCTCGTGGAAGGAACTGACCGCGCCGCGGAAGGTCGAGCGCACGGGCATCCCGGCCTCCGGGGTGTGATATAGACATTGCACGACCGGGGCAGGGGGCCAGAAGACGCCCCCGCCCCGCACAGGGAAGACGAAGATGATGACACAGAAAGCGGTCGCCCCGGCGGCGGGTGCCATGCCGGCACAGACGGTGATCTCGGCCGAGGGGCTGAACCTCGTCTACGAGACGAACGACGGCCCGGTACAGGCGCTGAAGGACGTGGACCTGAAGATCGGCAAGGGCGACTTCGTCTCCTTCATCGGTCCCTCGGGCTGCGGCAAGACCACCTTCCTGCGGGTGATGGCCGACCTCGAGACGCCGACCTCCGGCACGGTGCTGGTCAACGGCGTGAGCCCCGAGGCGGCGCGCAAGGCACGCGCCTATGGCTACGTCTTCCAGGCGGCTGGCCTCTACCCCTGGCGCACCATCGGCGGCAACATCCGCCTGCCGCTCGAGATCATGGGCTATCCCAAGGCCGAGCAGGCCGAGCGGGTGAAGCGCGTGCTCGATATGGTCGAGCTTTCGGGCTTCGAGAAGAAATACCCCTGGCAGCTCTCGGGCGGCATGCAGCAGCGCGCCTCGATCGCTCGCGCGCTGGCCTTCGACGCCGACATCCTGCTGATGGACGAGCCCTTCGGGGCGCTCGACGAGATCGTGCGCGACCACCTCAACCAGCAGCTGCTCGAGCTCTGGGCGCGGACCGAGAAGACCATCTGCTTCGTCACCCACTCGATCCCCGAGGCGGTGTATCTCTCGACCCGGATCGTGGTCATGTCGCCGCGCCCGGGCCGGATCACCGACATCATCGAAAGCCCGCTGCCGAGGGAGCGCCCGCTGGAGATCCGCGACACGCCGGAATTCCTCGAGATCGCCCACCGCGTGCGCGAGGGGCTGCGGGCGGGGCACGCCTATGACTGACTATTGGGAGCGGAGCGCGCAATGAACCTTGTGAGAAGTGATCTGGTGGCCATTGTTGAAGCGGTGCTTAAGCACTTGGGTGGACAAGGCACAGTACCAGAGGTTGCCAAAGAGATTTGGTCCAGACACGAACAGCAGCTGAGGGCTTCGGGCGACCTCTTTTATACTTGGCAATACGACATGCGCTGGGCGGCGCAGCGGCTAGCTCACCGAGGAAAATTGACCAAGGTCGATCCAAGGGGCATTTGGCGCCTGCTATGACTTATGGCGAACGAACAGTGAGGCGCGCCACCGAGGCCGACATTCCCGCCTGCGCGGCGGTGGTGAACGGCTGGATCGACGCCACGGCGTGGTTCCCGCGCGTGCACAGCGCCGAGGAGGTCGAGGGCTTCCTGCGCGAGGCCTTCCCCGAGCGCGAGATCTGGGTGATCGGCGATCCGGTCGAAGGGTATCTTTCGGTCGACCCCGGGGCGGGCAAGGTCGGGGCGCTCTACTGCGCGCGCAGCGGCGCGGGGCTGGGCAAGGCGCTGATGGACAAGGCAAAGGAAGGGCGCGACCGGCTCTTCCTGCACACGCATGTGGCCAACGAGGCGGCGCGGCGCTTCTACGCGCGCGAGGGCTTCGTCGAGGCGGGCGCGGTCGATCCCGAGCCGCCGCATGAGTCGCCCGAGCTGCGGATGGAGTGGGCGCGATGAGGAAGGTCCTTCCCGTCCTGACCGTCGTGCTGGCCATCCTGGTGATCTGGTACGGCGCCGCGGTGATGCTCAACCGGCAATGGGTGCTCGACCAGGCGGCGCGGCAGGACCGCGTGCTGACCACCTCTGAGCTGATCGCCGAGACCTGGGCGCAGGACAAGCCCAAGCTGCCCGCGCCGCACCAGGTGGCGGCCGAGCTCTGGGACACGGTGGTGATGAAGAAGCCCACTTCGAAACGCAGCCTCGTCTACCACGCCTGGGTGACGATGAGCGCGACGGTGCTAGGCTTCGGCCTCGGCACGCTGCTCGGCTTCGCGCTGGCGGTGGGCATCGTCTACAACCGGGTGATGGACCGCTCGGTGATGCCTTGGGTGATCGCCAGCCAGACCATCCCGATCCTTGCCATCGCGCCGATGATCATCGTGGTGCTGAACGCCATGGGCATCTCGGGCCTGCTGCCGAAGGCGATGATCTCGATGTACCTGTCGTTCTTCCCGGTGGTCGTCGGCATGGTGAAGGGGCTGCGCAGCCCGGACGCCATGCAGCTCGACCAGATGCGCACCTGGAGCGCCACGCGCGCGCAGGAGTTCCGGCGGCTGCGGCTGCCGGCCTCGATGCCCTATCTCTTCGCCTCGATGAAGATCGCCATGGCGGCGAGCCTCGTCGGTGCCATCGTCGGCGAGCTGCCGACCGGCGCAGTGGCCGGGCTCGGCGCGCGGCTTCTCGCGGGCAGCTACTACGGCCAGACCATCCAGATCTGGTCGGCGCTGCTGATGGCGGCGGCGCTGGCGGCGGCGCTGGTGGGGCTGATCGGGCTCATCCAGCGCATCACCCTCAAGCGGATGGGCATGGCATGAGCTGGATACTCGCAGGGCTGGCCGTCTGGGCGCTGGGGCTCGCGGCGAACATCCGGCTGTCGAAGAGCAGGAGCCGCGCCGCGGCGCTGGCGGTGCCGGTGATCTTCGGCCTGACGCTGGTCTTCGTCTGGGAGGCGGTGGTGCGCGGCTTCGGCATCTCGCCGGTGCTGCTGCCCGCGCCCTCGGTGATCGCGGCGCGTTTCGCCCAGTCGGGCGCGGTGCTCTGGCAGGACTTCGTGCAGACCGTGCTGAAGGGCGCGCTCACCGGCTACGTGCTCGGCTGCGGCGCGGCGCTGCTGACCGCGGTCGTGGTGGACCGCTTCGACTTCCTCCGCCGCGGCCTCTTGCCGGTGGGCAACTTCGTCGCGGCGCTGCCGATCATCGGCATCGCGCCGATCCTCGTCATGTGGTTCGGTTTCGACTGGCAGTCGAAGGCGGCGGTCGTGGTGGTGATGGTGTTCTTCCCGGTGCTGGTCAACGCGGTCGAGGGGCTGGGGGACACCAGCGCCATGCAGCGCGACCTCATGCGCACCTATGCCGCGGGCTACTGGACGAGCCTGTGGAAGCTGCGCCTGCCGGCGGCGCTGCCCTTCATCTTCAACGGGCTGAAGATCGCCTCCACCCTCGCGCTGATCGGCGCCATCGTGGCCGAGTTCTTCGGCTCGCCGATCACCGGCATGGGCTTTCGGATTTCCACCAGCGTCGGGCTCCTGCAGCTCGACCTCGTGTGGGCAGAGATCGTGGTGGCCGCGCTTGCGGGCTCGGCCTTCTACGGCGGCGTGGCGCTGATCGAACGCGCCGCGACCTTCTGGCACCCGTCGCAGCGGGGCCGGTGAAACAGCAACCTGCGGTGCAAAGACAAAGAAACGCGCAATGCAACAGGAGAGACTGATGACCAAGTTTACCGGATGGGGGATCGCCTCGGCGATGCTGCTCGCGGCGGGCGGTGCCCAGGCGGCGGACGAGCTGACGCTGCAGCTCAAGTGGGTGACCCAGGCCCAGTTCGCCGGCTACTACGTGGCCGCCGAGAAGGGCTTCTACGAGGAAGAGAACCTCGACGTGACGATCAAGCCGGGCGGGCCGGACATCGCCCCGGTGCAGGTGCTGCTGGGCGGCGGCGCCGACGTGATGGTCGACTGGCTGCCCTCGGCCCTCGCCGCCCGCGAGAACGGCGCGCCGATCGTCAACATCGCGCAGCCCTTCAAGTCCTCGGGGCTGATGCTGACCTGCCTCAAGGAGCACGGCATCGAGAGCCCGGCCGACTTCCCCGGCCACACGCTCGGCACCTGGTTCTTCGGCAACGAGCTGCCGCTCTATTCCTGGATGTCCAAGCTCGGCTACAAGACCGACGGCTCCGAGGGCGGCGTGACCATCCAGAAGATCAACTTCAACGTCGATCCGCTGCTGCAGAAGCAGGTCGAATGCGCCACCACCATGACCTACAACGAGTACTGGCAGGTGATCGACGCGGGGCTGAAGCCCGAGGACCTCGTGGTCTTCAAGTACCAGGACGAGGGCATCGCGACGCTCGAGGACGGGCTCTACACCACCGAGGCGAACCTTGCCGACCCGGCGATGACCGACAAGCTGGTGCGTTTCGTGCGCGCCTCGATGAAGGGCTGGAAATACGCCGAGGAGAACCCGGACGAGGCGGCCGACATCGTGCTCGAGAACGACGAGACCGGAGCGCAGACCGAAGAGCACCAGAAACGCATGATGGGCGAGATCGCCAAGCTGACCGCCGGCTCGAACGGCGCGCTGGACCCGGCCGATTTCACCCGCACCGTCGAGGTGCTGCTGAGCGCCGGCGCGGACCCGGTGATCACCAAGGACCCGGGCGAGGCCGCCTGGACCCATGCGATCACCGACGAGGCGCTGAAGTAAGCGCGACCCGAGGTCTTGAAACAAATAAGGGGTGGCGCCAGCGCCACCCCTTTCTTCATGAAAACACTTGTCGTTCTGACCGGGGGGAAAACGGGGAAAACCCGCAAGGCAACCGCGGTACTCGTCAAGGACACCCGAGTCCTAGTGTTCCCATGTGACGGGCCCATGACAGGGCCCGCGTCCTGGTGCCGGGGGTCAGGCCGGGCGCGCGCGGCTCAGCGTGCGCAAGAGCTCGGCGCTGTTGAACGGGCGCTGCAGCACCTCGTAGGCGCAATGCTCGCCCTGCTGTTCCGCAGCGTCCCCGGCCAGCGCGATCCGGGTGCCCGCGGCGTGCAGGAGCTGGCCGAGCGGGCTGCGCGGAACCTCGTCCGGCGCCATCTGCAGCAGCGCGACGCCGATATGCCCCTCGGACTGGACGAGCAGCAGCGCCGCCTCCGCGGACTGCGCGCAGACCACGCGCGCGCTCGGGTCATGTTCGGAGATGCTGCGCGCCACGTCCTCGGCGACGAAGGGGTCATTGAGCAGCACGAGAAAACCCGGCGGGGTCCCGGGCAGGTCATCGGGAATCATTCGCGGTCTCCTCTCGAAGCGTCCAATCTGGAACCAATCGGCCGGGGGCGCATTAATCTGCGACATAGGAGGCCGAGATGCGTCAGATTTCCTGCAAGAGCTGCCCGCTGCGTCGCAAGGCGCTGTTCCGGTCCTTCGAGGAGGACGAGCTGGCCTTCATGGAAAGGTTCAAGGTCGGGGAACTGAGCGTCGATCCGGGCACGCACCTGCTGATCGAGGGGGCGAACTCGCCGCAGATCTACACCGTGCTCGAGGGCATGGGGCTACGTTACAAGACGCTCGAGAACGGCCGCAGGCAGGTGATCAACTTCCTGCTGCCGGGCGATCTGACCGGGCTGCAGGCGGGCTTGCTGGGCGAGATGAAACACTCGGTGCAGGCGACGAGCGCGATGCGGCTCTGCGTGTTCAACCGGGCCGATCTCTGGACCCTCTACCGCAAGCAGCCGTCGCTCGCCTACGACGTGACCTGGATCGCCGCGTCCGAGGAGCATTTCCTAGGCGAGACGCTTGCCTCCGTCGGCCAGCGCGACGCGGCGGAGCGGGTGGCCTGGGCGCTGCTCAAGATCTACCGGCGGCTGACGGAGCTGGGGATCGGGCAGGGGGAGCGGGTGCCGCTGCCCTACCGCCAGCAGGATCTGGCGGACGCGCTCGGCCTGTCGCTGGTGCACACCAACAAGACGCTGGCGCGGCTGCGGAAGCGGGGCCTCGCCGAATGGACCGAGGGCGAGCTGCATGTCAGCGACGCCGAGGGCATGGCAGAGCTTGCCATGGCCGATGTCGAGGAACCCGCGCTGCGCCCCCTGCTCTGAGCGTCAGCGGCGCAGCGTGTCGCCGTAGGCGATCTTGGGGGTCAGCTCGACGATGCGCTCGTACTCGGCATCGGGGTTCTCGACGCGCGAGGCGATGATCTCGGCGGCCTTGCGTCCGATCTCGGCCCGGTGCGCATCCATGGTCGCCAGCTGTTTCGGAAGGCCCTGCAGCAGCTCGACGCCGTTGAACCCGGCGAGCCCGATCTCGGCGGGAATCTTGCGCCCCTGCTCCATCAGGTAGAGCAGCCCGCCAGCACCGATCATGTCATTGGAATAGTAGAGGAAATCAATCTCCGGCTCGCGCTCGAGGATGGCCTGCGTCATCTCGCGGCCCTTCTTCAGCGCGGAGCCGCCCGAGTAGAACTCCTGGTCCACCACCTCGACGCCGCTCTTCGCCAGCGCCTCGGTGAAGCCTTCGAAGCGTTTCCGCGCGCGGTGGTCGAGCGGCATCTTGGTGCCGAGGAAGCCGATCTTCTGGTAGCCGGCGCGCAGGATCGCCTTGGCCATCTCGCGCCCGGCGCGGCGGTGCGAGATGCCGACGGCGCAATCCACCGGCGTGCCGTCGATGTCCATGATCTCGACCACGGGAATGCCGCTGGCCTTCAGCATCGCCTTGGCCGCCTCGGTGTGCTCGAGCCCGGCGATGATCACCCCGGAGGGCCGCCACGACAGCATCTCGTAGAGCACGCGCTCTTCCTTCTCGGGAAGGTAGTCGGTGATGCCGACGACCGGCTGCAGCTCGGTGTCCTCGAGCACCGAGGCGATGCCGGCCATCACCTCGGGGAAGACCATGTTGCGCATCGAGGGGATGATAACCGCGACGAGGTTCACCCGCTGGCTGGCGAGCGCGCCCGCGATCTTGTTGGGCACGTAGCCGAGCGCCTTGGCCGCCTCGAGCACCTTGGCCCGGGTTGCCTCGGACACGTCCCCGCGGTTGCGCAGCACCCGGCTCACGGTCATCTCGGACACACCGGAGGCTTCGGAGACGTCTCTGAGGGTGAGGGGACGGGGATCGGTATCGGCCACGGGCGGCTCCTCCAAAGCTCTAAATGCCTGAATGTTAGCCTTTCTGCCGGGGCTTACAAGCACAAGCCGCGACGCGGAGGAATTTCCGCTTGGTGGGTGACAACGCCGTACTCCCGCGCTAATGGAGGGCGGACGGTCCCGTGGCTCAACTGGATAGAGCAGCCCCCTCCTAAGGGGCAGGTTACAGGTTCGAATCCTGTCGGGATCACCACCCTTCCGCGAATTTGTCCCGCCGGTGCCGCGCTGTCGTTGCGCGTGAAAGCACGATAGGTGATCCTGATCGAAATCAGACATCTCGATCGGTCCGCATGATTGCCAAGCTTGAAATGTTCATCGCGCTCGCCCGGGAAAAGCACTTCGGCCGGGCTGCGCTCAGCCTCGGCATCACCCAGCCGACCCTGTCCACGGGCATCCGCCAGCTCGAGGAACAGCTCGGGGTCAAGCTGGTGCAGCGGGGCTCGCGCTTTGGCGGGCTGACCCCCGAAGGACAGCGCGCGCTGGTCTGGGCGCGGCAGATTGTCGGCGACACGCGCCGCCTGCGCGACGAGATGCGCGCCTCGCGCGAGGGGCTGGCGGGGCACCTGCGGCTGGCGGTGATCCCCACCGCGCTGACCTGGGCCTCGACGCTGGCTGCGCGGTTCAACGAGCGCCACCCGCGGGTGACCTTCACCGTGCTCTCGCGCGCCTCGGCCGACATCCTCGCGATGCTCGACGACCTCGAGATCGACGCCGGCATCTCCTATCTCGACAACGAGCCGCTGGGCCGGGTCACGACGCGCCCGCTCTACCGCGAGGCCTATCACCTCGTCTGCCGCGAGGATCACCCGCTGGCCCGGCGCAAGGCGCTCGACTGGCGGGAGCTGGACGGGCTGAAGCTGTGCCTGCTGACCCCGGAGATGCAGAACCGCCGGATCATCAACCGCCAGTTCATGGAGGCCGGGGTCGAGCCGGTCTCGCCGATCGAGTCGAACTCCACCGTGGTGCTCGTGAGCAACGTGCTGACCGGCGACTGGGTGACGATCCTGCCGACCGACCTCGCGCGCTTCCTCGCCGAGGGCAAGCCGCTGTCGCTGGTGCCGCTGGCCGCCGACAGCCGGGCGCACGAGGTCGGGCTGATCGCGCCGTGGCAGGAGCCCTACACGCCGGTGCTGCAGGCGCTGCTCGACGAGGCGAAGGCGCTGGCGCGGCCCGGCTGAGGGCGAAGCATTTGATCCGGCTCAAGACAACGGGCGCGGACCTGCCCTAGGGTGGCGGCAGAGGAGGGCCGCGCGTGCCGAAGCAGCTGCCGATCTACCGGGCCGAGGGGCTGACCCGCGTCTATGGCGAGGGCGCGTCCGCCGTACATGCGCTGCGCGGCGTCGACCTCGAGCTGCCGCCGGGCGAGATCACCGTGCTGCTCGGCCCCTCGGGCAGCGGCAAGTCGACGCTGCTCAACATCCTCGGCGGGCTCGACCGCCCCAGCGCGGGCAGGGCGTGGTTCCGCGGCGAGGAGCTGACCGCCATGCCGGACCGGGCGCTCACCCGCTACCGGCGCGACCACCTGGGCTTCGTCTTCCAGTTCTACAACCTCATGCCCTCGCTCACCGCCGCGGAGAACGTGGCGCTGGTGACCGAGATCGCGCGCGATCCGATGACGCCGGAGGAGGCGCTGACGCTGGTCGGGCTCGGCACGCGCAAGGACCATTTTCCGAGCCAGCTTTCGGGCGGCGAGCAGCAGCGCGTCGCCATCGCCCGCGCGGTCGCCAAGCGGCCGGAGGTGCTGCTCTGCGACGAGCCGACCGGGGCGCTCGACAGCGCGACGGGGCGTGAGGTGCTGGCGGTGCTGCAGCTGCTCAACCGCAGCCTCGGCACCACGGTGATGATCGTCACCCATGCCGCCGCCACCGCCGGGATGGCCCACCGGGTGATCCGCTTCGCCGACGGGGCGATCCGCTCGGTCGAGCGCAACGACGCGCCGCGCGCCGCGGCCGAGATCGAGTGGTGAGGCGATGAGCACGCTCGACCGCAAGCTCTCGCGCGACCTCTGGCGGATGAAGGGGCAGGCGACGGCGATCGCGGTGGTCATGGCGCTCGGCGTGATGATGCAGGTGATGATGGCGGGGCTGGTGGTCACGCTCGACGAGACCCGCCGCGGCTATTACGAGCGCTACCGCTTCGCCGAGGTCTTCGCGCCGGTGACCCGCGCGCCCGCCCACGTCCTGCATCAGGTCGCGGCGATCCCCGGCGTGGCGCGGGCCGAGGGCCGCGTCCCTGGCATGGCGCGGGTCGAACTGCCGGGCAGGGCGGTGCCGGTGTCGGCGCGGGCGCTGTCGCTGCCCGATCACGCGGAGCCGGCGCTCAACGCCATCCGCCTGCAGCAGGGGCGGCTCTTCGAGCCCGGCGCGCCCGAAGAGGTGGTGCTGCTCGACACCTTCGCGGCGGCGCATGGGCTGAGGCCGGGGGACCGGCTGCAGGTGGTGATGAACGGCGTGCGCCGCGGGCTCAGGATCACCGGGCTCGCCCGGTCGCCCGAATTCCTCTACGCCGCCGCGCCGGGAGAGATGGTGCCGGATGACGCGCGCTTCGCCGTGCTGTGGATGTCGCAGACCTCGCTCGCCGCCGCCTTCGACATGAAGGGCGCCTATTCCGAGTTCCTCGTCACGCTCACCCGGGGCACCGAGCCGCGCGGGGTGATCGCGGCGCTCGACCGGGTGCTGAAGCCCTGGGGCGCGGCGGGGGCCTACGACCGCGAGGACCAGTTCTCGCACCGCTTCGTGTCGGAGGAGATCAGCGGGCTGCGCGACACGGCGGCGGCGATCCCGCCTGTCTTCCTCGGCATCGCGGCCTTCCTGCTCAACATCGTCATCGCCCGCATGGTGCAGGCCGAACGCGAGGAGATCGGGCTGCTGAAGGCCTTCGGCTACCGCGGGACCGAGATCGGCGCGCATTACCTCAAGCTGGTGCTGGCGATCGCGGTCGCCGGGGCGCTGCTGGGGGCGCTGCTGGGCATCCTCGGCGGGCGGGCAATGGTGCAGCTCTACCTGCATTTCTACAAGTTCCCCTTCCTCGTCTTCCGGCTCGATCCCGGCGCGCTGGCGCTGGGGTTGGTGGTAAGCGTGCTGGCCGCCGCGGCGGGCGGCGCGGTGGTGCTGCGCCGCATCTTCGCGCTGCAGCCGGCCGAGGCGATGCGCCCTCCGACCCCCGCCGACTATCGCCGCGCCGGAAGGTGGGCGCGGGCGGTCAGCCGGCTCGACCAGCCGACGCGCATGGTGCTGCGCCGCTTCACCCGGACCCCGTTCCGCATGCTGGGGGCGGTGGTCGGGATCACCTTCGGCATGGGGCTCTCGGTCGGGATGCTGACCATCCACGCGGGCTTCAACCAGGCGGTGGCGCTCAGCTTCGACGTGCTCGACCGGTCGGAGGCGAGCGTGACCTTCACCCATGCCGTGTCGCAGAAGACCCTGCTGGAGCTCGCGCGGCATCCGGGCGTGCTGCGCGTCGAGGGCACGCGCTCGGTGCCGGTGGTGCTGCGCAATGGCCGCCTGACCCATCGCGGCGCGATCACCGGACTGCCGCCCGAGCCCGAGCTTGTCCGCGCGCTGACGCCGGACTTTGCGCCGATCGCGCTGGACGGGCCGGGGCTGGTGCTGAGCTCGGCTCTGGCGCGGAAGCTGAAGGCACGGGCGGGGGACGTGCTGACGGTGGAGGTGCGCGAGGGCGCGCAGCCGGTGCTGCGCCTGCCGGTCACCGGCGTCTCGGAGACAGTGCTCGGCGCGCCCGCCTACATGGCGCTCGAGGCGCTGGACCGCGCCCTGTTCGAGCCGGGCCGCATCTCGACCGCCGCGCTGCGTCTCGACCCGGCGCAAGCCGAGGCAGTGCAGGCGTGGCTGCGCGACCTGCCGGTGGTGGCCGGGGTGAGCCTCAAGTCCGAGGCGCGCGAGGCCTTTGAGCGGGTGATGAACCAGGGCACCGGGGCGACGCGCTTCGTCATGGCGGCGGTGGCCTTCACCATCACCTTCGGCATCATCTACAACGCCGCCCGCATCGCGCTGGCCGAGCGGGCGCATGACCTCGCCAGCCTGCGGGTGATCGGCTTTTCCAGAGGCGAGGCGGCCTACGTGCTGCTGGGCGAGCTCGGGCTGGTGACGCTGCTCGCGCTGCCCTGCGGCGCGCTTCTCGGCTGGGGCATCGCGCACATGCTCGCCGCCGCCTATTCCTCGGACCTCTACACCATCTCGGTGGTCTTCCGGCCCGCCGCCTTCGGATTCGCCGCGCTGGTGGTGATCTCGGGCGCGGTGCTGTCGGGGCTGCTGGTGAAACGCGACGTGGACCGCGCCGACCTCGTCGCGGCACTCAAGGCACGGGACTGACCTCATGGCATCGAACCGCCCCCGCAACCGAACGCGCCTGTTCCTCGGCCTCGGCCTTGCGCTTCTGCTCGGGCTGGCGTTGGCCGCCGCCTTCTGGCCGCGCCCCGAGCTGGTGGACATCGGCAGGGTCACGCGCGGCCCGCTGGTGGTGACCATCGACGAGGAGGGCAAGACCGAGGTGCGCGACGTCTACGTGGTGACGACCCCGGTCGCCGGGCGGCTGCTGCGGGTGCAGGGAGTGGACGGCGACGCGGTGAAGCAGGGTGACGTCGTGGCGCACATGCGGCCCGCCGCGCCCTCGGTGCTGGACCTGCGCACCCGCGAGCAGGCGCGGGCGGCAGTGGCCGCGGCGCAGGCGGCGCTGCTGCAGGCCAAGGCCGAGGTGAACGCGGCGCAGGCGGACGTGGAGCTGTCGGTCTCGGACCACGACCGGGCCAAGGCGCTGGCGGCGCGCGGCACGATCTCGACCGCGGCGCTCGATCAGGCGCGCACCGCGGCGCTGGCGGCGCAGGCGCGGCTCGAGACCTCGCGCGCCGCGGTGGCGATGCGCGAGGCGGAACTGGCCAACGCGCAGGCGCAGCTCATCGGCTTCGACGACCAAGGGCTGGCCGAGGCGCTGGTCGAGGTTGGATCCTCGGACATTCCGCTGCGCGCGCCGGTCGATGGCCGCATCCTGCGCGTCGTCGAGGAATCCGAGACCACGCTCGGGGCCGGCGCGCCGGTGCTCGAGATCGGCAATATCGAAGAGGACCTGCAGGTCGCGGTGGACCTCCTGTCGTCGGACGCGGTGCAGGTGGTGCCCGGCGCGCGGGTGATGCTCGACGACTGGGGCGGGCTGGGCACGCTCGACGCCGTGGTCGAGCGCATCGCGCCGTTGGGAAGCACCGAGGTCTCGGCGCTGGGGGTCGAGGAGCAGCGCGTGCGGGTGATCCTGCGCTTCACCGCCCCGCCCGAGACGCGCGCGGCGCTGGGGCACGGCTACCGGGTGCTGGCGCGGATCGTCACATGGGAGGCGCAGGACACGCTGCAGATTCCCCAAAGCGCCGCCTTCCGCGAGGGCGGGGAGTGGGCGGTGTTCCGGGTCGAGGGCGGGCGCGCCGAGCAGGTGCCGGTCACGCTCGGGCAGGGCAACGGCGCGCAGGTGCAGGTGCTGGACGGGCTGGGGGAGGGGGACGAGATCGTGCTCTACCCGCCGGCGGATCTGGCGGATGGCGATCTCGTGGCGCAGCGGCAGGCGGGGTGAGCCGCGCGGGCTGCGACCCGGGGCAAAGCGCCCCGGGGCAAAGATTCAGACAGGGCGGGCTGCCCGGCGCGGGTCAGGCCTGACCCTTCTCCAGCGCGTCGAGCCGCGCCTTGAGTGCCTCGTTCTCCTCGCGGGCCTTCTGCGCCATGGCGCGGACCGCGTCGAACTCCTCGCGGGTCACGAAGTCGCGATCCGCCAGCCAGCGGTCGATCACCGACTTCACGGCCGTTTCTGCCTCTTCCTTCGCGCCCTGTGCCACGCCCATCGCGTTGGTCATGAGCTGCGAGAGATCCTCGAATACCTTGTTGCGCGTCTGCATTGGGCTCTCCGTCATATGCTTGCCCTCTATATGGGCCGGGAACCCCGCCGTCACAAGGTTGACTTCCCGCGGAAACTCCCGGCACACATCGCGCATGAGAGCCGCCATTCCCTTTCCGCCCCTGTCCTCCGAGGTCTTCTCGATCTCGGTCTTCGGCATGGAATTCGCCCTGCGCTGGTACGCGCTTGCCTATATCGCGGGCATCATCATCGGCTGGCGCATCGCCGTCGCCGCGGTGAAACGCGTCCGGCTCTGGCCGGGCGACACGCCCCCCATGACCCCCGCGCAGGTCGAGCAGCTGCTGACCTGGGTGATTCTGGGCATCATCCTCGGCGGGCGGCTCGGCTTCGTGCTGTTCTACCAGCCCGCCTACTACCTGACCCACCCGGCCGAGATCCTGATGGTCTGGCACGGCGGCATGTCCTTCCACGGCGGCTTCCTCGGCGTGCTGATCGGTTTCCTCGGCTTCTGCCTGAAGAACCGCATCCCGCTTGGCTCCACCGCCGACATGCTGGCGATTTCCGTGCCGCCGGGCCTGCTGCTGGGGCGCATCGCCAACTTCGTCAACGCCGAACTCTGGGGCCGCCCGACCGAGCTGCCCTGGGGGGTGATCTTCCCCGGCGAGGCGGCGCAGTCCTGCGGGCAGGCGCTCGGCGAGATGTGCGCGCGGCATCCCTCGCAGATCTACGAGGCGCTGCTGGAGGGCGTGCTGCTCGGCGGGCTGCTGCTCTGGCTGGCGCTGCGCAAAGGCGGGCTGAAGACGCCGTGGCAGCTGGCCGGGGTCTTCCTCGCGGGCTACGGCATCGCGCGCTTCCTCGTCGAGTTCGTGCGCCAGCCCGATGCGCAGTTCGTCTCGCCCGGCAACCCGCTCGGCCTTGCGTGGCACGTCGGCGGCTACGGGCTGACCATGGGCCAGATGCTGTCGCTGCCGATGCTCCTCGTGGGCGTCGGCCTCATCCTCTGGGCGCGGCGGCGCGCATGAGCGCGCTGCTGCCGCTGCTTCAGGCGCGGATCGCGGCCGAGGGGCCGATGACCGTCGCCGAATACATGACCTGGTGCCTGCTGCACCCGCTGCACGGCTATTACACCACCCGCGATCCGCTGGGCGCGCAGGGCGATTTCACCACCGCCCCCGAGATCAGCCAGATGTTCGGCGAGCTGCTCGGCCTCGCGCTGGCGCAGAGCTGGATGGACCAGCGCTGCCCCTCTCGGATCATCCTCGCCGAGCTGGGGCCGGGGCGCGGCACGCTGATGGCCGATGCACTGCGCGCCATGCGGGCGGTGCCGGGGCTGATCGAGGCGGCGGAGCTGCACCTCGTCGAGGCCTCGCCGACGCTGCGCGCCGAGCAGGCCAAGCGGCTCGGAGGCTTTGCGCCGCGCTGGCACGACAGCCTTGCCGACCTGCCCGAGGGGCCGCTCTTCCTGATTGCCAACGAATTCTTCGACGCCCTGCCGATCCGTCAGTTCCTGCGCGACGGCGATGGCTGGCGCGAGCGCGTGGTGGGCTGGCACGAGGGGCGCCTGTCCTTCGGCCTCACCGACATCGCGCCGCAAGCCATGCTCGAGCACCGGCTGGCGGACACCCGGCAGGGCGATCTGGTCGAGACCTGCGCCCCGGCCGAGGCCATCGTGCAGGAGGTCGGGCGGCGGGTTGCGGGTCATGGCGGGGTTGCGCTCATCGTCGACTACGGTGACTGGGGCAGCCTTGGCGATACGCTGCAGGCGGTGCGGGCGCACCGCAAGACCGATCCGCTCGACGCGCCCGGCGAGGCGGACCTGACCGCCCACGTGGATTTCCGGGCGCTTGCAGGGGCCGCGGACCCGGCCTGCCATGCGCCGCTGACCGCGCAGGGCGTGGTCCTCGAGCGGCTCGGCATCACCGAGCGGGCGCGTGCGCTTGCCACACGGCTCTCCGGCGCTGCGCTCGACAGCCACGTCAGCGCACATCGCCGGTTGACGCACCCCGGTGAAATGGGAAGTTTGTTCAAGGTTCTGGCGCTGCATGCGCCGGACGCACCGACGCCGCCCGGATTGGATACATGACGCTCGAAATCATCACCGCAGACTCGCTCGCGCCGCTCAGACACGGGTTCTTCACCCGCAAGGGAGGTGCGTCCTCCGGGGTGTTCGCCGGGCTCAACTGCGGACCGGGCTCGTCCGACCAGCGCGAGATCGTGGCGATCAACCGATCCCGCGTGGCGCAGGCCATGGAGGTGCCGGTCGAGGCGCTGGTGACCGTGAGCCAGGTGCATTCGCCGCGGGTGGTTACCGTGACCGGCCCGCTGGCCGAGCCGCGCCCCGAGGCCGACGGGCTGGTGACCAACCAGCCGGGCATCGCGCTTGCCGTGCTCACCGCCGACTGCCAGCCGGTGCTCTTTGCCGATGCCGAGGCCGGGGTGATCGGCGCCGCCCACGCGGGCTGGCGCGGGGCGCAGGCCGGAGTTCTGGAAGAGACGGTCGATGCGATGATCGCCCTCGGCGCGACGCGCGACGGCATCCGTGCGGTGATTGGGCCGACGATCAGCCAGCGCGCCTACGAGGTCGGGCCCGAGTTCTTCGACGAGTTCATGCTCGAGGATCCGCAGAACGGACGGTTCTTCGCGGGCGGGAAGGGGGATCGCGTGTTGTTCGACCTTCCGGCCTATGGCCTGCACCGGCTGCGCGCCGCCGGGGTCGAGGCGGAATGGACCCGCCACTGCACCTATACCGACGCCGAGCGCTTCTTCTCGTTCCGCCGGGCGACGCATCTGCGCGAGGCCGATTACGGCCGGCTGATCTCTGCTATCCGCCTCTGAGGCGCGGGCGGCTCCGGTCCGTCCCGGATCCTTTGCCACGATTCGTCCGGGCCTCCGGCGAATTGTGGCGGCGAGGTTCTCGATTTCCCTACAATCGCATTCCCGCTGCGGCATTGGCTCCTGCAGACCGATGAAATTCCACTAAATTTTGACAGAAATGCCAGAATGCGGCCTGATCAAGGCCAGTCGATTAGACGTCCTTCTGTCGTTGTTGGTGGGGGCCAGCACGGATGTGACAGCCTCTGCCAAGGGATGTTGATATGACCAGTGTTCATCACGCGGCCCGGCGCCGCGAAGATGATTTTTCGCCAGTTTCTCGCAATCCGGTTTCTCTCCGGACCGGGCGGCCTCGTCGCGCAGGCTCTCTCATGCGCAAGTACGAGGTCGCCGCCTTGCTGCCCGACCTGTCGCTCTCGATGAAGCAGCAGGTGGCCCCGGCGCTGCCGCTCTTCGAAGACGCCTGCTCGGCCTTTGCCCGCGGAACGCTGATCCAGACAGTGCGCGGCCCCGTCGCCATCGAGGACCTGCTTCCGGGCGACTATATCGAAACCAGCCGCGGGGTGCAGTCGATCACCTGGATCGGCTCGACCACCTACGTGCCCGGCGTGGCGAGCGAGGACAGCGGCCTCGACTCGCTCACGCGGATCACCGCAGAGGCCTTCGGGCTCGGCCGTCCCGGCGTCGACCTGCTGCTGGGCCCGGCCGCGCGGATGGTGGTGAGCCGCCCGCGGTTCAAGGCGCTGCTTGGCCAGGACAGCGTGCTGGTGCCCGTCGCCGGCGAGGCGGACTGGGACCGCATCGTGCCGGTGACCCCCGTCGGGGGCGTGCAGCTCTATCACCTGATGGTGCAGCGCCATGCGACGATCCGGGTCGGCGGGCTCGAGATGGAGACCTACCATCCGGGCACGGCGCTTCACGGCATGACCAGCCAGAACCTGCGCGCCCTTTTCCTGTCGATGTTCGACAACCTGCACGAGGTCCAGGATTTCGGCGAGCTGTCGATGACCCGCTCCTCGCGCGAGGCGGTCGACCGTCTGCTGGCGAGCTGATCCGAACTTTCCGGGAGATTTGGGGCCGGTCCGCCGTCAGGCGGTCCGGCTCAGCCGTTCCTCGAGCACGTCGAAGGGCACGCCCGGCTCGTCCTTGGCGCCGCGGATGACCAGCGAGGTCTTGACCGAGGCGACGTTCGGCGCGGTCAGCAGCTTCTCGGTCAGGAAGGCCTGGAAGGTGGAAAGATCCGGCGCCACGCATTTCAGGATGAAATCCACCTCGCCGTTCAGCATGTGGCACTCACGCACGAGCGGCCAACTGCGGCAGCGGTCCTCGAAGGCGCGCAGGTCGGCCTCGGCCTGGCTCTGCAACCCGACGCTGGCGAACACCTGCACCTCGAAGCCGAGTTCGCGGGAATCGACCTCGGCGTGGTAGCCCCTGATGAACCCCTGCTCCTCGAGCGTGCGCACGCGGCGCAGGCAGGGCGGCGCCGAAATGCCGACCCGTCGGGCAAGTTCGACGTTGGTCATGCGGCCATCGGCCTGCAGTTCTGCCAGAATCTTCCGGTCGATGGGATCAAGCCTGTGGGCGGGCATGCGTCTTCCTTGAGCTTTTCGCGAATATTATACCAGATGGGATATCGCCGCAATAATCTTTCATAATCTTGAAAGATTCTTAACGAGACGACATTCCGGGGGAGAAGCGGGGCGCGCGGGGTTTGCGTCGCCGCCGCGCGTGGCTATATGCAATTCCCAAACCGAATGCCATAGCTCGCGAGAGGCTCCCCATGTCCGACACCCGCCACACACGGCTCCTCATCATCGGCTCCGGCCCGGCCGGCTATACCGCCGGCGTCTATGCGTCGCGCGCGATGCTGTCGCCGCTGCTGGTGCAGGGTCTGGAACCCGGTGGCCAGCTGACCACCACCACCGAGGTCGAGAACTGGCCCGGCGAGACCGAGATCCAGGGCCCCGACCTGATGGTGAAGATGGAGGCGCATGCGCGTGCCATGGGCTGCGAGATCATCGGCGACATCATCAGCTCGCTCGACCTCGGCCAGCGTCCCTTCGTGGCGCAGAGCGACAGCGGCACCACCTACACCGCCGACGCGGTGATCCTCGCCACCGGCGCGCGGGCGAAATGGCTGGGCCTGCCGACCGAGGACGCGTTCAAGGGCTTCGGCGTCTCGGCCTGCGCCACCTGTGACGGCTTCTTCTACCGCGGGCAGGAGATCGTGGTGATCGGCGGCGGCAACACCGCCGTGGAAGAGGCGCTGTTCCTCACCAACTTCGCCAGCAAGGTCACGCTGGTGCACCGCCGCGACGAGCTGCGCGCCGAGAAGATCCTGCAGGAGCGCCTGTTCAACCACCCCAAGATCGAGACGCTCTGGCATCACCAGCTCGAGGAAGTGGTTGGCGACGACATGCCCAAGGGTGTGACCGGCGTGAAGGTGAAACACGTGAAGACCGGCGAGATCAGGGAGATCCCCGCCAAGGGCGTGTTCATCGCCATCGGCCACGCGCCGGCGTCGGAACTGGTGAAGGACCAGCTCGAGACGCACATGGGCGGTTACGTGGTGACCAAGCCCGGCACCACCGAGACCTCGATCCCCGGCGTCTTCGCCGCGGGCGACCTGACCGACCACAAGTACCGGCAGGCCGTGACCTCGGCGGGCATGGGCTGCATGGCCGCGCTCGAGGCCGAGCGCTGGCTGGCCGAGCAGGGGCTCGATGCGGGCAAGGACACCACCGAGCCGCTCGGCTACGGCGCGCCGGTGGAGCAGGCCTCCTGAGCCATCGCGACGGCTGACAGGATCAGGGGCGCGGCGCCGCGGGACGGTGCCGCGCCCTTTGCATTTCCGCGCGCCATATGGATGCGACGCGCGACTGTCTTGCGAATGTCGCGAGAGGGAATTCGATGTGGTGCGATTGGCGCACCTTTCGGAATTCCTTGAAATTCCATTGATCTAATTTCTTGCCGTCGTTTGACAGATTTTTAAGTATCCCGCCTGTATTGCTTTGCGATCGAAAAGGGGGGCTGTTCGAAAATGAATGAGGTTGGCTCCCCGAGTGAAATGGGGAGAGGATAAATGGTGAATGTCAGGAATTTCGGGTCTACCGCTTCGGGCCGTCAATCGGAGAGCGAGTCGCATCCGGGGCATGCCAACGGGATGAATTTCAACCAGTTCGCGAACCTGTTGCCGAGGATCGGCGATGGCGCGCACCATGGCCGGGGGCCCTTCTGGAGTGACTGGCTCGACGGGCTGGATCCGCACCGCTTCCAGTTGAATCTGCGGGGGATCGATTTCGTCGATGCGGATGCGGAGGGTGCCGAGACGACGCGCAATATCGACGCATTCCTGCAAAAGGCGCTGGAGCAGACCGACGCCGGCACGCTTGCCTCCCTCCTGACGGTCGACGGATCGAAGGAAAAGGCATTCCTCGTGATCTGGGAATATCTCGACGACGGTTATGTCGGCGAGGGGTATTACGCGCCGGTGAACGAGAATTTCATCCGCCTCGGCGTCGAATATGCCTCCTACCTCGCGGAGGGCGGCGCTTCGCTCACTGACGCGATCGCCAAATTCACGCCGGACGATGGGGATGCAAATGACACGCCCGAGCGCCTGCAATCGGTGCATGACAACCTGCTCGGGAACCTGTCGCTCTCGGCGATTGAGTCGCGTTTCGGTGCCGGCACCGCCGAGGCGATCGCGCTGATCGCGCTGGTCGAGGAGGTGAACCCGGACCTGCTGGAGCGGCCCTACTATTCCGGCAACGAGGGAGCGGGGGCTGCCCATGACGCCGTGCGCGCCTTCGACTACGATCAGGGCTACGCGCGCAGCGACTACATCGAGACGCATTTCGGCGCGGTGGATGCCCGCGCCACCGAGGGCGGTCTCGGCACCGAGATGATCTTCGGCGATGGCAACTCGGCGGATGGCTACGCGGTCACCCGCCACGAGGGGGCGGGGGTCGAGCTTGCGCTGAAGGTGAAGCTGCGCGGCGTCGGGGACTACGACGACAGCCACGTGTCCTATGCCGAGGATGGCAGCGCCACCTTCACCGTCGAGGCCGGGCCCGCCTCGACCGACCGCATGGCCTGGAACGTCGACTGGGCCGCGACGGTCACCGAGGCCGGTGATGACGACAGCTTCGAGTTCCGGTTGCTGCTCGACGTGGACGGGAGCGAGGCGGAGCAGTTCGTCGATCTCGCCGCCGCGACGGGCAACGAATACGGCACCGCGCCGAGCCTGCAGAACTCGTGGAACTACGGGTTCTTCGACGACGCGCTCTTCGACACCACCGAGGCGGAAGGCCACTACACGGTCCGCCTCGAGGCCTGGGACGACGGCGCGCTGATCGCCTCGCAGACCATCTACATCGACGCGGTCTGACGCGTCGAATGGGGGCGGCGGGCAGGGTCCGCCGCCCCACGCTGCCGCCCGCGGCGCAAGCCCTGCGGTAACGCTGCGTCTCTCTCGCAGAATTGAGCCTCCCGACAACCCAAGGGGGTTTGATGGACCGGCGCGCGGCGCATAGGTTTTCAGGAAACAAACCACGAGGTTCGACACCTTCGCCCCGGCGCCGCTACGCGGCGGTTCCCGGTCCCGACACTGACGCCCTGAGCGATGTCTCCCTGACCCCTCTTTGCGGAGGTAGCCATGAAGACCGCACGCCTGATGCGCATGTTCGCGCTCCTGTCCTGTCTGCTGCCCGCGGCCGTGCCGCTGGCAGCGGACGAGCTGCGCTCGGCCTATCGCAGCAGCGTGGCGACCACGCTCAGCGCCTCGGTCGGGGCCTTCGACAGCGTGCTTGGGCAGGCGCTGAGCGGCTACGGCAAGGTGCGGCTCAACGGCAAGGGCGTGTTCCTGGCGACCAAGGCCTCGGCGGGGGCGCCGCGCATGTGGTGGGCGCTCGAGGCGCGCGAGTACCACGGCAGCGTCGAGGGCCGGAAATTCGACATGCTGCTCGGCATCGAGCGGCCCCTGGGCGAGCGATCGCGGCTCGGCTTCGCCACCGGCTACGGGGTTGCGGACCTCGACACCGGGCGGGACATCCGCACGCAGACCTTCAGCTTCGCCCCCTACATGGAGACCCCGCTGACCGAGAATATCGGGCTCAAGGCCTGGGCGGCGCTGGCGCGGCCGGACTACCGGCTCGGCGACTCGCCGCGTTCGGCCTGGCGCACGGCGGCGGGGCTCAATGCCAGCGGCGCCTACGAGCTGCGCAGGATGAATCTCTCGGGGGCGGCGGGGCTCTCGATGTCGCAGCAGACCAGCAGCGGCGTCGGCGATCTGTCGAGCTGGCAGGTGGGCAAGCTCACAGCGACGCTGCGCACCCGCGCGACGCTCCGGCTCGAGCGCAATTTCCGGCCCTATTTCGAGCTCGGCTACAGCTACGGCGCCTGGGTCAACGCAGGAAGTTCCGGCGATTACGAGACGCCGAGCCTGAAGACCGGGCTCAGCTGGACGCACAAGAAGCGCAGCTTCACCCTCTCGCTCAACGGCACGCAGGTGTTCGACCCGGTGCAGCCGCTGGTGCTCAGCACCAATTACAGCATCCGTTTCTGAGCGATGGCCGCAGGGGGCTCAGAGCAGGATGTCGCCCGAGATCAGCACATGCGCCTGGCCCGCGACGCGTACGCCGGTGATCGCCTCGGGCGGGCCGAGGACCTCGACCTGCGCCTGCCCGGGGCGGCCCATGCCGTGGCCCTGCTCGGCGGTGAAGGCGGGGCGGTCGATCAGCCCCTTCGACCAGAGGTAGGCGGCCATGGCACCCGTGGCCGAGCCGGTGAAGGGATCCTCGGGCGGGTTCGGCGGCGGCAGCAGGAGGCGGGCAAAGGTGTCGCCCGCGGCGGTCGCGCCCTCGAGCGTGACGAGGAAGGGCTCGGCCAGCATCGCATCGCCCTTGCCGAGCGCGGCGTGCAGGCGGCTCAGCGCCTCGGGGTCGAGCTGGGCGCGCTCCAGCGCCGCCCGGTCCTTCAGCACGGTGACGCAGCAGGGCAGGCCGGTCGAGACGAGCTGCGGCTGGCCAAGAATGTCGGAGGGCGCGAGCGAGACCGCATCGGCCACCAGCGCCTTGTCCGGGCAGGTGCCGAACTCGGGGGCCTTCTGCGTCATCACGATGCGCGGCGGGCTCACCGAGCGGTCGATCTCGATGGGAACGATCCCGGCCAGCGTCTCCAGCGTCAGGTGATCCCCGCTGACCAGCCCGCGGTGCAGCAGGGCGGCGACGGTGGCGACGGTGGGGTGTCCGGCAAAGGGGATCTCGCGGCTGGCGAGGAAGTAGCGCACCCGCAGGTCGGCGACCTCGGAGGGGCCGGTGAAGGTGCATTCGACCAGCGAGGTCTCGCGCACGACGCGCAGGCAGGTCTGATCGTCCAGCGCCGCGCCGCCGTGCAGGACGGCGCAGCCGTTGCCGCCGAAGGGCCGGTCGGTGAAGGCGTCGACCCAGTCGAGCGGCAGCGAGGTCACGGCGCGCCCCTAGTGGACGGTCACGGGGGCGAGGTCGTTCTGCCGGGCCAGCGCGAAGGCAAGCCCGCGGTCACGCACCAGCGCGAGCCGCTCGCCGTCGGCGCGGTGCACCGCGTAGAGGCGCGTCTGGCCGCCGACCTGGTCCTGCACGTCCTTCGGAAGGTCGCTCACCTCGACCGAACGGACATAGACGATGCGCTCGGCGTCGAACTCGGGGAAATCGTACTTCGTGTTCATGGCTCAACCCTTTCTGATGTTGATGGTCTGCACCACCGTCTCGGGACGGGACATGGTCAGGTCCACGTGCAGCAGACCGTTCTCCATGACCGCTTCCCCCACCTCGACCCCATCGGCCAGCACGAAGCTGCGCTGGAACTGCCGCGCCGCGATGCCGCGGTGCAGGAAGATCCGGTCGGACCCGTCGTCGCGCTGCCGGCCGCGGATCACCAGCTGGCGGTCCTCGACGGTGATGGCGAGATCGTCCTCCGAGAAGCCGGCCACGGCGAGCGTGATCCGGTAGGAGTGATCCGACGTCTGTTCGATGTTGAAGGGGGGGTATCCCTCGCTCGACTTGGCGGTGCGCTCGAGCAGGCGCTCGAGCTGCTCGAAGCCGAGCATGTGCGGATAGGAACCCAGGGTCAGTTTGCTCATGACATGTCCTTGACAGGGAAGCGACCGTCCGCCGGGCCCCGGAAGCGGCAGCCCGACAAGGGGGAATATGGGAAGGCCGGAGAGGCAGCGCAAGGGCTTTGCGGGCGCGGCAAGAGTTGATATCCTGATGCTTCCCGTGAGGCCTGAGGACATAAACCCATGAATGCGCCACAAGACATCTCGATGAAGACGGAAGAGGTGTTGCGTGTGGAGCTCGAGGTCTTCAAGCGCGAGCACCGCGATCTCGACGAGGCGATCCGCGCCCTGCAGGACCGCGGGACCGCCGACCAGCTGACCCTGCAGCGGCTGAAGAAGAAGAAGCTCTTCCTCAAGGACAAGATCGCGATGATCGAGGATCGGCTGACCCCGGACATCATCGCCTGACACGGCGCGCAGCCGCGCCCGGCGGAGGCTCTCTCCGGCGGGTCCGGGCTGCCCGGCTGTCCGGCTTTCGATCGGTCCATGCGGCCCTTGGGTCAACCGTCCGTGCTCCAGCCTGCGAAACCGGCCTTCCGCGGGAAATCGTCCTTGCAATGAGGAAGAAGCGTTCCGCTTTTCCGTCGATCGGCGCGGGCCGTTGCACGATCCGGATCGCGCGCGTATCACTGCCGCGACGTCGACAGGAGGGATCGTCATGAAGGACGGTGAGCTGGCGCAGCGCGGCCTCGTGCTGCTGGGATGCGGGAAGATGGGATCGGCCATGCTGGAGGGCTGGCTGGGACGGGGGCTGCCGCCTGCCTCGGTCTGGGTCAACGACCCGCACCCCTCGGAGTGGCTGAAGGCGCAGGGCGTGCACCTCAACGAGGTCCTCCCCGAGAGCCCGGCGATCGTGCTCATCGCGGTGAAGCCGCAGATGATGGCCGATGCGCTGCCGGTGCTGGCAAGCTACGGCAATGCCGACACGCTCTTCCTGTCGGTGGCCGCAGGCGTGACCATCGCCACCTACGAGCAGATGCTGGGCGAGCGGACCCCGATCATCCGCGCCATGCCCAACACCCCCGCCGCGGTGGGGCAGGGCATCACCGCCGTCATCGGCAACGCGAACGCCGGCGAGGCCAACCTCGCGATGGCCGAGGAACTGCTCTCGGCAGTCGGCCAGGTCGTGCGGCTCGAGGCCGAGGCCCAGATGGACGCGGTGACCGGGCTCAGCGGCTCGGGCCCGGCCTATGTCTTCCACCTGATCGAATGCCTTGCGAAGGCGGGCGAGGCCGAGGGGCTGGCGCCCGAGCTTGCCATGCAGCTGGCCAAGGCCACCGTCGCGGGTGCCGGCGCGCTGGCGATGCAGGCCGCCGAGGACCCGGCGCAGCTGCGCCGGAACGTCACCTCTCCCAACGGCACGACGCAGGCCGGGCTCGAGGTGCTGATGGACGAGGACAAGGGCCTGCCGCCGCTGGTCCGCGCCACCGTCGCCGCTGCCGTGCGCCGCTCGGAAGAACTGGCGAATGGCTGAGATCAGCTACGACGACTTCCTGAAGGTCGACATCCGCGCGGGTCGCGTGACCCGCGCGGAGCCTTTCCCCGAGGCGCGCAAGCCCGCCATCAAGCTCTGGATCGATTTCGGCCCCGAGCTCGGCGAGAAGCGCAGCTCGGCGCAGATCACCGTGCATTACGCGCCCGAGGCGCTGGTCGGTCAACAGGTCATGGCGGTGGTCAATTTCCCGCCGCGGCAGATCGGCCCCTTCATGTCCGAGGTCCTCGTTCTAGGTTTCTCCGACGAGACCGGGGCGATCGTGCTCGCGACGCCCGACAAGACCGTGCCGCTGGGAGGACGCCTGCATTGACCAAGATCCTGATCGCCCGAAACCTGCCCGAGAGCGTCGTCGCCGAGGCGCGCGCCGCCTTCGACGTCACCTACCGCGACCGTCCCGACCCGATGAGCCGCGAGGAGATGCTTGCCTCGCTGTCGGACTATGACGGCGTGCTGATGACGCTGGGCGACCAGTACAACGCCGAGCTCTTTGCCGCCGCGGGCGTGCCGCGCGCGCGGATCCTCGCCAACTTCGGGGTGGGGTTCAATCACATCGACGTCGAGGTGGCGCGGCATGCCGGGCTCACCGTCACCAACACGCCGGGGGCCGTCACCGACGCCACCGCCGACATCGCCATGACGCTGATCCTGATGTCCTGCCGCCGCGCCGGCGAGGGCGAGCGCCTTGTCCGCGCCGGCAGCTGGCAGGGCTGGCACCCGGTGCAGATGCTGGGCCTGCATGTCACCGGCAAGACCGTCGGCATCCTCGGCATGGGCCGCATCGGGCAGGCCATCGCGCGGCGCTGCCATTACGGCTTCGGCATGGACGTGGCCTACATGAGCCGGTCCGAGAAGGCGCTGGATCACCCGGCGACGCGCTACGACACACCCGAGGAACTCGCGGCCAATGTCGACATCCTCGTCACCGCGCTGCCGGGCGGGGCGGTCACGCGCCACACGGTGAACGCAGGCGTGCTGGCGGCGATGCGGCCGCACGCGCATTTCGTCAACATCGCCCGCGGCGACGTGGTCGACGAGGCGGCGCTGATCGAAGCACTGCAGGAGCGGCGCATCGCCGGGGCCGGGCTCGACGTCTACGAGCACGAGCCGGTGGTCCCCGAGGCGCTTCGCCTGCTCGACAACGTGGTGCTGCTGCCGCATCTCGGCACCGCGGCGCTGGAAGTGCGCGAGGACATGGGCCGCATGGCGGTGGCGAACCTGCGCGCCTTCTTCGCCGGCGAGCCGGTGCCGAACCCGGTCTGACCTGCTGGCCCCGGGCGCGCGCCGCCCGGGCTCAGCCTTCGGCGGGCGTGTCGCCGGTCGCCGCGCGCCAGTGCTTGCGGCAGAGCGAGACATAGGTCTCGTTGCCGCCGATCTGCACCTGCGCGCCGTCGGTCAGCGCCTTGCCCGAGCCATCCTGCCGGATCACCATCGTCGCCTTGCGACCGCAGTGGCAGATGGTGCGCACTTCGCGCAGCGAATCCGCCAGCGCCAGCAGCGCCGCCGAGCCGGGGAAGAGCTGGCCGCGGAAATCCACCCGCAGCCCGTAGGCCATGACCGGCAGGCCAAGGTCGTCCACCACCCGCGCCAGCTGCCAGACCTGCGCCTCGGTGAGGAACTGCGCCTCGTCGATGAAGACGCAGGCGAGCGTAGTCTTCGCATGGGCCGCGGCGAGGATCGCGAAGAGATCGTCCTCGGCGCCGAAGGTCTCGGCCTCCTGCCCGAGCCCGATGCGCGAGCCGATGCGGCCGAGCCCGGCGCGCGTGTCGAGCCGCGCGGTCAGCAGGAAGACCTCCATGCCCCGTTCGCGATAGTTGTGCGCCGCCTGCAGCAGCAGGGTCGATTTGCCGGCGTTCATGGTGGAGTAGTGGAAATGCAGCTTGGCCATGCCGCTGTCCTGCCGCAGCCGCGCCCGGCGTGCAAGCCTGACCCGGCGGGGGGCCGGGTATCTGAATCAAATTTGCCAAATCACGGATCCTGACCGATCATGGGGCGGTGTCCTGTGTCTGGAACGGGAGGGGGAGCGATGAGGCGGGCGGAACGACAAGGCCGCGCGCGGCAAGGCCGGGGACGCCGCGCCGGGAGCCAGAGGGGGGAACGCCCTGTCTGATCCGTCGCAGGTCCGCCGCGCCCCGCAGATCGCGGCGACGCGCCACGTGCCGGAGCTGCTGCAATGGTTCCTTGCCGAGCTCGAGGCGACGCGCGCCTCGGAAGAGGTGTGGCGCCTGCTGGTCCGGCTCGGGCGCAGGCTCGAGTTGCCCTGCGTCGATTTCGTCATCGCCAGCGGCCCCGAGGGGCCCCAGCGCGCGCTGATCCAGCGGGCCTCCTACGACACCGGCTGGCTCGCCGCGCTCGATCCTTCGCTGGCGACCGGACGCTGGAGCTACCTGCGCGGCCATTCCGCCGGGCACCTCACGCCGATCGCCGTGGGGATCGAATTCCTCGACGAGTACCATCCGCTTCCCGAGGGCCGCGTCGAGCTTCTGCGCGAAGCGGCCCGGCACGGCCTGCGCGCGGGCTTCTCGATCCCGCTGCGCCAGACCGCGCCGCCGCGGTTTGGACAGCTGAGCTTTGCCGGCGACCATGGCCGGCGCGAGATGCTGGCGATCATCCATGCTCATGGCTGGGTGCTGAACGTGGCGGCGCTGACCGGGCACCAGCGCTTCCTCGGCTTCTACGCGCAGGAATTCCCCGACCGGCAACAGATCACCGGCAAGCAGCGCGAACTGCTGGCGATGATCGGCGCGGGGCTGAAGGACAAGCAGATCGCCGAGCGCCTCGGCATCTCGGTCTCGGCGGTGCGCCAGCGGCTGCAGGCGCTCTGCGAGCGGACGGGGAAGGTCTCGCGCGCGGAACTCGCGGCGCTGGCCATGTCGCTGGGGGTGCTGCCGGACCCGCTGCTGCCGCACGGTCCCGCGGCGCGGGCGGAGGCCGCGAAGGGCGCGCCCGGGCAATCGCTGTTCTGAGCGGCGGTGCCGCCGGGCTGGACCGGGCAGGACCGGGCAAAGCCGGGCAAAAAAAGATGCTCCCGGACGTCCGGGAGCATCGATGCGATTAGAAATCCACAGGCAGAGTCACTTTCTCCGAAGAGCCAAGGATCTTATGCGCATGTCAGGTGAATTTCCGTTCGGCGAAATATGCCTTCCCCCTCTGCGCGGCGATGCCGCTGGAACTCGAAACAGGCTGAGCCCCCTCCGCATCGGCCCAATGTCGCGAGTATAGCACGGATCACCCCGCCGCGCGCCGGAGCCGTGGCGTCGCCGCGCCCCGCGCTGCGGCGCAGCGGATCTCGTTTGTGTCAGAACCTGTCAGAATCGACAGTCTCCCCGCGGGCCGCGCGGCGATGCGCGCGACTCGCGGCGGGACTTGACGGGCAGCGGTCAGGCCTTGTCGACCAGCCGCCCCCAGAGGTCGTACTCGCCGGCCTCGTCCACTTCGACCGTGACCATGTCTCCGGGCTTCAGGTGCTCGAAACCCTCGTCGATGAAGAGGTTGCCGTCGATTTCGGGCGCGTCGGCCTTGGTGCGGCAGGTGGCGGCTTCGCCATCGACCTCGTCGACCAGCACCTGCATGCGGGTGCCGACCTTGGCCTCGAGCTTGGCCTCGGAGATGGCCTGCGCCTTCTCCATGAACCGCTCCCAGCGCTCCTGCTTCACCTCTTCCGGCACGTGGTCCGGCAGGGCGTTCGAGCGGGCGCCGTCGACGTTCTCGTACTTGAAGCAGCCGACCCGGTCGAGCTGCGCCTCGTCCATCCAGTCGAGCAGCGTCTGGAATTCTTCCTCGGTCTCGCCGGGATAGCCGACGATGAAGGTCGAGCGCAGCACGATCTCGGGGCAGTCGGCGCGCCAGGCGGCGATCTCGTCGAGCGTGCGGGCGGCGGCGGCGGGGCGCGCCATGCGCTTCAGCGTCTCGGGATGGGCGTGCTGGAAGGGGATGTCGAGATAGGGCAGGACCAGCCCCTCGGCCATCATCGGGATCATCTCGCGCACGTGCGGGTAGGGGTAGACATAATGCATCCGCACCCAGGCGCCGAGCTGGCCGAGCTCGCGCGACAGCGACAGGATCGGGAACTTCTCGTCCCGGTCCTTCCAGTCGGTGCCATAGGCCGAGGTGTCCTGCGAGATCACCAGGAGCTCCTTCACTCCCGCCTCGACCAGCTTCTCGGCCTCGCGGAGGACCGCGCGCTGCGGGCGCGAGCTCAGCAACCCGCGCATGTCGGGGATGATGCAGAACTTGCACTTGTGGTTACAGCCCTCGGAGATCTTGAGGTAGCTGTAATGGCGCGGCGTGAGCTTGACGCCCGAGGCCGGCAGCAGGTCTACGAAGGGATCGGGCGACGGCGGCACGGCGCCATGCACCGCGTCGAGCACCTGCTCGTACTGGTGCGGGCCGGTGACCGCGAGCACCTTGGGGTGCACGCCGGTGATGTACTCGGGCTCGGCGCCGAGGCAGCCGGTGACGATGACCCGGCCGTTCTCCTTCAGCGCCTCGCCGATCGCCTCGAGGCTCTCGGCCTTGGCGCTGTCGAGGAAACCGCAGGTGTTGACGATCACCGCGTCGGCGCCGGAATAGTCGGCGGAGATGCCGTAGCCCTCGGCGCGCAGCCGGGTGAGGATGCGCTCGCTGTCGACCAGCGCCTTCGGGCAGCCAAGCGAGACCATGCCGATGGTCGGCTGGCCGTCGCGGCGGGTTTCCGTGACGCGGGCGCGGGCAAGGTCGGGGCGAAGATCGGGCGGATTCTGCATGGGCGGCATATACGCGCTCTGCCCGGCTGCGAAAAGGGCGCTTGCGCGGGGTGCGTCAATCGGGGCCGCCGCGCCCGTGGCACCGGTCCGGCAGGCGTATTTGGAAAGAGAAGAAGCCGCCGGGCGCGCATGGAACTTCTTCTCTTTTCAAATACGCAGGGGGTGAGGCGCGCAGCGCCGAGGGGGCATCGCCCCCTCTTTCTTGGCGTCGCCTCAGCCGAAAAGCCAGAGGATCCCCGCGCAGGCGGCCAGCGCCGCCACGAGGTTCATCGCGAGGCCGATCTTCAGGAAGTCGGAGAATCGGTAGTTCCCGGCGCCGTAGACCAGCGTGTTGGTCTGGTAGCCGATCGGCGTCGCGAAACTTGCCGAGGCGCCGAACATCACCGCCATGGTCAGCGCGCGCGGATCGAGCCCGGTGCCCTCGGCGAGGCCTATGGCGATCGGGGTGAAGACCACGGCCACGGCGTTGTTGGTCACCGTCTCGGTCAGCGCCGAGGCCAGCAGGTAGACCGACAGCAGCGCGAGGAAGGGCGGCAGCCCCGAGATCGGCGGCGAGAGCCAGCTTACGAGGAGGTCCATCGCGCCGGTGTTCTGCAGCCCGAGTCCGACCACCAGCATGGCGAAGATCAGCACCAGCACCGAGCCGTCGACCGCGCCCCAGGCCTCGTCCGCGTCGATGCAGCGCAGCACGAGGATCACCGCCACCGCGAGGATCGAGAGCGTGGCGATGTCCATCAGCCCGAAGGCGGCCAGCGCGACCACCGCCGCCAGCGCGGCGAGCACCAGCGGCGCGCGGCCGCGGCGGAAGGCGCGGCCGGTGGGGCGGCTCACCGAGACCAGCTGCGCCTCGTCCTCGAGCGTCTGGAAGGCGGAGGCGGGCCCCTCGAGCAGGAGCTTGTCCGCGGGGCGCAGCCGTACCGAGCCGAGGTCGGGGCCGGGGTTGTGCTCGTGCCGGTGGGCGCCCAGCACCCGCACGCCATAGCGGCGCCCGAGCGACATGCTGCGCAGGCTGCGCCCGAGCGAGGACTTGCGCGGCGAGACCACCACCTCGACCGTCACCAGCTCTCCCTCGGGCGGCTCGCCGCGGCGCAGCCCGATCTTCAGCCCCGGGTCGTCGTGCAGGGTCAGCAGTTCGGAGGTGGGGGCGCGCAGGATCACCGTGTCGCCCTTTTCCAGCACCTGCTCGTCGAAGGGTGCGGGCAGGGCGCTGCCCTTGCGCCGGAGCCCGGTCACCCGCAGCCCGCTGCGGTTCAGCGGCGCGACCTCGGCGAGCGGTTTGCCGGCGTGGGTGTCGTCGGCCAGCATCGCCTCCGACAGGAAGGTGGTCTCGCCCAGCATCTGCGCGGGGTCGCTGGCCTCGCGGTCGGGCAGCAGCAGCGGTCCGAGCAGGGCCAGCGTCGCGCCCCCCGCCAGCGCGACCAGCAGGCCGACCGGGGTGATCTCGAAGATGCCGAACGGGTCCAGCCCCTGGTCGCGGGCGACACCGTCGACCAGCAGGTTGGTCGAGGTGCCGATGAGCGTGCAGGTGCCGCCGAGGATGGCGACGTAGCTGAGCGGGATCAGCAGCCGCGTCGGCGCCATGCCGAGCGCGGCGGCGAGGCGGATCACCACCGGGATCAGCACCAGCACCACCGGCGTGTTGTTGACGAAGCCCGAGGCCAGCAGGGTCACCCCCATGATCACCGCGAGCGCGATGCCCGGCCGCGCCTGCGCCTGGCCGATCACCAGGTCCGAAACCGCCTCGAGCACCCCGGTGCGCACCAGCGCGCCCGAGAGCACGAACATCGCGGCGATGGTCAGCGGCGCGGGGTTGGAGAAGACCGACAGCAGCTCGTCCGGGCCGACGTAGCCGAGCGCCACGAAGAGCGCGGCAAGCCCGGCGGCGGGCACCTCGGGCGGGTAGAGCTCGAGCATGAAGAGCACGAAGAGGCCGACGATCAGCCCGAGCGCGATCAGCGCGTCATGCTCCGCGACCAGGGAGAGGAAGTCTGTCATGGCGCCCCACTCTTGCGTCGGTCCCAACGCTGGAGGGCGGGGGCGGGTTGCGCAACCCTCTGCATTTTCCGCGCAAAATCGGCTGGCGGCATCCCGCGCAACGAAAAACCGCCCGGGCCGGGGGCGCGGGCGGTTCGATCCTTCGGTGGGCCGGGCTCAGCGGCGGCGGTCGCGGCGCGAGGACATCGGCTGGAAGGCCACGCCCACATGCGCCTCGCAATAGGGTTTGCCCTGCTGCACCGGCAGGCCGCAGAACCAGAAGTCCTCGGTCGCCGGGTCGCCCACCGGCCACTTGCAGGTGCGCTCGGTGAGATCCATCAGCGTCAGCTTCTTGGCCTTCTTCTCGATCTCGGAGACCTTGGCCAGCGCCTCGGGGCTGATCTCGTTGGCCGAGGGCTGCGGCGGCAGCGGCTGGCCGGCCGGCACGATCGGCTTGCGCGACGGCCCGAGCGGGGCGGGGCGCGTCTCGACCGATGTGGCGGCCTCGCGCACGGGCTCGGGGGTGGCCGCCGGCTCTGCCTTGGGCGCGGGCTTGGCCTTGGCCTCCTTCGCGGCGGGCTTGGCTTCCTTGACCGGGGCCGCCGGGGCGGCAGGGGCCGCGCCGCCCGCCGGGGCGGTGCGGTTCGACAGGCCGAGCCGGTGGACCTTGCCAATCACCGCGTTGCGGGTGACGCCGCCAAGTTCCTTGGCGATCTGGCTGGCCGACTGGCCCTCGGCCCACATCTTCTTGAGAAGCTCGACGCGCTCATCCGTCCAGGACATGTCCGATCCTTGCTTGAGAAAAAGCGGCCCGAGATGCGGGGCCGCCTGAAAATTCCATCAGGGGGCCTATTGTAGTCATCAGTGGCCGAGTTACAAGCCGGACCCAGACGGAAAGGAGCCCATATGGACCGCCAACTACGCTTTGAGCCCGGTGCGCGACGCTTCGGCGCGGTGAACTGGCTTGGCCTCGCGACGCTTTGCCGGCGCGAAACGCAGCGGTTTCTCGCCGTATGGACCCAGACGCTGCTGGCGCCGCTGGTCACCGCGGGGCTCTTCCTCGTGATCTTCACCATTGCGATAGGCCCGAGCCGGGGCGACGTAATGGGCGTGCCCTTCACCCGCTTCATCGCGCCGGGCATCCTGATGATGACGGTGATCCAGAACGCCTTTGCCAACACCTCCTCGTCGATCGTCATCTCGAAAGTGCAGGGCAACATCGTCGACACGCTGATGCCGCCGCTGGCACCCTTCGAGCTGGTGATCGGCTACCTCGCCGGCGGGATTGCGCGCGGGCTGGTCGTGGCCTGCGCGATCCTTTTGGGGCTCTGGGCGACCACCGGGCTCGTGCCGGCGCATCCGCTGATCGTACTGGGCTTCGTCTTCCTCGGCGGTGCCTTCCTGTCGGCGGTGGGCATCGTCGCGGGGCTTTTCGCCAACAAGTTCGACCAGATGGCGGCGATCACCAATTTCATCGTGACGCCGCTCGCCTTCCTGTCGGGCACCTTCTACTCGGTCGAGGCGCTGCCGCGCGGGCTCTACGAGGTCACCCATTTCAACCCGGTCTTCTACCTGATCGACGGGGCGCGCTACGGCGTTCTGGGGGTGTCGGACGCAAGCCCGGTGCTGGGGGCGGCCGTGGCGATCTTCGCGACGCTGGTGGTCTCGCTGATGGCCTGGGGCCTCTTCCGCACTGGCTGGCGGCTCAAGGCCTGAGACGGCGGAGGAGGGGGCCTTGCGCCCCCTCGGAATGTCTGGGCCGGGAAGTCGCGCTCAGGCGCGCCGGGGGAAGACCTGCGGGAACATCTGCTGCGCGATACCGGCGAAGAGCAGGTAGAGCGAGGTCAGCACGAGACCCCAGTGCGCCCAGCTCTGCGGGTGGAAATCGACCCAGGCCGCCCAGCCGGCGAAGAAGGTCCAGGCCAGCGCGATCGGCAGCGACAGCACCCGCCAGCGCTCGGTGCGCACCGGGTGGATGAATTTCAGCGGCAGGAACATCGCCACGGCGAGCAGCGTCACCAGCGTCAGGATCACCCAGAAGTTCGGCTGCAGCGCGAAGAGAACCAGCACCAGCATGTTCCAGCAGCCCGGGAAGCCGTGGAAGGAATTGTCCGAGGTCTTCATCCGGCTGTCGGCGAAATACATCGCCGAGGCGAAGGTGATGATGATGATCGCGATCCAGCCGGTCCAGCCGGGCAGCAACCCCGAGTGGAAGAGCGCGAAGGCCGGGATGAACACGTAGGTCAGGTAGTCGATGATCAGGTCGAGCAGCACCCCGTCGAAGCGCGGCGCGTTGGACTTCACGTCGTACTTGCGGGCGAGCGGGCCGTCGACGCCATCGACGAAGAAGGCCACGACGAGCCAGAGGAACATGATCGACCACTCTTCCTGCGCGGCGGCAAGCATGGCGAGCATGGCGAAGACCGCGCCGGTGGCGGTCAGCAGGTGAACGATGAGAGCGCGGGTTTTCAGGGTCATGCAGCGTGACATGACGGATCTGCGCGCGCCTTGCAATCGTCACGCCCCGTCGCGCGGCGGATCCTTCATGAGCGTGGCGAGCATGTCGAGCTCCTGGCCGAAGCCGGTCCCAAGTTCCGCCGCGGCGGCGGTGCGCATCTCGTCCGTCTTGTTCTGCGAGAGCTTCCAGGTGCTGTCGATCTCGTCGATGTGCAGGCGGAAGGGCAGGATCATGCGCTGCAGCTTCGCGCGCACCTCCGGGTCCATCTTCTCCATGGTCCAGGGGTGCTTGGGCGCGAGCCGGGCCTCGAAGGCGGCGCTCTGCGCGGCGAGGAGCGGGTCGATCTCTTCGGGCGGCAGCGGCTCGAGCCTGCCGATCAGATGCACGGCGACGTAGTTCCACGTCGGCACCTGGCCGGGATCGCCGTACCAGTCGGGCGAGACGTAGCCGTCGGGGCCGCTCACCGCGAGCCTTGCCGCGATTCCCTCGCGCGCGGCGCGGCAGATCGGGTTCGAGCGCACGAGGTGCAGGTCCGCGTGTGAGGCATCCTGCGACAGCAGGAACGGCACGTGCGACAGGAGCGGCGCGCCCTCGGTGCTGATCGCCAGCGTGCCGAAGGCCCGGTCGCGCACCAGCGCGAGGCTCTGCGCCTCCTCTGTGCGGCGGAAGATCGGGTTCGGGTGCACCGGGTCAGGCCGCCGTCAGCTGCGTGCCGCGGATGCCGGTGATCGTCGCGGTGACGATCGCACCTTCCGTCTGCGGCGCGTCGAAGAGCACCTCGGTGAACTGCTCGGTGCGGCCCATCTCGGGGCTTTCCATCAGGATCTGGTGCGTGCGGCCCGGCTGCGCGGCGAGGTGGCGCGCGACGGCGGCATCCCCGGCGGCACGGAGCCGCGCGGCGCGTTCCTTGATGACGTTGCCGTTCACCTTGCTCGGGATGCGCGCGGCGGGGGTGCCGGGGCGCGACGAGTAGGGGAAGACGTGCAGCCAGGTGAGGTCGCACTCCTCGACCAGCTTCAGCGAGTTGGCGAAATGCTCCTCGGTCTCGGTCGGGAAGCCGGCGATGATGTCGGCGCCGAAGGTCATCTCGGGGCGCAGGCGGCGCGCCTCTTCGCAGAAGCGGATGGCGTCGTCGCGCAGGTGGCGGCGCTTCATCCGCTTGAGGATGAGATCATCGCCGTGCTGCAGCGACAGGTGCAGGTGCGGCATGAGGCGCGGCTCGGTGGCGATGGCCTGCATCAGGTTCTCGTCCGCCTCGATGGAATCGATCGACGAGATGCGCAGGCGCGGCAGGTCGGGGATCAGGCGCAGGATGCGCATGACGAGATCGCCGAGCCGCGGCGTGCCGGGCAGGTCGGCACCCCAGGAGGTGAGGTCCACCCCGGTCAGCACCACCTCGTTGTAGCCCTGCTGCACCAGCCGCTTGATCTGGTCGACGACCACGCCGGCGGGAACCGAGCGCGAGTTGCCGCGGCCGTAGGGGATGATGCAGAAGGTGCAGCGGTGATCGCAGCCGTTCTGCACCTGCACGTAGGCGCGGCTGCGGGTGCCGAAGCCGTCGATCAGGTGGCCCGCGGTCTCGGTCACCGACATGATGTCGTTGACCATGACGCGCTCGGTCTCGCCGATGAAATCGGTCGAGAGGCGGGACCAGGTCTCGGGCGCCATCTTCTCGGTGTTGCCGACGACGGCGTCGACCTCGGCCATCTGGGCAAAGCTCTCGGGGTCGATCTGCGCGGCGCAGCCGGTGACGATGACCTTGGCGTCGGGGTTCTCGCGGCGCAGGCGGCGGATTTCCTGCCGCGCCTTGCGCACGGCCTCGGAGGTCACGGCGCAGGTGTTCACGATCACCGCGTTTTCCATGCCGGCCTGCGCGGCGAGATCCTTCATCGCCTCGGTTTCGTAGGCGTTGAGGCGGCAGCCGAGCGTGGTGAACTTGGGCGGGTTGGTCATGACACCAGCTCCAGCCAGTCATGGGTGAAATGCCCGTCGAAGACATGGGCGGTGGGGCCGGTCATCCAGACGCCATCCTCGCGCCAGTCGACCTGCAGCGTGCCGCCGTCGAGCTCGATGGTGACCTTGCGCCCGGTGAGGCCGCGGCGCGCCGCGGCGACGGCGGTGGCGCAGGACGACGAGCCCGAGGCCAGCGTGAGCCCTGCACCGCGCTCCCAGACGCGCATCCGCAGGCGGTCGGGGCCGATGAGGCTCGCCACCTGCACGTTGGTGCGCTGCGGGTAGAGCGGGTGATGCTCGTGCGCCGGGCCGAAGGTCAGGATGTCCACCGCCTCGGCATCCTCGACGAAGAAGGTGCAATGCGGGTTGCCCATGCCGGTGGCGGTGGGCGCGCCCGGGATCGGCAGTTCCAGCGTGTCCAACTCGGAGGCGAGCGGGATCTCGTGCCACGCGAGCTGCGGCTCGCCCATGTTGACCGAGGTGAGCCCGTCCCCGGCGTCGCGCGCCAGCAGCGTGCCGCGCTCGGTGGTGAGGGTCAGGTCGGTCCTGCCGGTCTCGTCCATCAGGAAGCGCGCGATGCAGCGCGTGGCGTTGCCGCAGGCGCCGGCGGTCGAGCCGTCGGCGTTGTAGAAGGTCAGGTGCGCATCGCCGCTGCCCTGCTCGATGATCGCCAGCTGGTCGAATCCGACGCCGCGGTGGCGGTCGGCGATGGCCATGGCAAGGGCAGGGGTCATGGCGATGGAGCGCGCACGCGCGTCCAGCACGACGAAGTCGTTTCCGAGCCCGTGCATCTTCATGAAGGGCAGAGTGTTTGTGCGCGCGTGTTTCATCCGGGCGCATATACGCCTGTTGACGGGACGTTTCCAGCCTGTGCAGCGGAGGGCTGCCTTGCCTCCGGCGCATGCGTTGCGGGAGCGGCGGGAAAGCGGCGGCAGACAAGTTCCCGGATTTTTCATTTTTCCGCTTGACCCCCCCCGCCACAATTCCTAGAAGCCGCCCACACACAGTGGGCCGTTAGCTCAGTTGGTAGAGCAACTGACTTTTAATCAGTGGGTCGCAGGTTCGAATCCTGCACGGCTCACCACTGTGTTAAAGTCCCGATAGAGTGGGCCGTTAGCTCAGTTGGTAGAGCAACTGACTTTTAATCAGTGGGTCGCAGGTTCGAATCCTGCACGGCTCACCACTCTGGCAGATTTCCACGACATACCAGTGCCTTGGCGCCCAGGCGGCACCGCCTCACGGCGGGCTGTCGCGTGGCCGATGGCCTTGCGCCTAAGGCGATTCCCCGGCTGCAGGGCCGGGCGTCCCGGCAGTGGGACGGGTGGCGACTCGAAATGGACGGGATTGCACATTGCACGCGCCCGCGCGGCGGATGGGCCGTGCGGGGCGCGCCTTCGCGGGTCGCGGAGCTGCGGGAGAATCGGTCAGTCCGGCTCGGGCGGAAGCGGCTCGCCCGCGCGGCTCGACCGGAACTGCAGGACAGGGTGATCGGCGTAGATGCAGCGCGTGATCATGTAGGCCTCGCTGGCGAGGGACACCACGTACCACAGGAATCGGGGAATCGAATCCTGCAGGAAGGTCATCGCGGCGAGGTAGCCGACGAAGGCGCCGCAGAAGGCCACCAATCGCCTTGCCATCAGGTCATCCCCGACGCTGCGCGCGACCGCCGCCCCCCTCAGGAAGCTCACCGCGCCAAAGGCCGCCATGCCGAGGAAGATCAGCAGTCCGAAGAGCCCCTGCTCGGTGAGGAACTCGAGGTAGAGACTGTGAGTCGCGCGCCCCTCGCCGCGGAAGATCAGCCCGTCCTCCAGCGCGCCGTTCTGGTAATACGCCTTGAAGTTGCCAAGCCCGACCCCGAACCAGGGATTGTCGTTGAAGAGGTTGTAGGCGACGGTCCAGCTCGCCAGCCGGCCCTCGGTGCTGGTGTCCTGCGCCTCGCCGGCGGCGGCGGTGCTGAAGATGCTGCTGAACCGGTCGATCAGCTTGTCGCTGGCAAAGGCGCCGGCCAGCACGACCACGATCGCGCCGATCGCGGCGGCGGCGAGGAACTGCTTGCGGGTGAAGCTCGTGCTGAGCACGACCAGCCCCAGCGCCAGCCCGATCAGCGCGCCGCGCGACTGCGTGGCGAGCAGACCGGCGATGAGCGCGCCCGAGACGAGGGTCCAGAGCGCGATCTTCAGCGGCCCCTGCGCGTTCAGAAGGTGGAAGAGCCCCAGCGGCACGGTGAACACCACGATGGCGGCGAAGAAGTTCGGGTCGAGTAGCATCCCCGAGAAGCGGTTCGAGCTCTCGGTGAGGCGCGAGAAGCCGTAGAAGCCGCTCGGCGAGGGGCCGACGACAAGCTGGTAGAGCCCGAGCGCGCATATGAGCGCGATCGGCAGGATGGCCGCCAGCGCGACCGTCTCGAAGCCGCGCTTGTGATTCATGAAGGCCAGCGCGAGAATCGCCACGGCGGCCTCCTTCAGGAAGTCGATCGAAAGCTCGACGCTGGTCTCCCAGCGCAGCGCGTAGGTGGCGCTGAACAGCTTGATCGCGAACATGATCGACAGGCAGCAGATCGCGACGCGGGGCACGTAGGGCAGCTCGCGGTAGATCGCGTAGCGCGCGGTGATCAGCACGAAGAGCCCCGGCGCGGTGATCTTGGCCAGCGAGGGCAGGTCGAAGAACTCGATCAGGTTGTCCGAGGTGTTCGACATGATCATTGCGATGAGCCCGGCCAGCGCGATCATCGGGAAACGGATGCCGACGGCGAAGATGAGCAGGGCGACGGGCGCGATCATCATCAGCGTGAGCGAGCGATCCGCGAGGATGACGGTGAGCCCGAGCGCCAGCAGCCCGCCCAGCACCACGCCGAGCCAGCCGCGCCAGTCGAAGCCCTTGGAGGGGGAGACTGCGACGTCGCTCATTCCGGCCTCCGCGCTCTGCCGCGGTCGGCGCCGCGGTCCGCAACGAAGGCGCCGCGCAGCCGGCGGGCCCCGCTGACAAGGTCATGCGTCGCCTTGTGCAGCGGCACCCAGCCGGTCTGGTCGCGGCGGGAGCTGCCGGGACGCGTGCTGGCGAAGGCGGGCGGCGCCTGCACCGCGGCGGCGGGGTCTCTGGGCGGGGTCATGCGCGCCTCCGCTTCAGGATGAACTTCTGCCCGGCGCTGAAGGCCTGCGGCAGCACCAGGCGCAGGGCGATGAGATAGACCGAGGTGAAGGTCGCCGCGCCGGAAAGCAGGCGCATCAGTTCCGAGCCGGTGTGCCAGTGCAGGATCAGCAGGGTGGCGAGCGAGGCGGCCCCGGCGCAGATCAGCGCCGGGCGCAGCGCCTCGAACACCTTGCCGGCGCTGACGTCCATCACCCGCTTGGTGGCGAGGTAGGTCGGGAAGAACCGCACGAAGCCCAGCACCAGCTGCGCCGCCGCGACGGCGGTGATGCCGAAGGGGATCGCCGCGGCCAGCAGGATCACGAAGACCGGCAGGTTGAACAGCGCGACGCGGAACATCAGGTCGGTGCGGCTCACCGCCTTGAGCAGTCCGCCCGGCACCATGTTGAGCGTGCTGACGGCGAGGGCGGCGGCGATGAACTGCATCGGCGCGACCATGTCGTACCACTTCTCGGTGTAGAGCACGTGCACCGTCGGCTCGGCGAGCACGGCAATGGCGGCACCGACGCCGAACATCAGCAGCGCGCAGTAGCGCAGCGACTGGTAGTAGTATTTCGCAAGCTGCGAGGGGTCGGTCTGCATCTTCGACATCACCGGGTGCAGCACCGTGCCCGCCACCGAGGTGAAGCTCTTGATCGCGAGTTCGGGGATTCGGTAGGCGATGGCGTAGATCCCCAGCGCCGCCGGCCCGAGGAACTTGCCGACGAGCAGGTTGTCGAGCAGCCGGGGCGTCGAGTTGATCGTCTCGGCGCCGATCAGGAACGACCCGTAGCCCATCACGTAGCGCACTGTCGGCCAGTCGGGCAGCGCGCTGGGCTTCCAGGGGCGCATCCAGAAGGTCGTCAGCGTCGCCACGGCGGTGCCGGCGACATAGCCGATGACCAGCGCCCAGACCCCGTAGCCCATCATCGCGAGGACGATCGACACGACGCCCTTGACGATGCCCTGCGCCACGTCGGGGATGAGCTTCTTGCGCAGGCTGAGCTCGCGGTAGAGCAGGCTGATGTGCACCGAACTTGCCGCCCGGATCACCAGCACGAGGCAGACCGTGCCGAGAAGCGGCGTCAGCTCGGGCGACTCGAAGATCCGCGATATGGTGCCTGCCGACAGCCAGAGCAGCAGGGCCATCAGCCCCGAGCTCAGCATGGCGCAGAAGAAGACGGCGTTGGCCGTTTCCTCCTGCCGGTCCTTTACCGAGATCAGCGCGGCACCGAGCCCGAACTTCGAGACGATCTCGAAATAGCCCATGATCGCGAGGCAGATCGCCATCAGGCCGAACTCGCCGGGATCGACGTAGCGCGTGATGATGATGACGGCGACGAAGTTGAGAAGCTTGGTGGAGGTGAAGGAGAGGTAGGCCCAGAAGAGGTTCTTGGACGTAGCCTTGCCGGGGGAGAATGCCATGCAGCGAATCCTCGGAAACATGAGGAGCGGAAAAGAAAAATCCAGCCGTAAAAATGCGGGGCCGGGTGCGAGAATCGTGGTCAGTCTACGGGTATCGGGCCCCGGCACAAAGCCTTAAACCGCTTCGGACGGGGGCTGTGCCCAAGATTGCCGCGTTCGCATCCGCCGCGTGCTCACTTCCCCGCGAGTTCCCGCGGAGCGCGCCGGAATTGTTGCCGCAGGGCAGCGTGGGTGCTACAGTTCCCCTTCGAAAGCATAAGAATTCGAACTTTTTCAATTTCTTTTTTTACCGACGCCTCATGGTGTCCATGGATTGGTTAGACCGTGAAACGCATCATTCTTGCTATTGTCGTGTTCGGCGCTGTTCTCACGCCCATGCTCTTCGCCATCAAGCAGTCGCATCCCGTATACGAAGCGCGGTCGCTGGTCTCCTTCGCGCTCGGGCGCGAATATGTCTACGTGCCCGATCCGAGCCTTACCGACATCCGCGCGCCCAACGCCGGGGATTTCCAGGGCTTCGTGAACGCCGAGATGCTGCTTCTGGACAACCCCAAGCTGGTGCGCCGCGCGATCGAGAAGGTCGGGCTCGGGCGGGTCTATCCCGACATGCCCGACACCGAGGATGGCCTGATCGGCGCCACGATCCGGCTGGACGAGAACACCATGGTCGAGCTGATCACCGGATCCTACGTGGTGAAGATCTCGGTCTTCCACACCAACCCGGTGATCGCGGCGGAACTGGTCAACGCGCTGGTCGAGGCCTTCCTCGACAACCGGCGCGTCATGTACACCGAGCGCGAGATCACCACGATCACCGCGCGCCTCGACAAGGCGCAGCAGGAGGCCGAGGAGATCGACGCGTCGCTCACCCAGCTGCTCGGCGGGCCGGATGCCACCGGGCTGCAGATCGAGTACGAGAACGCGGTGCGTGACGAGGTGGCGCTCGCCGCCGAGCTGCGCGAGGCGCGGCTGAACCTGATCTCGCTTCAACAGCGCAAGGTGTCCTTCGAAAGCCGGCTCGGCTTCGAGACCGAGGCGCAGGCCACCGGCGCCGACATCGAGGAGGCGCAGTCCCGCATCGGCTATCTCGAGGAAGAGCAGAGCGCGACCCACGCCCATATCTCCGACCTTTCCGAGGTCATGCCGCGGGCCCGCCTGCTGCAGGCGCGCCAGCAGGCGCAGACCGAGCGCATCGCCGAGCTCGACCTGCGGCTGCGGGATGCGCGGGCGGTCGAGGTCTCGGGCTTCGACAACGTGCGGGTGATCGAGGAGGGCACGCCGCCGATCGACCCGGTGAGCATGTCGCGGCGCACGCAATTCGCCATCGCCATCATCGTGGCCGCCATTGCCGCCTTCGCCGCCTTCATGATCGCGGTCCTGCTGGGATCGCGGCCGAGACGGGCTCGGGACGAGGACCTGCTTGCGCCCGGCGTGACGGTGATGAAGCAGACGCCGCGCGGCGACGATCGTCAGGCGCATCTGGCGCGCTGAACAGGATGCGCGCGGCTTGCGGGCCGCGCGCATGGCGTTCGCAAATTACGACGGATTGTGCCATGAAGGCTGCCAAGATCGACCTCCCCGGGGCTGCGCCAGCTATGGAAGACCCCACCCCCCTGCGGCTCGGATACCTCATCGACACCCTGCTGACAGGCGGGGCCGAGCGCCTCGTGCTCACCTTTGCCGAGGCCGTGCGCGACCGCGCCGACCTTGCGCTCACCGTCTTCGTGCTGAGCGACCTCGACACGCCCTTCCTGCAGCGGCTGCGGGCCTCCGGCACGGAGGTGGTGCTGCTGCCGGGCCGCAACCTTGCCGATGTCGGGCGGTTCCGGCGGCTTGTGGCGGCGCTGCGCGAGAAGCGCATCGAGTACCTGCACGCGCACCTCGCCTCGTCGAGCACGCTCGGCGCCTATGCCTCGCGGCTGCTGGGGATTCCCTTCGTCACCACCATCCACAACGTGAAACCCTCGGTGCGGCGCATCCGTCCCGGGCGGCGCGTGCTGCAGGGGCTCGCCATGCGGCTGCCGGGGGTGAACAAGATCGCGGTTGGCGAGGCCGTCGCCGTGGCGGCGCAGAAGGAGATCGGGCGCTCTGGCTGCCGGGTGGTTCCGAACGCGGTTTCCGAGACCGTGGTGGCCCCGGCCGGCGCGCGCGAACGGCTGCGCCGCGAGCTCGGCCTTGCCGAAGAGCAGGTGGCGCTGGTCTGCGTCGGCGCGATCATCGGGCAGAAGGCGCACGAGGTGCTGCTCGACGCCTTCGCGGTGATCCGGGCGCGGGTGCCGCAGGCGGTCCTGCTGCTGGTCGGAGACGCCCGCGATGCCGCGCGCCACGAGGCGCTGCTGGAACAGGCGGCGCAGCTCGGGCTGGGCGACGAGGTGCGCTTCCTCGGGATGCGCAGCGACATTCCCGAGGTGCTGGCCGCCAGCGACATCTTCGTCAGCTCCTCGCATTGGGAGGGGGCGCCGGTCTCGCTGCTCGAGGCCATGGCGAACGGGCTGCCACCGGTGGTGACGGACGTGGGCGAGAACGCCCTGGTGCTTGACGGCACCGGCGCGATCCTCGTGCGGCCTCGCGACCCCGAGGCGCTGGCGCAGGGCGTGATCGAGATGATCGAGACGCCGGGGCTGCGCGCGCGCACCGGGGACGCGGTGCGCGAACGGGCGCTCGGCAGCTACGGCGTGACGACCTGGGTCGAGCGGCTGCTGGCGATCTACGCCGAGACCGGGCGGCGCCGCGGCTGGCACCGGCCCCGCGCCGACGTGACGGTGCCGCGGCTGGAATCCGGGCGAGCGCCGCGGTGACGGGCACAACTGTCACGGTTGCGGCAATGACCCGTTTCGCGGGGCATAATTCCTTGACGCCTCTTCCGGCGGGTGGGTATCGTCGGGACATAGCATCGCGAGGCGGGGCCGCCCGAGTTTTCAGTACAGGTCCTGATTTTTGGAATTTGTCCCAAATGTTTAGGGGGACTGAGTGTCAGTCATCGAAGCCAACCCGACTAGCACGCTTACGGATTTCGTCCGCATGGTCAGGATTGGAAGATGCCGTTCAACACGCTAGAAAGGAGGCTTCGCGTCCGGCGCGGTCAAGGAACGTCCGACCGATCGCAAACGCCGCCAGTGGACAAGCGGGCTGACCGCCCGCCGCGGCGGGACCGCAAGATCGTCCGGCAGGCGATCCTCATGGTTTCTTGTGCACTTACCGCAGTATTTTACGCTTGGCTTATTTCATTCGTCGTCGGTTTCAGCCTGGGGACGGTTGCTTGGATTGGAATTGCAGTTTTTGGCGCGCTGGCCGGGTTCGCTCTGGCGATCATCCTGTGATCGACTGACCCGGACACGGTAGCGACCTTTCGGTCCGGAAAATCTTGCCGGAACGCATCCAGGTTTCCCTTTCGAATTTCCGCGCGGCACGCATGTGTCGCGGCCCAGACGCCCGGCGACGCAGCAGGAGACGCTGTTGTGTCCACGCATACCCTCCCGTCCGACCCGGCCCCCGTCCAGGGGGCAGATCTGTTTCCGCCGGCCGCCTACCTGATCGGCGCACCCAAGTGCGGGACGACGGCCCTGGGACACTATCTCTCGGAGCATCCGGGCGTGAGCTTCAGCAATCCCAAGGAGCCGCATTACTTCTCGCGCGACCTGCAGGGCCTCTGCCGCTGCGCCGACCTGCGCGGCTACCGCGCTTGCTTCACGCCGGGCGAGCGGGCGGAGCTGATGATTGAGGGCTCGGTCTGGTATCTCTATTCCGAGACGGCGATCAGCGAGATCCTCAAGGCCCGGCCCGACGCGAAGTTCATCGTCATGCTGCGCAACCCGGTCAAGATGCTGGCCTCGCTGCACCGGCAGCTGATCCACGCGCTCGACGAGACCGAGGAGGATTTCCGCACCGCCTGGGGGCTGTCCGCGGCGCGCGCGGCGGGCGAGCGGATCCCGCGCAGCTGCCGGGCACCCTCGACGCTGGTCTACACCCGGACCGCCGCCTATGGCGAGATGCTGTCCCGGCTCTACGCCCGCGTGCCGCGCGAGCGGGTGATGCTGCTCTTCCAGGAAGACATGCTGGCCGACACGCGCGCGACCTACCGCCGCGCGCTGGAGTTCCTCGGGCTCGAGGATGACGGCCGCACGTATTTCCCGCCGATCAACGAGGCCAAGCGCGCGCGCTCCAAGCTGGTGCGCTTCGTGGTCTCGCGCGCCGGCCCCGCCCGCGAGATGGTGTCGCGCCCGATCAAGCGCGCGCTCGGGGTCGAGTCGCTGGGGCTGATCAAGAAGATGGACGCGCTCAACAACCGCAAGCTCGGCAAGGTCCCGGTTCCGGCCGACCTCGCCGAGGCGATCGCGCGTCACTACGCCGATGACATGCTGCGCCTGCAGGCGCTGGTCGGGCGTGACCTTGCCGCACTGGGCTGGCCGATGCCGGCCTCGATGCCGCCGAAATCCGCCGCGGGGCGCTGAGCCCCGGGGCACGAGTGTTTTTCACCTAAATGATTTTTTGAAAAGGAAACAACATGTTGAAGCGCAATTACAACAGCCGGAAGCGCATCCTCGTGACGGGTGGCGCGGGGTTCCTCGGCTCCCACCTGTGCGACCGCCTGCTGGAGGGCGGGGCCGAGGTGCTGTGCGTCGACAACCTCTTCACCGGGACCAAGCGCAACATCGAGCACCTGCTCGCAAATCCGCGCTTCGAGTTCCTGCGGCATGACGTGACCATCCCGCTCTACGTGGAGGTGGACGAGATCTACAACCTCGCGTGCCCGGCCTCGCCGATCCACTACCAGCACGACCCGGTGCAGACGACCAAGACCTCGGTCCACGGCGCGATCAACATGCTGGGGCTGGCGCGGCGGCTGAAATGCCCGATCCTGCAGGCCTCGACCTCCGAGGTCTACGGCGACGCGCTGGTCAGCCCGCAGGCCGAGGGCTACTGGGGCAACGTGAACCCGATCGGCGTGCGCTCCTGCTACGACGAGGGCAAGCGCTGCGCCGAGACGCTGTTCTTCGACTACAATCGCCAGCACGGGCTGCCGATCAAGGTCGTGCGCATCTTCAACACCTACGGGCCGCGCATGCATCCGCAGGACGGGCGGGTCGTGTCGAACTTCATCCGGCAGGCGCTGTTCGACGAGGACATCACCATCTACGGCGACGGAAGCCAGACGCGCTCCTTCTGCTACGTGGACGAGCTGATCGACGGCTTCCTGAGGATGATGGCGACCGACGAGGCGGTGACCGGCCCGATCAACCTCGGCAACCCGCAGGAATGCACCGTCAAGCAGCTGGCCGAGATGATCGTGCAGCAGACCGGGTCGCGCTCGAAGCTGGTCTCGCGCGAGCTGCCCAGCGACGATCCGGTGCAGCGCCGGCCCGACATCACCCTCGCGCGCGAGCACCTCGGGTGGAACCCGTCGGTCGAGCTGTCGCAGGGGATCGCCCGGACCATCACCTATTTCGAGGACCTGCTGGGCAAGAAGTCCCGGCAGATGCAGGCGACGTCCTGATACACGACGCGGTGCCCGCGGGTCGGGCAGCCGCCAAGTTCCGGTAACCCCGGGCGCGGAAGCGCCCGGGCCATGTTCTTTTTCAGGGGGAGAAGGTGATGGCCCTCATCAAGTGTCTCGGGCGTGTCGCGTCCCGCGCGATGCCCGTGCTTTTCGGTACCATCCTGTTCACGGCCCTGCCGCCGGACCGCCCGGCCCTCGCGCAGCAGCCTCCGGCAGCCGCGGCCCCGGTCGGCTTCGGGGCGCAGACGCGCGGGGGAGGGGACGGGCGGGTGATCATCGTGACCACGCTTGCCGATGACGGGCCCGGCAGCCTTCGCTGGGCGGTGGAAGGGCAGAGCGGCCCGCGGACCATCCACTTCGAGGTCGGGGGCTCCATCGCCCTGTCGCACCAGATCGAGATCGGCCCGGACGTCACCATCGACGGCACCACCGCGCCCGAGACGTTGACGATCACCGGCGGCCGCCTGCGGGTGATCGGCAGCAACGTGATCCTGCGCGGGCTGCGGCTGCGCCCCGGCGACGGGCCGGGCGACGATCCCGAGAACCGCGACGGGATCTCGATCGGCGAGGGCAGGAAGCCCATCCGCAACGTGGTCATCGACGGCAATTCGATCAGCTGGTCGGTGGACGAGGCCATGTCGGTCTGGGGCAATGTCGCGGACGTCACGATCTCGAACAACATCATCGCCGAGGCGCTGGACGAGTCGATCCATTCCAAGGGGCGGCACAGCATGGGCCTGCTGATCGGCGGCGGCGCGGCGAAGCGGATCACGGTGATCGGCAACCTGCTGGCCCACAACCGGCACCGCAACCCCAACATCAAGGACGCCAGCCAGCAGATCGAGTTCCTCAACAACCTCGTCTACAACTGGGGTGCAAGCGGCTTCCAGGGCACCGGCTCGACCGTCAACATCATCGGCAACGTCTACATTCCCGGGCCGAACAGCGTGGACCGGCCGCCGCTGCACCTGCAGGACGGCGACACGCCGGGGCCGAACTTCTTCGTCGAGGACACGATCGGCGCGATCCGCAGCGACGCGGTGGTGACGCTTTCGGACCGTCCGGTCTTCGAGGGCAGCGGGGCGCCCGTGCTGCCCTCGGCCGCGGTCGAGGAGGCGGTGCTCGAGAACGCGGGTGCGCGGTTTCCTGCACGCGACTCGGTTGATCAACGGCTGATTGCAGAAGTGCGCGGGCGCGGCGGCTACATCATCGATTCGCCAGAGCAGGTGATCCGGGGCAGAGTGCCCCCGAAACCTCGCGCGCCCGACGGTGGCGACGGACAAAATTCACGTCCGGCAAGGGCTTGTTCTGGGCAGGACTGTGGCGAGGGTGTGGTGTTGCAGCCTGGAGTGGCAAATGGAGGCTGAGATCATTGTTGCCGCCGACTGCACAGTGTGCGTGCAACCTGCGCGCGACAAGTGCAGCCATCGCTTTGTTTTCCCGGGTTTGCGGCCATGTTCCCAAAAAACAGCTTTGCACCGTCCGCCCATAAAGTTACTATTTTCTCAAGACAGATGTTGATTGATTAACTTACAGATTTAGCTGCTCCGATATTCCGAAGGAGCTGATTGAGGCGGTTTTTAGCCTGAAGTCTGACCACCACTGACGTTTTCATGATCGCCGCGCGTTCATGCGGCTGTTTTTTGCTTTTGCATTATGCCCCTAGGGGTTTTCCCTCCTGGGTTCCTTGAGTTTGCCGAGGATATTTATGATGAATTTTTCGTCCCACAATGAAATCGAAAAAGCTAAAAGTTACATCTCTCTAGATGAAACTTCGTCCTCCCGGTTCAACAGTTTCACGACCTCTCGTTACCGCGCCGATGTCCCTCCCCATGCCGCGCGCGGCGTTGTTTTCACCAGCCAGGCCGCCACGTGGCCTTCCGCTGGTCGCCGGGCCGCGTGGACCCGTTTTTCCGTAGGGTTCCAGCCGCGCTCCCGCTTTCTCTACCGTGCCTACAACTTCTCCATCGGCATGACGCTGTTCCTCCTCGTGCTCCCGCTCTTTCTGGTGATCACCGCGCTCCTGGCCCTCACGCAGGGTGCGCCGATCTTCTACCGCGGGCCCCGCATCGGCGAGAACGGCGAGCTCTTCGACGTCCTGAAGTTCCGTACACTCGACGGGGCCAAGGCGGCGCAGCTCACCAAGGACAAGGTCCTGCCGAAGGGCTCGGGCATCGAGACCCCGATGGGCCTGTTCCTGCGTGAAACCAGGCTCGACGAGATCCCGCAGCTGCTGAACGTGATCAAGGGCGACATGAACATGTGCGGCCCGCGTCCCGTCCGGCCGGAGATCGCCGCGCAATATGCCGCGACGATCCCGGGTTACGAGCGGCGCTTCAAGGTCAAGCCGGGCATGATCGGCCCGGCCCAGGCCTACATGAGCCACGGCACGTCCAAGGCGATCCGGTCCCGGCTGAACAACAAGCTGTGCCGGACCGAGGTTTCCTATCTCGGGGAGGTGTCGCTGGTGTTCATCGTCGGCGCCTGTGTGCTTGCGCGGACCGTGGCCCGCGTCGGCGCCTCGATCGCCGGGGGCAAGACGGAGCGCGTCGAGGTGACGCGCGCCCGGGTCTATGACATGCGGTTCGTGTCTGACGACGGTCAGTCGCGCGCCGTGTTCTGGGTGGACGAGGAGCAGCTCATCCTCGACCAGGGCAACGTGTTGAACGTGCCCCTGACCGGACGTCTCGTGATGCACCTGCCCGACGGGCAGAGCCGCAGCGCGACCGTCGAACTGAGCTCGGTACAGGCGACCGCCCCGAACGGGCGTGTCCAGGTTGCCTATACCGCCAAGAGCGAGTTCAGCGAGCACATCCTGAGCCGCTACCTGTTCCAGTCGGTCGTCGTGCCGCACCGTTCCGAGTTTCTGTCTGCACGGCTTCGCCGGGCGCTCACCCGCTCGCGCGCAGCCTGAGACCGGGCAGGCCAGGGCCTGCCCGGATCACGTCCATGTATCATGACCAGTGCAAGGAATTCGGCCCATCACAGCATTCATGGCCTGAAAAAGACTGAACAAAATTTGATTTTATTATTGATTTTCCCTCTCCGTAGAGGATTTCGCACATGCCCGAAGACATTACTTTCGGTGTCACTGACCTGACCGCAGCGCAGAGCACCAACCCCACCGCGCTTGATTTCAGCGAGACGGGGAACCCGGTGCTTTTCGTCGCCCAGCAGAACGGCACGATCTACCGCTACGAGATAGAGCGGCAGCCGGATGGTCCCGATGCCGACACGAGTCCGGACTTCGTCGTCACCTCTACCGTCCTGATCAACGTGATCGCGAAGGACACGCAGAACTTCAACGATGACGGCACGCTGAACTCGACCGAAAAGCGCCAGATGACCGGCCTTGTCGCCACCACCGACGAGGACGGGAACGACGTGCTTTACGTCACCTCCTCGGATTGGCGCATCGCGGTCGGCGAGGACAGCGGGCTCGACACCAACTCGAGCCAGATCCACCGGATCGTGCTGGATCCCGACACCGGAGAGGTACTGTCCAACGTCGCGATCGTGCGCGGCCTGCCGCGCTCGGAAGAGAACCATGCGATCAACGGGCTCGACCTTTCGGTCGATCCGGACACCGGTGACACCTACCTTTGGGTGGCCATAGGGGGCAATACGAACAAGGGGGCGCCCGGCAACAACTTCGCCGGGACGGTGGACTTTGCCTATTCGGCCTCGGTCATCAAGATCAACCTGACCGACCTGGAGAGCTACGACATCCGTACGGATGCCAACGGTAACCTCTACGTCCTCGACCTGCCGACGCTGGACGACCCGTCGCGGCCGAACGTCGACCTTTCCACGCTCGACATCCAGAACCTGGGCCTCGATCCCAATTTCACGCTCGACGACAACGGCAGCATCGGCGGCGTGCTCCAACCCGACTGGGCCGGCGGCAACAACGGCCTGAACATGGCCAAGATCACCGACTACGTGCTGGTGAGCGAGGACGGCCAGCTGAAGCTCGTCGACAACCCGCTGACCATCCACTCCCCGGGTTTCCGCAACCCCTATGACGTGCTGGTGACCGAGGACGGCAGCGTCTACACGTGGGACAACGGGCCGAACGGCGGCTGGGGCGGCCAGCCGCTCTCCTACACCGACGGCGCCGTGGTCAACGACTGGACCTCGGAATTCGCCACCAACGAGTTCAGCGAACTCAGCAGCAGCGGCTTCGGCGACCAGCTGCACTATCTTGGCGAGATCACCGACGAATACGGCCCCTATGGCGGCCACGCGAACCCGATCCGCGCCGCGGCCGAGGCGCTCTCGCTCGCCTTCAACAGTGACGGCACCTACGCGGGCGCAACCTCCGGCTCGCCGATCATGGCCTATGGCGAGGTGCTCTTCGCCAACGAGGCCGAGGCGCGCGACTTCCTGTCGGAACTGCTGATCATCTACGCGCAGGATTCCGCGGGAAGCTGGATCGACGCGACCTCGCTGACCGGGCTGCCCGCCGACTTCTTCGACGTGGTCTCGGGCTATGACTGGGAATACCCGGGCAGCTCGATCGCCAACGTGCTGGCGCATTTCGACGGCACATCGGTGATGGACGGTACGGCCTATTCGCCGGAATCGCAGCTGCTCAACCAGTTCCAGGACGGCTCGCTGCTGACGCTGCCCGAATCCACCAACGGGCTCGAGGAATACACCGCGTCCTTCTTCGGCGGCGCGCTGCAGGGCACCATCATCGCGGCCAGCTTCGACGGCACGCTCTACTTCACCCGCGTCGTGGACACCGACGGGGACGGGCGCGCGGATTCCGCGTCGGTGGTCTACGAGCTGAGCAACTTCGGCTCGCAGCCGCTGGCCGTCACCGCGCTCGGCGACGACGGGCTCGGGGTCTTCATCGACAATGACGGCGACGGTCTGGACGATTTTGCCGGGCTCATCGTCAGCGGCGTCTACGGCAAGGACAATATCGCGATCTTCATCCCGGGCGGCGCGCCGCTCGATCCCAGCGACGATCTCGACCTCGACGGGGTGGACAACATCCTCGACAGCCACGTGGGCGATCCGACCGATGGCACCGGCGTGGTGGTCGGCGCGAATTCCACCGCGCGCTGGGACTTCGAGCTGAACAACCCAGCCTCGACCCCGCCCGGCGCGGTGCCGAGCGGCGACAGCATCGCCGGCGGCATCGGCGTCAACGCGGTATGGCGCAACAACGTGCTGCCGCAGGTCGACAACGGCGGTGACCCGACGCAGGGGCTCTATTACGGCGGGGTGTTCAACCTCGGCGGCGCCTCGAGCTTCGTCAGCATCGACGAGGCCTATGCCGGCACGGCCGAGGGCACGGCGAACTCGCAGCAGAACGTGCTCGGCGTCGGCTTCATGTCCTCGGGGGCGCAGCAGCTCTCGATCACCAGCGAGATGGTCAACATCTTCACCTACTCGCTCAACAACGACGCCCCGGCCAAGACCTGGGACGGCGGCGAGAAGGTCGGCCTGATGGTCGGGCCGGGGGATCAGGACAACTTCGCCGAGGCCACCATCGCGGTGATCGATGACGGCGGCACGATCAAGTCCGGCGTGCAGCTCCTCGTCGAGACCAACAACAGCTTCGTCACCAGCTTCGTCGAGGTGCCGGGCATCCAGGCCCCGGACATCCTCGGGGTCGGCGATCCCAACTTCGAGGTGGCGATCGACCTCGACATGACCGCCGGGACCGCCACCGCACGGGCGCGCTACGTCGACAACGGCGTCTACACCGACTGGGTGTCCACCGGCACCCTGACGCTGCCGAGCGCGGTGATCGACGCGGTCAAGGGCGAGTACAACAACCTTGGCAACATCACCGGGGCGGTCGTCGGCATGGTCGCCTCGACCACCACGGGCGACGACAGCTTCGCGGCCTCGTGGGACTGGATCGAGGTCACCAACACCTCGGCCGGCGAGGTCGTGCACCGCTGGGTCGCCGGCAACGCCGACGTGGCGGCCACCGACGGCGGCATGGACTGGAGCAGCAGCACCTCGGTGATCGCGGCCGGCACCACCACCGTCTCGACCTTCAACATCGCCACGCTCGACAGCTCGGTGCCCGCCACCACCCCGATCGGCGTCTTCACGCAGGAACGCTGGGCGCGCCCGACCGGCGACGGCATGCAGTTCGAGTTCGCGGTCGATCCCGGCAGCTACGCGATCCGGCTCTACATGGGTGACGGCTATGCCGGCACCGACCAGCCCGGCGAGCGGCTCTTCGACGTGACGATCGAGGGCCAGCTCTTCCTGAACGACTTCGACATCACCGGCACATTCGGCGCCGGGGTCGGCGGCATGATGCAATGGACCGGGGTGATCGACGACGGCATCGCCGACATCGACTTCGCCGCGGTACTGCAGAACCCGCTGATCAACGGCATCGAGATCGTCGCCATCGACAGCGTCGAGGAGGGTCCGGCGATCTCGGTCGCCGATGCCATCGTCAACGAGAACGGCGGCTCGGTGACCGTCGCGATCTCGGCCAGCAACTACGTGCCGACCGAAAGCAGCGTGCTCGTGCAGTTCGAGGTGCGCCCGGTCACCGCCACACCGGGCAGCGACTACACCGTCGCGGGCGCGACGCTCAACACCGCCACCGGCGTCTACAGCGGCACGCGCCAGATCGCCGGGGGGTCGGCCGATGCCAGCGTGCTCGTCAACATCCTCGACGATGCGCTGGCCGAGGGGACCGAGAGCTTCCAGGTGGTGATCACCGGGGTCAGCGGCGCCAATGCCAGCATAGGAGACGACACCGCCGTGGTGACCATCCTCGACAATGACAGCGGCTCGACGGGCGGCGGCGCGGTGACCCTCGCGATCACCGCCAACTCCGACGACGTGCAGAAGTCGAACTACGACAGCGGCTCCTTCGTGCTCAGCAACGTCGGCACCAAGGTGGTGACCAAGGTCGAGATCGACGTCTCGGGCGCGGTGCTGAAGGATGCGGTCTTCGACCCGTTCGGCCTTGCCGGGGACACGATCGCCAAGGTGCTCACCATCAACAGCGCCGGCGGCACCGGCGTGGTGGCCCCGAACAACAACGCGAGCGACCCGAACAACCAGACCTATGTCGGCGCCGGCGGCACCGCGGGCTACGAGGGCATCGTGCTCACCTTCGACCCGGCCAGCAGCGGCGGCTTCCAGTCGGGCGAGACGGTGACCTTCTCGGTCGACATGGATCCCAACTCGGTCGCCGGGGCCAAGAAGTCGGTGCTCGACGCGGGCACCGACCCGGACTGGGACGTGGGCGGCATCTCGGGGGCCGAGCTGATCGGCTCGCGCTTCACCGTGACCTACGCGGACGGCACCACCAGCACCGGCTACCTGCAGGGCACCGGCACACAGGCCGGGTCGAAGGGCCTGTCGTCGCAGAGCTCGCCGGGCCTCGAGGCCAACATCGTGGTCAACGGCCTGGTCGAGGGCGGCGTCGGCACCTACAGCGGCGACGACTTCAGCATGATGGTCAGCGGACCCGCGGGCGCGGTGATGCGCGTGGTGCTGATGAAGGGAATGATCCAGCCGACCACCAACGCCTTCGCCACCGGCACCACCACGCAGCAGGCCTACGCGCCGCAGCTCGACGCGCAGCTTGCCGCGCTCGCGGCTTCGGACTTCCCGGCCAACAACGCGGTCGAGATCCAGACCGTCGACATCACCCTGACCGGGGGCCTGCAGAACATCGCCTCGATGTTCGACCTCTCGGGCGTGGCGGCCTATGACTTCGACGGCGAGGACCAGCTGCCGCTGGGCATCGTCGCGGCGATCATCGACCCGTCCAACCAGAACCTGCCGCTCGGGCCGACCTCGGACCCGATCTACCTCACCTACGACCCCGACAGCTCGAGCGGTGGCGGCGGTGGCACGCCCACGGGTGATCCGTTCCGGGTCGAGGCCGAGGACCTGACGCTGGTGCAGGGCTTCGGGATCAAGAACAACGCCCATGCCTCGGGAGGCCAGCTCATCGAGGCGACCAACTCGGGCACGCAGATCGCCAACTACACGGTCACGCAGGCGGGCACCTTCGACATCACGCTCGGCTACTACGACGAGTCCGACGGGCAATCGACGCTGAACGTGCTGCTGAACGGGACGGTGATCGACAGCTTCACCTGGAACCTCGATGCGGGGGGCGCCACGGTGAACGCCAGCTCCTTCGCCCAGCACACGCTCTCGGACATCACGCTGGCCGTGGGCGACACGCTGCAGCTTTCGGGCGTTTCCGGGGGCGGCGAGCCGCTGCGCATCGACTTCGCCGACTTCACCCCGGTGGAGGGCGGCGGCACGGGCGGCGGGGGCACGGGTGGCGGCGGTGGCACGCCCACGGGTGATCCGTTCCGGGTCGAGGCCGAGGACCTGACGCTGGTGCAGGGCTTCGGGATCAAGAACAACGCCCATGCCTCGGGAGGCCAGCTCATCGAGGCGACCAACTCGGGCACGCAGATCGCCAACTACACCGTCATGCAGGCGGGCACCTTCGACATCACCCTCGGCTACTACGACGAGTCCGACGGGCAATCGACGCTGAACGTGCTGCTGAACGGCTCGGTGATCGACAGCTTCACCTGGAACCTCGACGCGGGGGATGCGACGGTAAACGCCACCTCCTTCGCCCAGCACACGCTGTCGAACGTCACGCTGTCCGCGGGCGACACGCTGCAGCTCTCGGGCGTCTCCGGGGGCGGCGAGCCGCTGCGCATCGACTTCCTCGACTTCACGCCGCAGAGCGCCTCGACCCCGTCCGGCGAGCTTGTCCGCGTCGAGGCCGAGACCTTCACGATCTCGCAGGGGTTCATCGTTTCGAACAATGGACATGCCTCCGGCGGCAAGATGCTGCAGGCGGGCAACTCGGGCATCCAGAGCGCCAGCTTCGTCTTTGCCGACCAGGCAGGGGTCTACGACCTGACGCTCGGCCACTTCGACGAGTCCGACGGCCAGTCGCAGCTCGACATCCTGGTCAACGGCGTGGTCGTCGACAGCTTCGTGTGGAACCAGGATGCCGGCGACGCGACCGTCAACAAGACCTCCTTCGCCGAGCATGACGTGCTCGACGTGGAACTGCAGGCCGGCGACGTCCTGACCTTCACCGGCATCTCGGACGGCGGGGAACCGCTGAGGATCGACTATCTCGAATATATCTATGTGGATGGGATCATTGGGTGAGATGAAGGACTTTTCAATGGTGAAACCCGCGCGTTTGCGGGGATTGTATGTGACCCGCGGGAGCTTCTCGCACATCAACGCTCAACTCGAGGCGGCCCTGCGCAGGGTCCGCCCCGAGATCGATCTCGACGTGATCGACGTTGCCAAGGTGTTCAAGGACGACATGCTGGGACAGCTGCGCTGCCTGCTCGGGGTGCAGCGGGAATACGGGCTGTCCAGCTGGAGCTCCAAGGACATGCTGCGCTACCGCCTGTCCCGGTCGCAGGCCTACTACCAGGCGGTCAGCGGCGTCGTCCGCGACCGCTTCGACCCCGGCGACTACGACTTCACCCTGCAGACCCAGTCGCTGGTCAATGCCGCGCTGCCGGGGGTTCCCAACTTCGTCTACACCGACCACGTGGCACGCGCCGGCATGTCGAGCCTGCAGGGCCAGTTCGGCGCGCCGAGCCGCGGCTGGTTCGACTGCGAGGGGGAGATCTACGCCCAGGCACGGCATGTCTTCACCTTCGGGCCGAAGATCCGCCGCATGCTGATCGAGCAATACGGGCTCGCCCCCGAGAAGGCCACGGCGATCGGGGCGGGCGCGTCGGTGCTGCCGAGCACGCCCGTGGAGATGACCGCGGCGCGCTTCGCCCGGCGCCGCATCCTCTTTGTCGGGGTCGACTGGGAGCGCAAGGGCGGGCCGGAACTGGTCGAGGCCTTCAAGCTGCTGCGCGAGCGCCTTGCCGACGCGACGCTGACGATCATCGGCTGCAGCCCCGATGTGCAGGTCGAGGGGGTCGAGGTGCTCGGTCGCCTGCCGCTCGACCAGGTGGCGCGGCATTTCCACGAGGCCTCCTGCTTCTGCATGCCCTCGCGGCTCGAGCCCTTCGGCGTGGTCTTCGTCGAGGCGATGCAGTTCGGCCTGCCCGTGGTCTCGACCGACGTGGGCGACATCGGCTCGATCGTGGTCGAGGGCAAGACCGGCCACGTCGTGCCCGCGCGCAACGCGGCGGCGCTCTCCGAGGCGCTGTTCCAGACCCTCGCCATCCCCGACCGCGCCCTCCGCCTCGGCATCGCGGCCAAGGACCGGGCGGCGCAGTTCACCTGGGATGCGGTCGCCCGGCGCATCGCGTCGCATTTCCCCGGCGAGCCCGCCTCGGCCGCCGCGGAGCTGGAGGTGACCTGGTGAGCAAGCGCATCCTCTACGTGATCGACAGCCTGAAGATCGGCGGCGCCGAGATGCTGCTGCTGGGGCTGCTCGACGCGGTGCTCGAGCGCGGCGGCGCTGCCCACGTGGCCTATTTCACCCCCGGCCCGCTGGCGGCACGCGTCGCCGAGCGCGGCGTCGGCATGACCCGCCTCAGCAAGAAGGGCCTGCGCGATCCGCGAGCGCTCGGCCGTTGCCTGCGGCTGATCCGCGACTGGCAGCCCGACATCCTGCACAGCCACCTGGTCAAGAGCGACCTTGTCGGCCAGATGGCGGCGCGGCTGAGCTCGGTGCCGCGGATCATCACCCTGCACAACACCGACCCCTGGCGCGAAAAGAAGGCGATGAGCCTGATGTACCGCGCCGCCACCGCCGGGGCCGACGCCTGCATCGGCGTCTCGGCGCGGGTCTCGGACCACGTGGCCCGCACCGGCGGCTTCCGCGCCGATGGCATCGAGACCATCGTCAACGGCATCGACCTCGACCATTTCGACCCGGCGCGGACCGAGCCGCTCGACCTTGCGCCCTACGGCGTGCGCCCCGGCGCGAAGGTGGTGGCGGTGGTCGGCAGCCTGACCCCGCAGAAGGACCACGAGACCTTCCTGCGCTCGGCCGCCACGCTGTCGCAGCGGATGCCCGGCACGGTTTTCCTGGTGGTGGGCGAGGGGCCCCTCGCGGCGCAGATCGAGGCGCAGGCGCGCGGGCTCGGGCTCGGGCCCGAGCGGCTCATCCTGACCGGCGCAATCACCCGGATGCGCGAGCTCCTCGCGGCGCTCGACGTGCTGGTGATCTCCTCGGCATGGGAGGGGCTGCCGATGGTCCTGCTCGAGGGCATGGCCATGCAGCGCGCCATCTGCTCGACCGCGGTCGGCGGCATTCCCGACGTGCTCGAGGACGGGGTCAGCGGCCGTCTCGTCCCGGCGCGTGACCCCGAGGCGCTGGCGCAGGGCGTGGCCGCGCTTCTCGCCGATCCGGGGACCGCGGCGCGCCTCGGGACAGCCGCGCGCGACACCGTGGCCGCGCGCTTCAGCGCCGACGTCATGCGCGAGCGCATCTTCGCCCTTTACGACAGCAAGCACAGGCCGCGCCCCGGCGCGCGCCGACAGCCGGGCGAACCCCGCCTGGACAGTCCAAACTGAGGAGTAGCGAGAATGGTAGTTTTCCTTCGTCAAGTTTCCGCCGGCCTGGCGCCTGTCCTGGCTCTCCTTGCCGGCCTCACGCTCGCCGTCGGTCCCGCCCGGGCCGAGTCCCAGGACTACCTGGTCGGCGTCGGTGACCGGCTCACGGTCTCGGTCTACGGCAAGCCCGAGATGTCCGGCACGTTCCAGGTCCGCGCGGACGGTGACATCGCGCTGCACCTGCTGGGGCCGATCGAGGTCGCCGGGCTTACGATGCGCGAGATCGAGGAACGCATCGAGGCCGAGGCGCGCGAGCGGTTCTCGAGCCGCGAGTCGGTGCTGGTCGACATGCAGGAATACCGCGACGTCTTCGTGCTGGGCGCGGTGGACACGCCCGGCTCCTACCAGTACCGCCCCGGTCTCACGGTGATGAAGGCCGTCGCCATGGCGGGCGGGTTCGAGCGCCTGCAGGAAGAGATGACCAACGATCGCCAGATCGAGGACGCCCGCAACAGCCTTGCCGAAGCGCAGAGCCGGCTCAAGTTCGCGCAGTCCGAGCGCGACGCGCTGGCCCGCGAGCTGGCGCGGCTCGACGGTGCCGAGGTGGTCGAGGACACCGGCACCGACGAGCTCGACCTGCAGCAGGAGCAGCTCGTCGGGCTGCGCCGGTCGCTGATGCTGGACCTGAAGGACGGCGCCACGCTGCGCGGCTCGCTCGCCGACGAGGAGGCCGGGATGCTCGACCAGCGTCGGGTCCTGGTCAACGAGCGGCTCGACGCCACGCAGGAACAGCTCGACGGCATGATGGAACTCGAGTCCCGCGGCCTGGCGCGCAAGGAACAGACGCTGGGGCTGAAGATCGACCTGTCCGAGTACAACGCCGACCTGCTCGAGATCGCCGCCTTCATCTCGCGCGCGAAGCAGACCCGCGCCGCCGCCGAAAGCGACGTGCAGGAGGCGCAGACCGAGTATCGGCTGAACCTTCTGCAGGACAAGCTCGAGGCGGACCAGCGCGTCGCGTCGGAGCAGACCAACCTCGAGATGGCGCTGGACTTCCTGCGCCGTGCCAGCCCGGCCGCCGCGGCCGATCTCGGCGGGGCGGTCGAGACGGTCTACGAGGTCTACCGCAACGGCTCGGACAAGCCCGAGCGGGTGCCGCCCACGGCGCTGCTCTCGCCCGAGGACGTGCTGGAGGTCAGCTTCCAGGCGGTGATGCAGTAAGGCAGGGCGGCGCGGCTCAGGCCGCGCTCACCTGCGCCTCGGCCTCGGTCACGGCCAGCGCGGCCATCTGGAGGATCGCGTCGCGGCTTCCGGCGACGGCGATGAAACGGCCGTTGTGGCAGAACTTCGCGCCCGCGACGCCGCTCGCCTCCTCGAGTGCCGCGTCGGTCAGCCCGGCCCAGGCGGCGGGCAGGTCGGCGCGCAGCTCGAAGCCGTCGGCGTGCTTGCGGATGCCGTTCAGCGCCCAGTCGGTCCCGCGCGGATGCACGACGAAGAGCAGGTGATCGGCGCCCGCCTCCACCACGGCCGAGCGGAAGGGCATGCCCTGCGGCAGTTCCAGCACGCGGCCGGCTCCGGCGGTCTCGATCGCCGCTTTCACCTGCGCCTCGGCGCGGCGCTTCGCGGCCTTGCGGCGGACCTGCGCCTCGACGAAGGCCCGGGCGATCTGCAGCGCGGCGGCAAAGGCGGCGTCCTCGGCCTCGGGCGCGGTGTCGTCATAGACCGGCTTCAGGCTTTCCAGCAGCATCGGCAGCGTGAGGTCCGACAGCATCGGCCCGGCCTCGGAGGGGCTGAGCGCGCCGTTGTCCATCAGGTCCACCGGCAGCACGAACCCCGCGTCGAAGCTGGCGTGGATGCCCTCGAGATCCGCCTCGGGCACGGCCATCGCGCGCAGGTAGTCCATGCCGAAATGCGTCCAGATCAGCCCGAAGGAGCTGTAGGGCTGGCCGTCCTCGCGCAGCGGCGCGTCCTTCTGGTGGTGGTCGTAGATGCCCTGCGCGTGGACGTAGTCGCGACCGACGTCGTAGATGATCCTGCCCTCGCCGGGGGTGATCCACGCCTCGTCGCGGGTGCGCAGGAGCGCGGCCGCGGGGAAGAGCCGGGTGAGGATCACCGAGGAGAGCAGCTCGTCGGCGTGGAAACCACCCGAATGGGTGACAAGATGGGTGATCTGCATGGCCGCGCCTCCGGGTTGCCTGCCGCCCCCTTAGCGCGGGAGCGGCGTGCTGCCAAGGCGGCGCAGCGCGCGGTCCCTCCGCTTCAGCCCGCCGCCAGACGCAGCCGGATCGCCCGGGCCAGCAGCGCCGCGGTCTCCTCCGCAAAGCCATGCGCCTCGGCGCGGGGGTCGGCACTGGCGGCGAGCGCGGTGGCGCGGGCCCGCCATGCTTCGGAGGCAGCAAGCACGCCCGGCTCGTCGCCCGCCAGCCGCGCCACCAGCGCCGCGAACTGCCCGATCGCCGCGCCGCCCTCGAGCTTCAGCCCGCGCGTCGCCAGCGTCAGCGCGTGGATACCGTTCGCGCCTTCGTAGATCGAGGTGATCCGCGCGTCGCGCCAGACCTGCGCCACGCCGTATTCCTCGAGATAGCCGTAACCTCCGAGGATCTGGATCCCGAGATCGGCCGAGCGGATCCCCGCCTCGGTGGCGTAGATCTTGCAGAGCGGCGTGAGGAATTCGACGAGGGCAGGGGCCGTGCCCTTCTCCAGCTCGGCCAGCGCCACATGGCACATGCCGCGGGCAGTGCGTGCGAGGTCCTGCTGCGCGGACAGCATCCGCGTCACGTCGGGATGGTCGGTCAGCAGCGCCGCCGCGCCCTCGGGCGTGCGGCCCTGCCGGCGCTCGGCGGCATAGGCGGCGGCGATGGCAAAAGCGCGGGTGGCATGGGCGACGCCCTGCAGCGCCACGTCGAGCCGCGCGTGGTTCATCATGGTGAACATCGCCGCCAGCCCGCGCCCCTCGGTGCCGATAAGTTCGGCGGTGGCACCGTCGAACTCCATCTGGCAGGTGGGCGAGGCGTGCAGGCCGAGCTTCTCCTCGATCCGCGTCACGATGATGGCGTTGCGCGCGCCGTCGGCGTGCGACGGGCAGAGGAAGAGCGACAGCCCCTTCACCCCGTCCTCGGGCGCGCCGGTCCGGGCGAGAACGAGGTGCAGGATGCCCTGCGACATGTCCTGATCGCCGCCCGAGATGAAGATCTTCTGCCCCTCGATCTTCCAGCCGTCGCCGTCGCGCGTGGCCTTGCAGCGGATGCGCGAGAGGTCAGACCCCGCGCCCGCCTCGGTCAGGCACATGGTCGAGAGCCACTCGCCCGAGGTGAGGCGCGGGATGCAGGTCGTCTGCTGCTCCGGCGTGCCATGGGCGAGCAGGGTCGAGATCGCGCCGGGCACCAGCCCGGTCACCATCTGCAGCGCATGGTTGGCGCCCGAGAAGATCTCGGACACCGCCGCGGCGGTCAGGTGGTCGAGCGCCTGCCCGCCGAATTCCTCGGGCGCGGTGAGCCCCTGCCAGCCGCTCTCGGCAAGCTCGGCATAGGCCGCGCCGAAGCCCTCGGGCATCCGCACCCGGCCATTCTCGAGCGCGCAGCCCTGCCGGTCGCCGGGCCCGTTGAGCGGGGCCAGCACGCCCTCGGCGAAGGCGGCGAAATGGCCGGTGATCTCCTGCGTCAGATCGGCGTCCCAGCCGGGGGTGTCCCCGGCAAAGAGGCGCAGGCTGGCGAGGATCTCGTCGGTGGGGGCCTGGAAGGGGATCATCTGTGCCTCACTCGCAGCGGAAGCTGTCTGCGGACTTGGGATCGCCGCCCTGGTAGCGCGCCACCTGCGGCGCGGGGCAGAGCGGGCGGCTTGCCCCCGCCAGTGCCTGCGGCAGGTCGGCGTTGTCGTCCCGCGCCATGGCGGTGACCGCCTCGGGCGCCGTGCCGTGCTCGACCCAGTCGACCAGCGGGGTGAAGAGGTCGTAGGCGTCGGTGGCCGGGCCACCGTGGCAGTGGTTCATGCCGGGCACCGGGTAGAAGCGGGCAAACTCCCCGGCCTTGCCGCCGTTGTTGGCGTCGAGCGCGGCATACCAGCGGGCGGTGTCGTTGACCGAGAAGACCGGGTCCGCCACGCCGTGCGTCACGATGATCTTCGCGCCCGCGTCGCGGAAGGCGGCAAGCTCGGGATCGTCCGCGCCCGGCGGGGTCATCACCTGCATGGGGGATTCGGGGAAGGCGTCCGAGGTCGCGTCGATCTCGGCGGCCTGCGCGGGGATGTCGAACTGCAGCAGGAACTCCGACAGCGCCATCGGTGCGCCCTCGACCTCGGTCGGCGGCACGGTGAACACCTGCGCCAGCGAGGCCGCGCCCATCACGCCGATGATCGGCATCTTTTCCCAGGGCGGGATCGAGCTCTCGACCTTCCAGGTGCGCCAGTTGCCGCCTTCGATGCCCGCGTCCCAGCTCCAGTCGGAATAGAGCTGCCCGCCGTCCGCGCCGCGCGGCCCGGCATGGATGCGCTGAAGCGCCGAGACCTGCGCCTCGGACAGGCAGCCGGAGTTCTGGCCCTCGGTGCATTGCAGCGCGGTCACGTCGAAGGCGGACTGGCAGGCGGCGGTGTCCATCACCAGCCCGTCCTCGAACCCGTCGAGCGCGTCGCAGCTGGCGCGGATGCCTTGCGCCAGCAGCCCGAGGTCGTCCTTCGAGAAGGCGGTGCGCAGATCGCCGGTGATCGGGGTCATCGCCTGCACGTCGAGCGCGTGCTGGAGCGCGGCGCGGGGCAGGTTGAAGCCGGGGGCGGCGACCAGCAGCCCGTCGAAGGCACCGGGCATCCGTTCCGCCGCGACCATGGCGTGCCGCCCGCCGTTCGAGCAGCCGATGCCGTAGGCGTGGCCGACGGGTTTTTCGTAATAGGCCTCGACCATCTGCCGGGCGAGGGGCTGGAGGATCTCCACCGCCTTGTAGCCGTACATCTGCCGCGCCTCGAAATCGAAGCCGAAGGCCGCGCCACCCGCCAGCCCCTTGTCCGGGTTGGCCTTGCCGTCATGGCCCGCGTCGCTCGAGACCACGGCATAGCCGCGCGCGAGCGGCGAGGTGTCGCCCGTGCCGCTCTGCAGCGCGCCGGTGGCGGGTTTCACCTCGCCATCATTGCCGCCGTTGAACTGGTGGACGAAATCGCCGTTCCAGTCGTCCGGCAGCGCAAGCTCGAAACTCAGAGCGTAGTCCTTGCCGTCGCTGCCCGTGCGCTCGGCGGTGCGGGCGCGGATGCGGCACTGGGCCACCGGGCTCTCCTCTCCGGGCGCCACCGCGGCGACCTCGGTGAAGGTGACGCCGGTGATCCCGAGCGCCTCGGGGGTGAGCCCCTCGCAGTCGAGGGCAAGGGTGGGGGCGGCAAGGCAGACGAGGGCCGTGCTGGCCAGAAGCGATTTCATGGGGGTCCTCCGGTGGATCAGGGTCCCGCGCGCCTCCTCCGCGCGCGGGCAGGGGTCAGGCGCTGATGCCCAAGAGGCGCATCGCGTTTTCCTTGAGGATGAGCGGGCGCACCTCGTCCTTGAACTCGGCCTTGTCGAAGGCGTCGAGCCACTTCTCAGGGGCGATCATCGGCCAGTCCGAGCCGAAGAGCATCTTCTTCTTCAGGATCGAGTTGGCGTATTGCACGAGGATCTTCGGGAAGTACTTCGGCGACCAGCCCGAGAGGTCGATGTAGACGTTGGGCTTGTGCTGCGCGACCGAGAGCGCCTCTTCCTGCCAGGGGAAGGAGGGATGCGCGAGGATGATCGGCATGTCGGGGAAATCCACCGCGAGATCATCCATGTACATCGGGTTCGAGTATTTGAGCCGCATGCCGTTGCCGCCGCGCATCCCCGATCCGACGCCGGTCTGCCCGGTGTGGAAGAGCGCCGGAACGCCCGCCTCGGCAATCGCCTCGTAGAGCGGGTAGGCCATGCGGTCGTTGGGGTAGAAGCCCTGCATCGTGGGGTGGAACTTGAAGCCCTTGATGCCGTGGTTCTGCACGAGGTCCCGCGCCTCGCGCGCGCCGAGCTTGCCCTTGGCGGGGTCGATCGAGGCGAAGGGGATGAGGATGTCGTCGTTCTTCGCGCAGGCGTCGGCGACCTCGTAGTTGTCGTAGCGCCGGTAGCCGGTCTCGCGCTCGCTGTCGACGGGGAAGATCACCGCGGCGATGTTCATCTGCCGGTAATGCGCGGCGGTCTCGTCGATGGTCGGCGGATGCGACCACGGCGCGCCGAAGTACTTGGCCATCGTGGACTGCAGCTCGTCGTAGCCGTCATCGGTGTGACAGCCGCAGGCCTCCTCGGCGTGGGTGTGGAAATCGATCGCGCGGATCTTGGCGAAGTCGATCATGGGGATGCCTCCTCAGACGCGGATCAGGCCCGGGTCTTCGTTGTCGTAGAGCCGCTCGAGCAGGTCGGCGCGGCGGGTCAGGATCTTCTTGATGTTGAGCGAGCCCTTGTCGGTGATCTCGTGGTGCTCCAGCGAGGGCGGCTCGGCCAGCACCAGCGCGCGGGTGATGCGCTTGGCCGAGCCGGTGACATGGGCGTTCATCTCGCGCAGGCGCAGCTCGACCTTGGTCATCAGCTCGGTGTCGGTGACGGCGCCCTGCGTGACCTCGCCCGCCCGGGCGGCGCCGGGCAGGGGGAAGATGAAGAGCCCCACCTCGCCACGGTCATGGCCGCAGATCACCACGTCCTGCGCAAGCCCGGCGAGTTCCTTCAGCGCGGCCATGCGCAAGTTGCCCGCCTGCACCCAGGTGCCGGTGTCGAGCTTGAAGTCCTCCGAGACGCGTCCGTCGAAGACGAGGCCACGGTTGGCGTCGTCGGGGTTCACGAAGCGCACCGCGTCGCCGGTGATGAAGAAGCCCTCCTCGTCGAAGGCCTCGGCGGTCTTGGCGGGGTCGTTGAAGTAGCCGTCCATCACGTTGGGGCCCTTCACCCGGACCTCGCAGCGCATGTCCTCGTCAGGGATCAGCTTCACCTCGACGCCGGGCAGCGGCACGCCGATCACGCCCGAGCGGCCGATGGGCTCGTGCACCATGAGGCAGGCGGGGGCGGTCTCGGTCAGGCCCCAGCTCGAGATCATCATCGGCAGCCCGCCACGGGCGTGGATGCAGAACTGCTCGAGCGCCTCCCAGACGTCCTGCGGCAGCGAGGCGCCCGCGTAGAAGAGCAGCTGCTGGTCCTTGAAGAGGTGCTGCTGCAGCGCCGGGTTGTCCTTGACCGCGCCGACCAGCATGTTCCAGCCCACGGGCACGTTGAAGGCCAGCGTGCCGGGGCGGTCGGTGCGGTTCCTGAGCGTGGTCTCGAAGCCCTTGCCGGTCGGCTTGCCGCTGTCGATGGTCAGCGTGCCGCCGTGCGCGAGCATCATGTTCACGTTGTGCGAGCCGCCGAAGACGTGGTTCCACGGCAGCCAGTCGGTGATCCGCGGCGCGTGGTCCATGAGGAAGGGCAGGGCGACCTGCATCTGCACCTGGTTCACGCACATCATCCGGTGCGTGGTCAGCACCCCCTTGGGATCGGAGCTGGACCCCGAGGTGAAGAGAATCTTCGCCAGCGTGTCCTGGCCGACGGTTGCGTGGACGGCGTCGAGATCGGGGCTCTCCTCGGTGGCCAGAAGCTGCGCCATCGGGCTGACCGGGCGCCCGGCCTCGCCGCGCGCCGCGACCACCTCGACATCGGCGAGCTGCGGCAGGGCGAGGGCAGAGGCGTAACGGGTGGCGTCATCGACGAAGGCGAGCTTCGGCTTCACCTTGTCGAGCACGAAGATCAGCCGGCCATGCGCCTCGGGGATCAGCGAATACTGCTCGGCCAGCGGCACCACCGGCACACCGATGTATTGCGCGGCGAGCGAAAGCAGCAGGTGGTCGAGCCCGTTGCCCGACAGGACGGCGATGGTGTCGCCCTGTCCCAGCCCCCGTGCCAGCAGCGCCGAGGCAATCGCGCGGACCTGCTGCAGCAGTTCGAGATAGGTCACGTTGCGCCAGCCGGGGCCCTCGGTGGGGCGCTCCGAGACGGCGACGCGGTAGGGGGCCTCCACCGCCCAGCGGTGCAGCCAGGCGCCGGTGTTCGCCACCGGCTCGGGCAGGTCGTAGCCCGAGCGCAGCAGGATGGTTCCGTCGGCGCGGTCCTCGCGGATGACCTTGTGCGGCACGTAGCGGGTCAGCGTGTGGCGGCGGGCCCAGTCGGCGCGGGCCTCGTGGCCGGTGGGCGCCGGTTCGATGATGCTCATATCCATTCCTCCTCCCTCCGTCCGGTTCAGCGGAACACGGGGGCGCGCTTCTCGAGGAAGGCGTTCAGCCCCTCCTCGGCGTCCGGCGTGGTCTGCACCAGCGCGGCGCAGAGGCTCTCGGTAAAGAGCCCGTCGCTGCGCGACATGTCGTTGATCCGGCTCAGCGCCTGCACCATGAAGTAGTTCGACATGGGCGCGTTCCCGGCGATCTGCTCGGCCAGCTTGCGCGCCAGCGGCAGCGCCTCGCCCGCGCCGACGCTGTAGTGTGTCAGACCCAGACGCAGCCCCTCCTCGGCATCATACTTGCGACCCGTGAGCATCATCTCGACCATCCGGTCGGCGCCGAGGATGCGGCCGACCCGCACCGAGGCGCCGCCGCCGACGAAGATGCCGCGCCGCCCCTCGGGAAGCTGGAAGATCACCGAGGGCTCGGCGATGCGCACATGGGTCGAGGCTGCCAGTTCCAGCCCGCCGCCGATCACCGCACCTTCCATGGCCGAGACCGTGACCTTGCCGCCGAACTGGATCATCTCCATCACCCGGTGCCAGTTGCGCGAATGGTAGACGCCGTCCTCGGCGCTGCGCGAGACGTGTTCCGACAGGTCGAGCCCCGAGCAGAAGTGCCCGCCCGCGCCGGTCAGGATCACCACGCGGACCTCTTTCGGCAGGGTCACATAGGCATTCTCCAGCGCCGCGATCAGCCCGTCGCTCATGGCATTGCGCTTGTCGGTGCGGATCATGGTGAGGGTGGCAATCTGGCCGTCCACCTCGGTGGTCAGATACTTGGCGTGGTCGGACATGGCTGTCTCCTTCGGGAAGTTTGGGCGGGCGGTCATTTCGGGGCGAGGCGCACGGCGCTGTCGAGGCGGATCACCTCGCCATTCAGCAGCGGGTTCTCGATGATCTGCTGCACCAGCAGGGCAAACTCGTCGGGCCTGCCCATGCGCGAGGGGAAGGGCAGGCCGGCCTCCAGCGCGGCGCGGGCATCGGGGGGGAGTCCGGCGCTCATCGCGGTCTCGAAGAGGCCGGGGGCGATGGTCATGACGCGGATGCCGAAGCGGGCAAGCTCGCGCGCGGCGGGCAGGGTGAGCGAGGCGATCCCGCCCTTCGAGGCGGCATAGGCGGCCTGGCCGATCTGCCCGTCCTGATAGGCCACAGAGGCGGTGTTGAGGATGATCCCGCGCGCGCCGTCCGCGTCCAGCGGATCCAGCGCCGACATGGCGCGGGCGGCGTGGCTCAGCACGATGTAGCTGCCGAGGAGGTTGATCCTCAGCGTGCGCTCGAAGGCCTCGATGGGCAGAGCGCCGTCGCGGGGCAGGATGCGGGCGGCGGTGCCGATCCCGGCGCAGTTGACCGCGATGCGGGGCGTGCCGAGCTTGTCGGTGACCTCGGCGAAGGCGGCCTCAACGGCGGCGGCGTCCGAGACGTCGACCGCCACGGCAAGCCCGCCGATCTCGTCCGCGACCCGCTGGGCGGCCTCGGCCGAGAGGTCCAGCACCGCGACCTTCGCGCCAGCCGCCGCCAGCCGCCGCGCGGTGGCCTCGCCGAGGCCGCTTCCGGCGCCGGTGACGAGGGCGATGGTTCCTTTGATGTCCATGGCAGGGGTCCTCAGAAGAAGCCGCGGATGGCGAGCATGCCGCCGACCAGCACGAGGTCGGCGAGGATGAAGGGGACGATCCCCGCGAACACCTGCTCGAGCCGCACGTAGTCGCGGGCGACCGAGTGGATGACGAAGACGTTGAGCCCCACCGGCGGCGTGATCATCCCGATCTCGAGCAGCTTGGCGACCAGGAGGCCGAACCACAGCTTGTCGACGCCGTGCTGCGCGAGGATCGGCAGGAACAGCGGCAGGGTCAGCAGCAGCGCGCCGATCGGCTCGAGGAACATGCCGAGCACGAGGTAGATCAGCACGATCACGCAGAGCAGCGCGAAGGTCCCGAGGCCCAGCCCCTCGACGAACATGCCCATCTGCATCGACAGGCCGGACATGGCGACGAGCCGGGTGAAGAGGTTGGCGCCGATGGCGATGATGAAGAGCGCGCCGGACGAGAGCAACGTGTCGACGATGCTTTCCTTGAAGTCGGCCCAGCTCAGCGAGCGGCGGGCGATGCCGAGCAGCAGCGCGACGAAGCTGCCGAAGGCGCCCGCCTCGGTGGCGGTGAAGAAGCCCGAGAAGAGCCCGCCGAACACCGCGCCGATCAGCAGCAGCACCGGCCAGATCTCGGCGGTCTTCTTCCAGCGGTCGCCCATCGTGTAGGGCTCGGCGCGGGGCAGGCTCTCGGGGCTGCGCCACCAGACGATCAGCACGGCGCAGATGTAGAAGGCCAGCGAGGCGAGGCCGACGAAGAGCCCGCCAAGGAAGAGATCGTTGATCGAGGTCTCGGCCTGGATGCCGAAGAGGATGAGGATGATCGACGGCGGGATCAGCGCGCCGATGGTGCCGCCCGCGGCGACGGCGCCGGTGGCGATGCGCAGGTCGTATTTCTGCCGCGCCATCTCGGGCACCGCGATGCGGCCGATGGCGGCCGAGCAGGCGACCGACGATCCCGACACAGCGGCAAAGCCCGAGGCCCCCGCCAGCGACGCGATGGCCAGCCCGCCGGGCAGCCAGCCCCACCAGACCCGCGCCGCCTCGAAGAGGCCGCGGGTGAGGCCCGAGTGATAGGCGATGTAGCCCATCAGCAGGAACATCGGGATCGAGCTCAGCGTCCAGCTGGCCGAGGTGGTGTAGGGGATGGTCGAGATCATCGAGAGCGCCGGGCGGATGCCCGCGACGGCCCAGATGCCGAGGAACGACACGACGATCAGGCTCGCCGCGATCGGTACGCGCAGGCCGATCAGGATCAGCAGCGCGGCAAGGGCGAGAATGCCGATGGTGACGGGATCCATCAGATCTCCTCCCCGGAATTTGACATGGTTTCGAGCGCGCCGACGGGATCGTGCTCATGCTCGCCGAAGCGGCCGGTCAGTACCTCGTAGATGCGGATGAGCATGATCAGCAGCGCGAGGGTGAACGAGACCGGCAGGATCCAGTAGCTCGGCCAGGTGACGAAGCGCAGCGTGCCGGCCTCGATGTAGGCGCCGCGCGCCATCTGCCGCAGCGCCTCGCCGCCCGAACCCCAGGCCAGCACCGCCAGCACGGCGGCGAAGGTGCCGAAGCCGAGCAGCTGCACCAGCTTCAGCGGGGTGCCGGTGAGGGTCTGGGTGAAGACGGTCGCCTCGATGTGGCGGCGTTTGAGCTCGGTCAGGGCCAGCGGCAGGACGCTGACGGCGACCATGTAGTACTTGCCGACGAGATCGGCGGTGGCGGGGAATCCGGCGCCGAGAAAGGCGCGCATGAACACGTCCACGACGACCTGCAGCATCATCGCCAGCAGCACGAGGCCGCCCAATACCATGCTGATCCGCGCCACGGCGGTCTCAATCGGAGCAAGCATCCGATCCTCCGGGAAATGAGAGGGGAAAGTCGGGGAGGCGCGCGCCGGGGGAGCGCCGGCGCGCGCCGGTCAGGCTCAGCCGCCGTAGGTGTTCAGGTCGATCTTCGACCAGATTTCCTCGGCCCGCAGTGCGCCCAGCTCTTCGGGGGTCATGCCGGGGGTGACCAGCTCTTCCCACTTGTCGATCAGCGCCTTGTAGCGGTCGATCTTGGCCTGCGCATCGCTCACGCCGCGGCCCTCGAGGATCGAGGCGGCATTGGCGAGGCGGTCGGCGTTGAACGTGTCGCGGGCGTCGATCAGGCCCTGGTCGGGCGCGATGAACTCGACCATGTCGCCGGCGCGGACCTCTTCGATCTGCGTGTCGAAGGCGGCCATGCCGGTGGCGATGCCGTATTGCGCGGCGGTGGCCAGCGCCATGCGGTCGGCCCCGTCCATGCGATCCCAGAGCATCTTGCTCGCGGTGGTGATCGCGGCGCCGTTGAACACGCCTTCCTCGATCTCGGTCACGTAGTCCACCACGTCGCCGAGACGGTTGGCGATGATCTCGTGCGGCGAGGAGAAGGTGGCGTCGATCACGCCCTGGCTCAGGCTCTCGAAGAGCTCGGAGGAGGGCATCTGCACCGGCGCGCCGCCGACGCTTTCGACGAAGGCCGCGTAGAAGGGCGAGCCCGAGCGGACCTTGAGGCCCTTCATGTCGTCGAGCGTCTTCACCGGCTTGGTCGACAGCAGGTCATAGAGCGGCGTGGTGTCCGAGCCGAGGTAGACCTGGCCGTTGCGGGTGAACTCGGCCTGGCAGGGCGCGCAGGTGGCGATGTACTCGGTCACCGCCGAGCTGACCACCGCGGCGCTCGAGCCCAGCATCGACAGTTCCGACACCAGCACGCTGTCCGGGTACTCGGCGACGAAATAGGGCATCAGCAGCGCGCCGAACTCGGTCACCCCGTCGCGGAGGCCGGTCGACATCTCGTTCGGGGCGACGAGGCCCGAGGGCGTGTCCTGCCCGGTCCAGCGCCCGTCCGTCAGCTCCTCGAGCTTCTTGAACAGCGTCGGGTAGACGTCCTTGGCGATGGCGTGGTTGGGGCCGAAGCCGCTGGTGGCGCGGATCGTGTCGGCCGAAGCGCTGACGGCCAGCGCGGAAATCGAGCACGCGAGCAGGCTCGCGGCAATGCGCGTTTTCATGGTTATCCTCCCTGTGACAGTTCGCGGCCGGCCTCCTCTGCCGCCCGCGTCGGTGTTTCAGCGCGTCTTGTCTTCGAGCCGTTCGAGCACGGCCATGAGATGCGCGCGGTCCTTGTCGTCGAGCCGGCCGATGATCTCGTCCTCGGCCGTCCTCACCTTCTCTGCGGCGCGGTCGCGCAGGCGGCGTCCGCGCAGCGTGGCCGCGAGCGCGTAGCGCCGGCGGTCGGTCGGAACCTTCTTGCGGGTGATGAGGCCGCGCTGTTCCAGCTCGTCGATGATCACGACGAGGTTCGAGCGCTCCATCTTCAGGGCATCCGCAAGCTCCGACTGCACGATCCCGGCGTTGTCGGCGATGATCGAAAGGCAGGAGAAGCTGACCACCCGCAGGTCGTCCTCGGCGAGCACGCGCTGCGCCTCGGGCTGGATCTGCATGTAGGCGCGCTTCAGCCGGTATCCGATCAGGTTGCCAAGCACCGTGTCCTCCACACTCGGCCCGCCACGGTCTTCCGGAATGTCGTCAGTCTGCGGCATCGGGGTCCTCCTGAGGAAAACGGTATGTAGGATAATGGTTATAGTCAATAACTATTTCCGGGCGGCTTTTCGGGCCGCCCCGGGGAGAGGCGGCCCGAGGGCTTCCATGGGACTACGCTGGGAGCAGGAAGCCGTTGAGAAATTTCAATATTTCGTCGGTCGAGCCGAGCGGAAGCACCTGCGCGACGAACTGGTCGGGGCGCAGAACGAGCAGCGCGCCGCGCGCCCTGTTGATGCCGCGCAGGTCGAAAATGTCGGGGCCGTTCGGGGCCGGGCAGAAGGCCTTCTCGTAGTCGGTGAGCCCGTATCTCCCCTTCCTCGGCAGGAGCGCGGCGGGCAGGTCCCCGAGTCGCATCTCGCGGTGCGGGGTCTGGAAGACCGCGCGCAGGTCGATCACGCTGTCGGGGTCCGCGCCCTCGGGCGTGACGCCCGCGATCACCGGCTCCAATTCCGCGCAGAGCCGCGCGATGGCGCCGCCCGGCTGCCCGCCGTCGCCCGCCGGGGCGAAGGCCAGAACCCGCCAGCGCCCGTCCGCCTTGAAGGCATGGCCAAGCTGCATCGGTTTCGCATCCGCCAGCCGCACCACCGGGGCGGAGTGGAAGCGCTTGCCGACGATCTGCCCCGCCGCCAGCGCCTGATGCCCGGTGCCGCCGGTGATCAGCGAGGGGTCGTAGCGCGTCTCGACCCCGGCGGTGTAGCGGCCGTGCTGCTTGAAGTAGCGCTGGAACTGCGCGGCCTCGGCGGCGTCCTTCGGCTTGGCGCTGAAGAGGCGGGCCATGTCGCGGTCGAAGTCGATCAGCTCCTTGGCCTTGGCGCGGCGCTCCTCGGAATAGGTGTCGAGCAGGGCGGGGGCGGCCCGCCCGCGCAGCACGGCGGCGAGCTTCCAGCCGAGATTGAACGTGTCGGCCATGCTGACGTTCATGCCTTGCCCGGCCTTGGGGCTGTGGGTGTGGCAGGCGTCGCCGGCGATGAAGACGCGCGGGCTTCGGCTGCCGCGCTCGCGCTCGGGCACGTCGTCGAAGGCGTCGCAGACCCGCTGGCCGATCTCGTAGGCCGACCACCAGGCGACCTCCTTCACCTCGAGACTGTAGGGCGAGAGGATCGCCTGCGCCTTGGCGATCAGCAGCTCGGCGCTGACAGCGCGGTCGGCAGCGCGCTCATCCCCGTGCAGCTCGCCGAGTTCGATGTACATGCGCACCATGTAGCCGCCCTCGCGCGGGATGATCAGCACGCTGCCCTGGTCCGCCGACTGGATCGCCGCCTTGAGGCGGATGTCGGGGAAATCGGTCACCGGCAGCACGTCCATCACGCCCCAGAGCTGGCGCGCCGACTCGCCCTTCAGCGCGTGGCCCATCGAGGCGCGCACGGTGCTGCGCGCGCCGTCGCAGCCGACGACATAGCGGGCGCGGAGGGTCTCGGTCCCCGCCCCGTCGAGGCACCGGAAGGTGGCCTGCATCGGGTATTCCGGGTCTTCGGTCCGCGTCAGCTCGACCAGCTCGCGGTTGTAGTCGGGCGTCAGGCGGCGCGGGGAATTGCGCATGATCTCGAGGTAGAAGTCATGCACCCGCGCCTGGTTGAGGATCACGTGCGGCATTTCCGAGAGGTCGTCCTCGACGTCCATGATGCGGTCGGCGCGGTGCAGCGCACCGTCCGCGCCGGGCCGCCAGAAGGCCACCTCGTTGACCCAGTAGGCTTCCTTCATCACCTTCTCGGCGAAGCCGAAGGCCTCGAACATCTCGACCGAGCGGCAGGCGATGCCGTCGGCCTGTCCGACCTCGAGCGGGCCGGGCTTGCGCTCGGTGATGCGGACCGAGATCTCGGGGAAGGCCGAAAGCTGCGCGGCGAGCGTCAGCCCGGCCGGGCCGCAGCCGACGATCAGCACATCGACCTTCTGCGCCACGTCGCCCGCCTTCGGAAGGGCCTCGGCGACGGCGGGATCCCCGCTGCGAAATCCGTTCAGGTGAAATTGCACGACTCAACCCTCCCAGTTGGTAAGTACACATATTATATTCCGCTGGCCCGGCCGCCTGTCAATATGGTAAGTGTACATATCATCTTTCGGAGCCCAACAGCATGACCGCACGCGACGATCTCTCGCAGATGCCCGGCCACCTGATCCGCCGACTCAACCAGCGCTCGACCGCGGTCTTCTCGGAGCGGATGAAATCGGCCCCGGTGGAACTGACCTCGGTGCAATACGCCGCGCTCGACGTGCTGGCGCGCGAGCCGGGGATCGACCAGGCGCGGCTGGCGGCGCTCATCGCCTATGACCGGGCGACGATCGGCGAGGTGGTGAAGCGGCTGGTCCAGAAGGGGCTGGTGGCGCGGCAGGTGAACGAGGACGACCGCCGCGCGCGCAGCCTGCGCCTGACCGGCGAGGGGGAGGCGGCGCTGGCACAGGTCGCCCCGCTGGTGGCGGCGCTGCAGGCCGATATCCTCGAGACCCTCACCGAGGCCGAGCGGGCGCAATTCCTTGCCCTCGCGCGCAAGGCGGTGGAGTCCTGACGGAAAATTCCGCCGCCGGGGGTGACTTCGCGATCCGGCGAAATATATTCTGCATAGAGAATATGATTGGGCCATCCGGGCCCGACGCACCGAGCGCAAGGAGACAGCGATGACCCCGAGCCCCGTCGTGAAGACATTCTGGGACGAACCCACCGGCAGCTGGCAATACGTCTTCCACGACCCTGCGACGATGATGGGCGCGATCGTCGATCCGGTGCTGGACTTCGATCCGCTGGCCGGGGCGACGCGCACGCGGAACGCCGACGCGATCATCGCCTACGTGCAGGAGGCCGGGATCGAGATCACCCATATCCTCGACACCCATCCCCATGCCGACCACTTCTCGGCCGCGCCCTATATCCAGTCGCGGATCGGTGGCATCACGGCGATCGGCGAGCACGTGCGGAAGGTGCAGAAGCTCTGGCAGGGCATCTACAACCTGCCGGACCTGCCCACCGACGGGGCACAATGGGACCTGCTGCTCGCCGACGGCGATGAGTTCATGGTCGGGGCCATCCCGGTCAGGGTGATCTTCAGCCCCGGGCACACGCTGGCCTCGATCACCTATGTCGCGGGGGATGCCGCCTTCGTGCATGACACGCTGATGATGCCCGACAGCGGCACCTCGCGGGCGGATTTCCCGGGGGGCAGTTCGGCGGACCTCTATGCCAGCCTGATGCGGATCCTCGCACTGCCGCAGGAGACCCGGCTCTACGTCGGCCACGACTATGCGCCGGAGGGGCGCGCGGCGCAGTGCTGCGCCACGGTGGCCGAGCACAGGGCGACGAACATCCACCTGAGGGACGCGCCCTCCGAGGCCGAGTTCCGCGCCGTTCGCGACGCGCGCGATGCCACGCTGCCGCTGCCGAAGCTCATGCTGGCGGCGCTGCAGGTGAACATCCGGGGCGGACGGTTGCCGGAGGCGGAAGAGAACGGCCGCAGCTACCTCAAGATCCCGCTGAACGTCTTCGAGACGAGATAAGGCACTGACGCCGCCTCACCGGGCCGCGGAGATCCCGCCGCCCAGCTTGGCGAAGTGCGCGAGACATGCCTCCATGCCGATCACGTCGGCGTATTTCGCGTTCATGTCGAAGAGGTTGGCCTCGTGCGGGGCCGCGTGGCGGTCGCCGCAGGCCTCGCGCACCACCAGCGTGCGGAAGCCGTGGCTCATGGCATCGACGCAGGAGGCGCGCACGCAGCCCGAGGTGGTGAGCCCGGTCAGGATCACGCTGTCACAGCCCATGGCTGTGAGGGTCGAGGCGAGCGACGTGCCGAAGAAGGCCGAGGGGTACTGCTTCGAGACCACCAGCTCGTCGGCCTCGGGCACCAGCCCTTTGGCGAATTCGGCGGTGGCGCGGCCGGGCAGGAAGGCCCCGAGCGGCGCGGCCTTCTCGAAGAAGCGCCCGCCGTCGATGCCGCTCGGGTGCAGCGCGATGCGGGTGTGGATGACCGGCACGCCCGCCGCCCGCGCCGCCGCCCGCAGCTGCAGCGCGGCGGCGAGCGCGGTCACCGCGCCCTCGCCGGCGAAGAGCGGGCAGGCCGCGTCGTAATAGGCGTGGGCGAAGTCGATCAGCAGCAGCGCCGGGCGGGCCCCGAAGCCGACCGAGCGGTCGTAGACCCCCGCGTAATTCTCCGCCGCGCCAGTCATCTCAGGCCTTTTCCGTGCGGGTCAGGCTCTCGAACTTGCCCTCGTGGTAGAGCAGCGGGTCCGAGGGGCTGCCCCAGTCGGTGACCGCGACCACCTCGCCGATGAAGATCGTGTGCGTGCCGAAGCTGCTCTTCTGCGCCGGGCGGCAGTCGAAGCTCACCTGCGCGCCACGGAGGGCAGGGGCGCCGGTCTCCAGCTCGGACCAGTCGCCCATCTCGAAGCGGGTCTCGCGGTCCTTCGGCATGGCGAAGCGCGTCGCGATGTCCTGCTGCCCGCGCGAGAGCACGTTGACGCAGAAGGCCCGCGCCTCGCTCAGGTGCTCGTGGATCGAGGCCGAGGCGTTGACGCAGATCAGCAGGCTCGGCGGCTCGGCGCTGAGCGAGGTCACCGCGGTGGCGATCAGGCCGTGCCGCACGCCGTCGCACTCGCAGGTGATCAGCGAGACGCCGGCGGCAAGGCGCCGCATGCCGGATTTGAAGTCGTTGGGGTCCATTCAGTCGTCCTTTCCTTCCTTCTCGGCGGGCCGGGAGGGGGCCAGCGCCGGGGCAATCTGGGCGGCGAGCCGGATCAGCCGGCTGTCCTGCGCCCGGGCCGCCACGAGCTGCACGCCGAGCGGCAGCGGATCCGCGCGCGCTGGAACATGAATGCAGGGCAGTTGCATCGCCGTCCAGAGCGCATTGAACTTCGGCTTGCCGGCGCCGCGTCCGGGCGGGGCGAAACCGGGGGCGGCGGGGGCGATCACCGCGTCATAGGGGGCGGCCAGCGCCTCGAAGGCGCGGCGGTGATCGGCGAGCCGGTCGTAGGCCTCGAACATCTGCCGGGCGCTATGACCCTCGCTGCGGGCCGCGCGGTTCAGGAAATCGCGGTGCACCAGCGGCCCCTTGTGCATGAGGTTGCGCATGGCGGCGGCGCCCTCGCTCATCTGCACGCAGCGGTGCAGCGCGTCGAGGTCCGCCATCTCGGCGGGAAGCTGCAGCCATTCGGTGTCCGCCACGGCGTCGAGCCGTCCGGGCAGGCTCTGCATGAGGTCCATCATCTCGGGCGCCAGCTCGTCGGCGTAGGGGGTGAGGCAGAGCGCCAGCCTCGGCCGGGCAGCGGGCGTTCCGGTCTCGGGGAAGCCGTAGAGATCGCCGAGCAGCGCGAGGTCGTCGTAGGAGCGCGCGTAGAGCCCCACCGTGTCGAGGCTGGCGGCGTAGAGCTTCACCCCCTCGGTCGAGATCAGCCCCCAGCTCGGCTTCATCGCCGGGGTGCCGCAGAACGAGGCCGGGCGGATGGTCGAGCCGCCGGTCTGGGTGCCGAGCGCCAGCGGCACGTGGAAATCGGCCACGGCGGCGGCCGAGCCCGCCGAGGAGCCGCCGGAGCTGCGCGCGGGATCGGCCGGGCAGCCGGTCATTGCGTTGCGCCCGGCGGCGGCGAACTCGGTGGTGTCGGTCTTGCCGAGGATGATCGCCCCCGCCGCCCGCAGGATCTCGACGCAGGGCGCGTCGTCGCTCGGGCGGCGGGAGCCGTAGAGAGGGGAGTTGTGCGTGGTCGGCAGCTCCGCCGTGTCGATCACGTCCTTGATGCCGACGGGAATGCCGGCCAGCGGGCGCGGGTCCGAGGCGGCGATCGCCGACGCCTCGGCCTCGGCGCGCGGGTTGAGGCTCAGCCAGGCGCGGATCTCGCCGTCGCGCGCGGCGATGCGGGAAAGGCAGGCGCGCACGAGGTCGCGCGGCGTGAGCCGCCCCTCGCGCATCAGCCTGCGGGCGGTGGTGGCGTCGAGCCGGCTGGGGTCTGTCATCGGAGGGGTCTTGATCGTCCGTGCGGGTCGTGTTGGCGCGGCCGCCCCGACAGGGAGCGTCGGGCAGGCCGCGCCGGGGCAGGCCCGGGCGGGCCGCCGGTCAGGCGGCCTTGAGCTTGTGGCTGCGCGAGTCCATCAGCGGCTGGATCTTCTGGCCGAAGGCATCCATGCCGAGCAGGAAGTCGTCGAAGGTCAGCATGATGCCCTTCACGCCCTCGATCTCGGCGGCCTCGTCCAGCATCCGCGCGACGGTGGCATAGGAGCCGACCAGCGTGCCCATGTTGAAGTTCACCGCGCCCTCGGGCACCGCCATGTGCTTGGCGGTCGAGGTGCCGTCGGCGCTCTGGTCCATGTTCGACTGGTCGATCAGCCACTTCAGCGCGCCCATGTCGGCCATGTCGTGGTACTTGTGCCACTTGGCCATGGCGGCCTCGTCGGTCTCGTCGGCGATGACCATGAACAGCACGTAGGCGCCCACGTCCCGGCCCGAGACCTTGGCCGCCTCGACCAGCTGCGCGACGTTGGGCGCAAAGGCGGTCGGGGTGTTGATGCCGGCGCCGAGGATGAAGTTGTAGTCGGCGTAGTCGGCGGCGAACTTCATGCCCTTGGCGCTCTGCCCGGCGGCGACGATCTCGACCTTGCCCTCGGGGGCGGGGGAGAGCTTGCAGTCGGTCATGGTGAAGTGCTCGCCCTTGAGGTCCGAGCTGCCGTTCTCCCAGAGATCCTTCATCACCGAGACGTATTCGGTGGCATAGTCGTAGCGGTAGCCGAACCACTCGTTGCCCGGCCAGAGGCCCATCTGGCTGTATTCGCCCTCGGCCCAGCCGGTGACGATGTTGATGCCGAAGCGGCCCGGGGCGATCGAGCTGATGGTCGAGGCCATGCGCGCCACGATCGCCGGCGGCAGGGTCAGGATCGCGGTCGAGGCGAAGAGCTTGATCTCGGAGGTGACGGCGGCGAGCCCGGCCATCAGCGTGAAGCTTTCCAGCGCGTGGTCCCAGAACTCGGTCTTGCCGCCGAAGCCGCGGAACTTGACCATCGAGAGCGCGAACTCGAGCCCGTAGCTCTCGGCCTTCTGCACCACCTGCTTGTTGAGATCGAAACTCGCCATGTACTGCGGCGAGCCCTCCGAGATCAGCCACCCGTTGTTGGCGATCGGGATGAAGACACCCATATCCATGTGAACTCTCCTGCTGGACGTATCGTTTTTCTATGTCCGAACTTGGTCGGGCCTAGCCTCACTTGGCCGGGGCAACCCTGTTCAGGTCCAGCGGATGTTCATGGGAAAGTCCGGACTTTTGCGAAAGTCCGGATCCCTGATGATTTTCTGTGCAGCGCCGCCCGGCACTGATCCCTGCTTGGGCAGCCTTTGGGCGCCGCGCCGCGGCTCACTCGGCGGAAAGATTCGTCCGGTAGGCGAAGCTGTCGTCGGGCGAGGTCTGGATCGCATATTCCAGCAGCCGCCCACCCGAGGCGAGGTAGCGCCGGGTGATGCGCAGCCCGATGGTGCCTTCGGGCCGGTTCAGCTCGGCGCAGACCTCGGGGCAGATCGCGACGGCGCGGATCTCCTGCTGGATCTCCTCGATCCGCTCGCCGGTGCGCTGCTCGATGAGCTGGAAGAGCGACGAGCGCAGCACCGTCATGTCCGCCACCACGTCCTGCGCGATCGGGTCGAGATAGACCTCGTTCCAGCAGAACGGCGTCGGCTCGCCGATGAAATGCCGCGGTCCGGCCATGTAGATCAGGCGTTTTCCGGGGCGGCAGCCGATCTCGGCCGCGGTCTTGCCGCGCACCTCGCGCCGTTCCTTCTGCCGGATGAAGAACTCGCTCTGGCTGGCGAACTCGAAGAGGTCGTCGCGCGAATCGTTGCGGAAACGGTCGCGCCAGTCGGGTTTCGACGCCTCGACGCGGGTGCCGACGCCCTTGCGCGCCGCCAGCATGCCGCGCTTGCGCAGCTGCGCGATGGCCTGGCGCACGGTGTGGCGGCTGACGCCCAGCTGCACGGCGAGCTCGGCCTCGGGCGGAAGCAGGCTGCCGACCGCACGCTCGCCCGAAACGATCTGGCGTTCGAGCCGGTGCGCCACCTGCAGGTAGAGCGGTGTCGAGGTCCCGGCGCCCTGCAGCTCCTCCGGCGCCGTGTCCTGATCGCTCTCATGGCCTGTCATCTTCGCTCCTCCCCCCTGCTTGCCGTGGACGATATTCTTGCCAATAAGTACGGACTTATTTAAGGGTTCTCCGCACCGCCCACCCACTGGCCCACTCAAGTCCGGACATTACGCGAATGCGCGAGAGCTTGTCGACCCAAGGCGCCCCGGCCGCGTCCTGCCTCTGGATCAGGCCGCTGGCGGTCATGACGCTGGTCCAGGTGGCGGCCACCTGCAGCATCCTCGCGCTGACCGCCCTCGCGCCCGAGGTCGCTGCCTCGCTCGGCGTCGGCGCGCACTGGATCGGCTACCAGATCAGCCTCATCTACTTCTCGGGCATCTTCGCCTCGGCGTTCGCCGGCGCGGTGGTCGAGACGCTGCGGGCCGAGCGGGTGATCCGCCTCGAGCTGGCGATCTTCGTGCTCGGCCTGCTGATGCTCGCAAGCGGACAGCCGGTGCTGATGGTGCTGGCCTCGCTGCTCTTCGGCATCGGCTACGGGCTCAACAACCCCGCCTCCTCCGAGATCCTGCACCGCCACACGCCGCGGCGGCAGCAGAGCCTCGTCTTCTCGATCAAGCAGAGCGGCGTGCCGCTGGGCGCGGTGCTGGCGAACGTGATGATGCCGGCGCTGCTGGTCGCGCTCGGGGTCGGCTGGCAGGGGGCGCTGGCGCTGGCCGCGCTGCTGCCCGCGGGGCTGCTGCTCTGGTCGCTGGGGACGGACAGCCCGGAACCGGCGCAGCGCGGCGCCGCCTCGGAGGGCATCTGGCGCCGGATGCTGGGCGAGCAGCGGGCGATCCTGTCGAGCCCGCGCCTGCGCACGCTGGCGATCCTCGGCTGCCTCTACTCGGCGCTGCAGCTGATCGCCACCGCCTTCATCGTCGTCATGCTGGTCGAGCACGGCTGGACGCTGGTCGCGGCGGGCAGCGTCGCGGCGGCCTCGCAGCTGCTGGGCGCGGTGGGGCGCGTGGCCTGGGGTGTGGCGGCGGACCGGCTGGGCGGGTTCCGGACGCTGGCGCTGATCGGCCTCATCGCGGGTGGCATCCTGCTGTCGCTCAACTGGGTCGGCAGTTTCCCGGCGGCGCTGCAGGCGGTGCTCCTCGCCGGCCTCGGCGGCGTGGCCTCGGGCTGGAACGGCGTCTTTCTCGCCGCCGCCGCGCGCACCGCGCCCGAGGGCAAGGTCGGCGCCAACACCGGCGCGCTGCTGGTCTACACCTTCCTCGGGGTGATTATCGGCCCGAGCTGCTTTGCCTTCATCTACGGCATCGTCGGCGACTATGGCCTCGGCTTCGCGCTGTTCTCCTCCGTGGGCTTCCTCGGGGCGGCTCTGTCGTGGCGGCAGATGCGCGCGCAGGCCCGAGAGACCCGCGCCGCATAGGTCCGCTTCGGCCGGGCGCGGCCCGGTTGCTGACTATCCGGGCACTTGGCGCCCGACGCGCGCATTCCGCCCGTCATCGCGTCGCGACTCGTTGACTTGGCTCTGCATAAGTCCGGACAATGTTCCCCAGCTCCCGACCTCCCCGGGGGCAGTGAACAGGGCATGGCCACCGGAACGCTGCAGATGCTGACCCTCCTCGAGACCGGGCCGACGAGCCGGACGCGTATCCCCCTCCGCTCCGGGCGGCGCCTGATTTCGCGGCACGACCCCCGCGCCGGAGATCACCTCGCGGGCAGTTCCCGCCGCCGCGCCGCATTTCTCCCCCGGCCGTCTGGCGCTCGCCGCCCTGCCGGATCAGCAGTTAGCCGAGACAGCCGCATCGGAGCGGCTGGGAAAGGACCTCTCACATGGAACAGGAGCTGACCGCCCTGCTGGGCCGCGCCCCGTCGGAGGGCGAGCTTGCCATCGCGCGGGACCAGCGGAAGCGCGTCGAGGCGGGCATCTTCGCGAGCCCGCTGCTGGCGCTGCCGGGTGACGGCCCGCTGCGCCCCTCGGGCCGCTGCGGCGCGCTCGCGGCGACCGATCCCTTCGCGGAGGGCGGCGCATGAGCCTCGTGACCATCTCCGGCATCCTGGGCCGGCTCGCCACGGGCGAGACCACCGCGACCGCGCTGCTTGCCGAGCTGCAGTCCCGCATCGCCGCCCGCGGCACGCTCTCGCCCTTCCAGCGGCTCGAATGGGAACGCGCATACGAGCAGGCCGACCTGTCCGACCGCGCCCGCCGCGAGGGCAAGCCGCAGGGACCGCTCGCCGGGGTGCCGATGGCGCACAAGGACATGTTCGACCGCAGAGGCTCGACCGTCGGCTTCGGCGCGCACCCCTCCGCGCGCAAGACCGCGACCGCCACCGCGCCGGTGCTCGATCGCCTCGACCGCGCCGGGGCGGTGGACTTCGGCCGGCTGCAGATGTCCGAGTTCGCCATGGGCCCCACCGGGCAGAACCACCACCACGGCATGCCCGAGAACCCGGCGGTCGCGGGCGGCGTGCCCGGCGGCTCGTCGAGCGGCTCGGGCGTCGCCGTCGGCATGGGGCTGGTGCCCGCGGCGCTCGGCTCGGACACCGGCGGCTCGATCCGCGTGCCCGCCGCCTGCAACGGCGTCGTCGGCTTCAAGCCCGGGCTCGGCGTGGTGCCGCTCGAGGGCGCCATGCCGCTCAGCTGGACGCAGGACACGATCGGCCCGCTTGCCGCCTCGGTGGACTGCGCGCGGCGGGTGCTCTCGGTGATCTCGGGCGGCAAGGTCCGCGCCCATGCCGAGACCCCGCGCAAGCTGCGCCTCGCCTTCGACCGCGGCGGTTTCGTCGAGGGCATCTCGGACCGGATGCGCGCCGCGCTGGCCGAGACCCGCGGCGCGCTGGCGGGGCAGGGGCATGACCTCGTCTCGCTCGACATGGGCTTCTTCGCCGATCTCACCGAGCCCGCCAACGTCATCGCCATCGCCGAGGCCGCGACGGTCCACGCCGACCGGCTGCGCGACTGCCCCGAGACCTACGGCACCCAGGTGCGCGCGCGCCTCGCGCAGGCCGCCGGCATCTCCGCCCAGGCCTACCTGCGCGCCCGGCAGATCCGCGAGATCGCCCTTGCCCGCACCGAAGCCGAGATCTTCGCCGCCGCCGACCTGGTGATCCTGCCCGGCCTCGCCGACGTGGCGCCCCAGGCCGAGGCACTCGTCCATGCCGAGGGCGCCGAGATCGCCCGGATGATCTCGGGCATGACCGGCTTCACCCGCCCCGGCTCGATCCTCGGCCTGCCGGTGCTCTCGCTGCCCGTGGCCTGGACATCGGACGGCCCGCTCAGCCTCCAGATCATGGGGCCGCGCGGATCGGAGGATCTCATCGCCGATCTCGCGCAGACCCTTGAAACCACGCGCCAGCCGGTGGATGCCGTACTGGCGGAACTTGCATGACGACCGAAAGGCACGACAGATGAAAGACCTCCTCCCCACCGGAGCGCTGGACCAGGACGCGCTCGACACGCTCTTCCTCGAGGCGCGCAGCCAGAACGGCTGGCAGGACAAGGACATCCCCGAAGAGGTGCTCGAGCAGCTCTACGACCTGGTGAAGATGGGCCCGACCTCGGCCAACTGCTCGCCCGCGCGCTTCGTCTTCATCCGCAGCAAGGACGCCAAGGAAAAGCTCTCCCCCGCCATGTCGAGCGGCAACCGCGACAAGACCATGGCCGCGCCGGTCACCGTCATCGTCTGCCAGGACATGGAGTTCTACGACAAGCTCGGCGAGCTCTTCCCGCATGTCGACGCCAAGCCCTGGTTCACCGGCTCCGAGACGATGATCACCGAGACCGCCTTCCGCAATTCCTCGCTGCAGGGCGGCTACCTGATCATGGCGGCGCGCGCCCTCGGCCTCGACTGCGGCCCGATGTCGGGCTTCGACGCGAAACTCGTCGAGGAGACCTTCCTCGCCGGCACCAGCTGGAAGGTGAACTTCATGGTCAACCTCGGCTACGGCGAGCCCTCCAAGGTCTTCGGCCGCCTGCCGCGCCTCGCGATGGAAGACGCCTGCAAGGTGCTCTGAGCCGTCCCCATGCCAAGACCCGCGCCGCCGCCGCCGTCCCCCGCGCGGCGGCGCGCCACCTCCCGGCCCGCGGGCTTCCACATGGTCCAAATATCCCGGGGTGAATTGGCCGCAGGCCAAGAGGGGCAGCGCCCCTGCCTTGCTTCCCCGCCGGGACCACCGCCACCCCGGCCAACCCCCTTTCCCCTCCCGCTTCATTCCGCTAAGGACCGGACCCAAGCGAAACCAAGCCGGGCCGAGAGATGAAATTCACGCTTTCCTGGTTGAAAGACCACCTCGACACCTCCGCCACGGTGGACGAGATCACCGAGGCGCTCACCGATCTGGGGCTGGAAGTCGAAGGGGTCGAGAACCCCGGCGACCGCCTGTCGGCCTTTACCATCGGCAAGGTCCTCAAGGCAGAGAAGCACCCGGACGCCGACAAGCTGCGCGTCTGCACGGTGATGACGGACGAGGGCGAGAGCCAGATCATCTGCGGCGCGCCCAACGCGCGCGAGGGGATCACCGTCGTCGTGGCCAAGCCCGGCACCTACGTGCCCGGCATCGATACCACCATCCAGGTCGGCAAGATCCGCGGCATCGAGAGCTTCGGCATGATGTGCTCCGAGCGCGAGATGGAGCTGTCGGAAGAGCACGACGGCATCATCGAGCTGCCCTCGGGCGAGGTCGGCGAGCGCTTCATCGACTGGCTGGCGGCGCATGATCCCGCCAAGGTCGATCCGGTGATCGAGATCGCCATCACCCCGAACCGCCCCGACGCGCTCGGCGTGCACGGCATCGCCCGCGACCTCGCGGCGCGCGGTCTCGGCACGCTGAAGCCGCTGCCCGAGGTCACCGTACCCGGCACCTTCGCCTCGCCGATCAACGTCACCATCGACGAAGATACGCTCGACGACTGCCCGGTGTTCTACGGCCGCGTCATCCGCGGCGTGAAGAACGGCCCCTCGCCGAAATGGCTGCAGGAGCGGCTGAAGGCCATCGGCCTGCGCCCGATCAGCTTCCTCGTCGACGTGACCAACTACTTCACCTTCGACCGCAACCGCCCGCTGCACGTCTTCGACGCGGCCAAGGTCACCGGCGACCTGCGCGTGCACCGTGCCAAGGGGGGCGAGACGCTGGAGGCGCTCGACGAGCGCACCTACACGCTCGAGCCCGGCATGGTGGTGATCTCGGCCGGTGACACGGTGGAAAGCCTCGGCGGCGTGATGGGCGGCGAGCCCACCGGCGTGTCGGACGAGACCGTGGATGTCTTCCTCGAGGCCGCCTATTTCCAGACCGTCCGCACCGCCTACACGGGCCGCGCGCTGAAGATCAATTCCGACGCCCGCTACCGGTTCGAGCGCGGCATCGACCCCGCGTCGGTGGCCCCGGGCATCGAGGCGGCGACCGCGATGATCCTCGACATCGCCGGCGGCGAGTCCTCGGAGGTGATCGTCGCAGGCGCCATCCCCGACGTGAGCCGCGCCTACAAGCTCGACACCGACCGGGTGATCAGCCTCGTCGGCATGGAGATCCCCGCGGACACGCAGCGCGCCACCCTGACCGCGCTCGGCTTCACCTTCGACGGCGACATGGCCAACGTGCCGAGCTGGCGCCCGGACGTGATGGGCGAGGCGGATCTGGTGGAAGAGGTCGCACGCATCGCCTCGCTCACCAAGCTGCAGGGCCAGCCGATGCGCCGCGCCCAGCCGGGCGTGCCGAAGCCGATCCTGTCGCCGATGCAGAAGCGCGAGCAGGTGGCCCGCCGCACCACGGCGGAACTCGGCTACAACGAGTGCGTGACCTACAGCTTCATCGACAAGGCGGCGGCCGAGCTCTTCGGCGGCGGCACCGATGCGACCATGCTGGCCAACCCGATCAGCTCGGAGATGAGCCACATGCGCCCGTCGCTGCTGCCGGGCCTGCTGCAGGCGGCAGCCCGCAACCAGGCGCGCGGCTTTGCCGACATGGCGCTCTTCGAATGCGGTCCCGCCTTCGCTGGCGGTGAGCCGGGCGAGCAGGCGACGCAGGTCACCGGCATCCTCGTCGGCCGCACCGGTCCCAAGGACGTGCACGGCGCGGCGCGCGCCGTCGACATCTTCGACGCCAAGGCCGATGCCGAGGCGATCCTCGCGGCCATTGGCGCGCCCGCCAAGATGCAGATCCTGCGCGGCGCCGAGGAATGGTGGCACCCGGGCCGTCACGGCAAGCTCTGCCTCGGCCCGAAGAAGGTGCTGGGCGTCTTCGGCGAGCTGCACCCCAAGGTGCTGCAGGCGATGGACGTGAAGGGGCCGGTCGTGGCCTTCACCCTCTATCCGCAGGAAATCCCGCTGCCGCGCAGCACCGGCTCGGCGCGCCCCGCGCTCAAGCTGAACGACCTGCAGGCCGTCGAGCGTGACTTCGCCTTCGTGGTCGACTCGAATGTCGCCGCGCTGGACCTCGTGAACGCCGCGGCCGGTGCCGACAAGGCGCTGATCGAGGACGTGCGGGTGTTCGACGAGTTCATCGGCGGCAGCCTCGGGGCCGGCAAGAAGTCGGTCGCCATCACCGTGCGCCTGCAGCCGAGCGAGGCGACGCTGAAGGAGAAGGACATCGAGGACGTGGCGGCCAAGATCGTCGCCAAGGTCGAGAAGGCCACCGGCGGCACGCTGCGCGGCTGATCCGCTTCCAATGACAGGAAAGGCCCCGGCAGATCGCTCTGCCGGGGCCTTTTTCATTGTCGGGTCCCGCGGTGGGGCCGTGGCGGGGAGTCACCCCCGCCAGAACCTCAGCACCTCGATCCGCGCCACCCGCAGCACGAGGCGCCAGACCGAGGCGAGGGTCGGGCGCGTGTCCGTGCGCGGGCCGGGCGCCGAGGGGGTGATGACGCGGGGCAGGGTCAGTTCCCCGGCCGCTTCGGCGGGGTCAGCTCGGCGCCGCTCAGCACGCCGTCGCCGTTGCGGTCCATGCGGGTGAACATCTCGTGCGCGCCGGCCTTGAACTCGGCCTTGGTGATCTTGCCATCGCCGTTGCTATCGAGCTTCGGCCCGCCGGGCTGTCCGCCCTTTGCCGGGGCTTGCCCCCGCGCATCCTTGCCGGCCGCGGCACCCGGGCCACCCTGCGGGCGCGCCTCGGCCTCCGAGAGCACGCCGTCGCGGTTGCTGTCGAGCCGGGTGAACATCTCGGCGTTCTGCGCCTCGGCCTCGGCCAGCGTGACCTTGCCGTCGCCGTTCCGGTCCATCTGCTTGAGCATGTCGCCGGGGTTACCCTGCGGCTGCGCCGCGAGGGCAGTGGCCGAGAGGAGGAGGGCGGTTGCTGCTGCGATGAGGGGCTTCATGGGGCGTCCTTTCTTGCCTGTGTCGCCCTGATACGCAGCCCGCGCGCGCCTCCGTCGCGGGATCAGCCCTCGGACACGAATTCGTCATAGGCGGCCAGCGCCTTGGCCGCGTACATCAGGCCCGGCCCGCCGCCCATCTGCACCGCCACGCCGCAGACCTCGGCGATCTCCTCGCGGGTGACGCCAAGGCGGACCAGCGCGTTCACGTGGCTCAGGATGCAGGCATCGCAGCGGATCGCGATGCCGATCCCGAGCGCCACGAATTCCTTTTCCTTGTGGTTCAGCGCGCCCTCGGCCGAGGCGGCCTTTTCCATCTCGACGAAGCCGGCGAAGGTCTCGGGGATGGCCTTGCGCAGCTCGCGCAGTTCGCTGCGTTTGCCGGCGAGTTGTTCCTTGAACGACATATCGCTCTCCCTGCATGTGACTGCGTCCTGATGACCATGCGCGCCGGGCGGCGGCCTTGATCCAGATCAGACAAGGGGAGGGTAGCGGGTTTGCGTGTCCCGCAGAATGCGAAAGGCCCCGCTGGGGGCCTCTGCATCGGTCGGACCTGTGCGCGGAGGCAATCAGCCCAGCAACCGCCGCGCGATCACCTGCGCCTGGATCTCGGCGGCACCCTCGAAGATGTTGAGGATGCGCGCGTCGCAAAGGATGCGGCTGATCGTGTATTCCAGCGCAAACCCGTTGCCGCCGTGGATCTGCAGCGCGTTGTCGGCATTGGCCCAGGCGACGCGGGCGCCGAGCAGCTTGGCCATCCCGGCCTCGAGATCGCAGCGGATGCCCTCGTCCTTCTCGCGCGCCGAGAAATAGGTGAGCTGGCGGGCGATCATGATCTCGACCGCCATCATCGCCAGCTTGCCCGAGACACGCGGGAAAGCGATCAGCGACTTGCCGAACTGCTTGCGCTCCTGCGCGTAGCGCATGCCGACGTCGAGCGCCGATTGCGCCACGCCGATGGCGCGGGCGGCGGTCTGGATGCGGGCGCTCTCGAAGGTCTCCATCAGTTGCTTGAAGCCCTTGCCCTCCTCGCCGCCCAGCAGGTTCCCGCCCTTCACCCTGAAGCCGTCGAAGCCGAGTTCGAACTCCTTCATGCCGCGATAGCCCAGCACCTCGATCTCGCCGCCGGTCATGCCGGGGGTGGGGAAGGGGGTCTCGTCGTCGCCGGGGGTCTTCTCGGCGAGGAACATCGACAGGCCCTTGTAGTCGGAGCTGCCGGGATCGGTGCGGGCGAGCAGGGTCATCACGTGGGCGCGGGCGGCGTGGGTGATCCAGGTCTTGTTGCCGGTGATGATGTAGTCGCCGCTCTCGTCCTTCACCGCGCGGGTGCGCAGCGAGCCGAGGTCGGAGCCGGTGTTGGGCTCGGTGAAGACCGCCGTCGGGAGCTTCTCGCCGCTGGCGATCTGCGGCAGCCACGTTTCCTTCTGCTCTTCGGTGCCGCCCGCGAGGATCAGCTCGGCGGCGATCTCGGAGCGGGTGCCGAGGCTGCCCACGCCGATGTATCCGCGCGACAGTTCCTCGGAGACGACGCACATGGACGCTTTCGACAGGCCGAAGCCGCCGTATTCCTCGGGGATGGTCAGGCCGAAGACACCCATCTCGGCGAGCTCCTCGATCACCTCCATCGGGATGTAATCGTCCTTGAGGTGCCACTCGTGGGCGAAGGGCTCGACCTTCTCGACGGCGTAGCGGCGGAACTGCTCGCGGATCATCTCGAGCTCGTCGTCGAGCCCGGTGCGGCCGACGGTGATCTCGGCGGCGCGCTCCTCCATCAGCTGCACGAGGCGGGTGCGGGCGGCCTGGCTGTTGCCTTTGGCGGCCAGCGCCCCGGCGGCCCCCTCGCGCAGCGGCGTGGCGGCGGTGGCGGGCAGGCCGAGATCGGTGAGGCGCACCATCTCGCCCTGGTTCATCTGGATGCCGCCGGCGATCTGGCTGAGGTACTCGCCGAAGGCGATCTGCAGGAGCAGTTGCTCGACCTCGGAGAACGTGCCCTCGGCCACAAGCCGCTCGGCCCAGCCGTGCATCTGGCGCAGCGACTCGGCGTAGGTGGCGAGCCAGGCAAGGCCATGGGCGGCGAACTGGTGCTCTTCGATCAGGCGGCCCGAGACGCGGCCCTCCTCCTCGATCAGCGCGCGGACCGAGGCGCGGGCCTGTTCGAAGACCTGCGCGACCGGAGCCAGCGCCGCGCCGGTCAGTTCCAGAAGATCGTCCAGCACCGTTCCCTCTTCCAGCATGCCACCCTGTCCGTCATGAGCCATGAATCATCTCCTCTCGTGCCACGGATGCAGATAGCGATTTTGCAGTCGCAGCGCAACAAAAATACCCAATGATGACATATAATGTTGCGATTATTGCTTGACCAATAGGGGCTGCCGGGCGGTTCCGCCCGTGATATGAGCAGCTTATGGACGCGCTCTTCACCCTCGTATCGCCGCCGATGCTGGCGCTCGCCTTCGCCGTTGCAGCACTGGCGGGGCTGGTCAAGGGCATGGTCGGCTTTGCCATGCCGATGATCATGATCTCGGGGCTGGGATCGGTGGTCTCGCCCGAGCTGGCGCTGGCCGGGTTGATCCTGCCGACGCTGGCGACCAACGCCTTCCAGGCCTTCGGCGAGGGGCCGCGCGCGGCCTGGGAGACGGTGAAGCGCTTCCGCGTGCTGCTGATCGTGGCCTTCGTGATGCTGGTGCTCTCGGCGCAGTTGGTGCGCGTGCTGCCGGTGCAGGTGCTGCTGGCGATGATCGGCGGGCCGGTCCTCGTCTTCTGCCTGCTGCAGCTCGCCGGCTGGAAGCCGAACCTGCCGAACGGATCGACCCTGCGGATCGAGGCGACCGTGGGCGGCGTGGCCGGGTTCATCGGCGGCATGTCCGGGGTCTGGGGCCCGCCCTTCGTGGCCTATCTCACGGCCATCGGCACGGAAAAGCGCGACCAGGTCCGGGTGCAGGGCGTGGCCTACGGGCTGGGGGCGATCTCGCTGACCGCGGCGCACAGCGTCTCGGGCGTGTTCAATGCCCAGAGCGCGCCCTTCTCGGCGGCGCTGCTGGTGCCGGCGATGGTCGGCATGTGGCTCGGGCGGCGCATCCACGACCGCATCGACCAGGCGATGTTCCGCAGGCTGACACTGATCGTGCTGACGGTGGCGGCGCTGAACCTGCTGCGGCGGGCCTTCTTCGGCTGAAGCCCCCTCACTCGAAGAGCAGTTCCGGGTAGCCGGTACGCGGATCGAGCGCGCGGCGGAAATGCACCGGCGCGAGGCCGAGGATGACCTCGGCCGTGGTGCGGACGATCGAGCCCTCGAGCAGGTGTCCGCCGAGCATCGCGCCCTTCGAATCCGAGACCGCGATGTGAAGGTGCGGGCCCTGTTCCGAGAAGGTGCCCGAGAGCGAGACGATCTCCAGCGTCACCTGCAGCGACAGCGCGCTGTCGAGCCCGGCCGGGCGCAGGCAGACGGTCGAGAGGCTGCCGACGCAGGCGACGACAAAGCCCGCGTGTTCGCGCTCGGCGACGAAGGCGGCATCGAGCGCGGCGCGCAGGTCGTCCCCCGGCAGAAGGCGCAGGGCGAGAAGCCGCGTTGCGGCCCCGGGCCAGGTGGATTTGAGATCGGCGCTCATAGTCCAAGAATGCCACAGCTCGGGCGGATTCCCTAAGCCCTTCGCGGCGCCGGTCGTGCTTCGGCGTCAGGCTGCGTGGCGCTTCAATCTTGCCGGGGCAAGGTTGAGGTCGGCCCGGTTGTCGCCGGTGCCGTGCAGCAGCAGGAGCGCGGTGCCGTCGGGCGGGGCGGCGCGCTGCAGGTGATGCGCAAGGCGCGCGGCCCCGGGCTCCGGGGCGGGGGACGTTCGCGGGCGCATAGCCCGGCGGGGCCGACTTCGGGGGTGCCCCGGCGCGCGGCTTGCTGCTAGGAACGGCACAGGCCGAGGCAGGAGATCCGCGTGTTCGACTTTTCCCATCCGTTCTTTCGCCCGCTCTGGCGGCGCGTGGTGATCACGCTGGTCTGCCTTGGCTGGGGCGTGGTCGAGACGCGCACCGGCTCGCCCGGCTGGGCGGTGATCTTCCTCGGGCTGGGGGCGATCTGCGGCTACAAGCTGCTGCTGGCCTACGAGCCCCCGGCGGGCGGCGAGTGAGGCAAGGGTGCTGCGCCGCGGGAGGGATAGGCGCTCTTCGCAACGGAAGCCGATTTTCGCGCCGATACCCTGTTGACCACGCCTGCAGAACCTTCTAGAGACCGCCGTATACAGGGGTATAGCTCAGCTGGTAGAGCGACGGTCTCCAAAACCGTAGGTCGCGGGTTCGAACCCTGCTGCCCCTGCCACGCACCGCAAGGCGGTGCACCCTCTCCCGCACATCTCCAGATCGCCTCACGCGCCATCCGCGTCTGGTTGCGTTCGGCCAGACGGCGCCTGCCATCTCCGGTCCGCCTCTCGCGTGGTCATGTTTCCGCCGGGGCAAACATATACGCGGAAAAGTTGTTTCTTCCCTAGGGTAAATTAGCCTAGTCTTTGCAGAGACATGTTCCCGAAGATTTTTCCCACACGATGCATTTCGGAGCGCTCCCATGACATACCTTTCCAGAACCGTTGCGGCCGGCGCCGCAGCGGCGCTTCTCGCGAGTCCGGTGCTGGCGCAGGACAGTTCCAGCGCGGAGTTGCAGAAGCAGCTTTCGAACCCGGTGGCCTCGCTGATCAGCGTGCCGTTCCAGTTCAACTTCGACGACAACATCGGCCCGAAGGGCAAGGGCGAGCGCTGGACGATGAACATCCAGCCGGTGATCCCCATCGACCTCGGCGGTGGCTGGAACCTCATCTCGCGCACGATCGTGCCGGTGGTGTCGCAATACAACCTGCCCGCGCGCGGCGAGGACAGCTGGGGCCTCGGCGACACCACGCAGAGCTTCTTCTTCTCGCCGGCGCCGACCGCGGGCGGGCTGATCTGGGGGGTCGGCCCGGCCTTCCTCTTCCCCACGGCGACCGACGATGACCTCGGGCTCGACACCTTCGCGGCGGGCGTGACCGGCGTGGTGCTGAAGCAGAGCGGGCCGTGGACGCTGGGCGTGCTGGCCAACCACCTCTGGGACTGGGACGGTCCCGCCGAGATCGACGCGACCTTCACCCAGCCCTTCCTCGCCTATGCCTACGACAACGGCTGGACCGCGACGCTGCAGGCGGAATGGACGCATGACTGGGCGAACGACACCGATTCCGCGCCGATCGGTCTCATCGCCTCGAAACTGGGCAATATCGGCGGCACGCCGGTCAGCTGGATGGGCGGGGTGCGCTACTACGCCGATTCCGCGCCGAACGGGCCCGAGGGCTGGGGCGCGCGCTTCGGCGTGACGCTGCTCTTCCCGAAGTGAGTCGGGGCCCGGGCCGAGCGGCTCGCGACCGGGCCTGACAGCCCGGCCGCAGCGCTCCCGGACGGGCGGGGAAGGAGGTACTGGGGGAGGGAACCCGTTGCGCTCAGGCGCGTTTCTGCACCTGCAGCGTCACACTGACGATACATCGATTCGCCATAAGGCGGGCGAACAGTGAAGGAACAAGCCCGGATGCCGAGATCTTCCGAGAACCGGAACGCCCGCACCCCTTACCGCAGCCTGTTCATCTCCGACCTGCACCTCGGGGCGCGTGCCTGCCGCGCCGGTCCGATCCTCGACTTCCTGCGCGGGGTGGAGGCCGAGACCATCTACCTCGTCGGCGACATCTTCGACCTCTGGCACGGCGGGCGGCTGCACTGGGCGGCGGCGCATGACGCGATCATGGCCGAGCTGAGGGCGCGGGCGAAGACGGGCACGCGGGTCGTCTACCTGCCCGGCAACCACGATGCCCGGATGCGCGCGCCGGGCGCCGCGATCGAGGGCTGGGAGCTGCGCGAGGCGGTGATCCACCGGGCGGCGGACGGGCGGCGCTACCTCGTGCTGCACGGCGACCAGTGCGACCCGCGCATCCTGCGCTGGCACTTCATGACCCGGCTCGGCAGCCGCGCGGATGCACTTCTGCGGCAGCTCGACGCCTACCTGCGCCGCCGCGCCGGGCTGACCGAGTGGGAGCAGAGCTTCGTCGACCGGGTGCTCTCGGCGGCGAACAGCGTGCTGGCCATGGGCGACGGCTTCGAGCGCAAGCTGACCCGGCTGGCGGGGGCGGCGGGCGCCATGGGGGTGATCTGCGGCCATTCCCACAAGCCCGGCGTGCGCAGCCACGGCGGGCTCGTCTATGCCAACTGCGGCGACTGGGTCGACAGCCTGACCGCTCTGGCCGAGGATTTCGACGGGCGCATGCGCCTGCTGAGCTACGAGCGCGCGCCGCTGCCCGCGGCGCTGCCGCGTCCGGCGGCCCCGGCACGCCCGGCAGAGGGCAAGACCGACGGCGCGCTGGCGGAAGGGGTGATGTGATGATCCTGGTCCTTGCGCTGCTCATCCTCGTGCCGCTGGCGCTCCACCTTGCCAGCGCGGCGCTTGCCGGCTGGCGCTACGTCGTGCCGGAACCGCGCGGCGCGGCGGGGCCGAGGCCCTTCCTGTCGCTGATCCGGCCGGTCTGCGGGCTCGACGCCTTCGACGAGGAGACGCTGCGCTCGTCCTTCCGGCAGGCCTATCCCGCCTACGAGGTGATCTTCTGCGCCGCGCGCGAGGAGGATGCCGCCGTGCCGCTGGTGCGCCGGCTCATCGCCGAGCACCCGCACGTTCCGGCGCGGCTGCTGATCGGCGAGACGCGGCTGACCGGCAACCCGAAGCTCAACAACCTGCTGAAGGGCGTCGAGGCGGCGCAGAGCGACGGGCTGGTGATGACCGACAGCAACCTGCTGCTCGACCGCGACTACCTGGGCCGGCTGGTGCAGACCTGGCGCGACGACACCGGGCTTGTCTCGGCGCCGCCCGTGGGCAGCCGTCCGGGGAACTTCTGGGGGGCGGTGGAATGCGCCTTCCTCAACGGCTCGCAGGGGCGCTGGCAGCTGGCGGCGGACAGCGTCGGGCTCGGCTTCGCGCAGGGCAAGACGCTGTTCTGGAAACGCGCGGTGCTCGAGGCCGGAGGCGGGCTCGAGGCGCTCGGGCGCAACCTTGCCGAGGACGTGGCCTCGACCAAGTTGGTGCGCGAGCAGGGGCTGAAGGTGCGGCTGGCGCGGCGGCTCTTCGCGCAGCCGATCGGCCGCCGCGGGGCGCGGGCGGTCTGGGACCGGCAGCTGCGCTGGTCGCGGGTGCGGCGCGATGGGTTCCCGGCGCTCTTCGTCGGCGAGATCGCGCAGGGCCCGCTGCTGCCGATGATCGGGCTGGCGGGGCTGGTGTCGGCAGGCGTGCTCGGCGGCTGGCTGCTGCCGTTGCTGCCGCTCGCATGGTACGGCGCGGAATGGGCGCTCTGCCGCGTCGCGGGCTGGCCCGCCGGGCCGCGGGATATTGGCGCCATGCTGGTGCGCGACCTCTTGCTCCCGGCGATCTGGGTGGCCACATGGGCAGGGCGCGGCATCTCCTGGCGCGGAACGGACATGGCTCCGGGCAGCACATCGAAGGCGGCTGCGGGGCCCGCGGAGTAGGACCTTGATCGGACTGGAAACGGTAACCGCCCTCATCGCCAAGGAAGGCCTGGCGATCCTCGCCCCCATCGCCATGCTCGAGGGGCCGATCGTCACGGTGATCGCCGCCTGGCTGGCGAGCCGTGGCCTGCTCGACATCCTCAGCGTGACGATCGTGGTGATCGCCGCCGACGTGGTGGGGGACATGCTCTACTACGCCATCGGCCGCTGGGGGCTGAACCGGCTGCCGCAGCCCTGGCTGATGAAGATGGGGCTGAACCGGGCGCGGCTCGCGGCGCTGGCGGGGCATTTCCACCACAAGGGCGGGCGCACGCTGGTGATCGGCAAGATCACCCACAGCGCCGGGGCGCCGATCCTCGTGGCGGCCGGGCTGGCAAAGATGCCGATCTGGCGCTTCTTCTGGGTCAACACGCTGGCCACCATCCCCAAGAGCCTGTTCTTCGTCGCGCTCGGCTACACGCTTGGCTCGGCCTACAGCCAGATCGACAACTGGATCGCCCGCGCCTCGCTGGTTCTGCTGGGCGGGCTGGTGCTTTTCGGCGCGGCCTGGGTGCTGCGCCGGGGGATGAAGGGCGGGCTGAAGACGGGCCTGAAGCTGGGAGGCAAGCCGTGAGCCCGAGCACGCTCAGCTGCATCATACCCGCCTACAACGAGGCGCCGCGCATCGCCGCGGTGCTGGCGGCAGTGCTCGATCATCCGCTGATCGCCGAGGTGGTGGTGGTGGACGACGGGTCGTCCGACGGCACCGCCGGCGTGGCCGAGGCCGCGGGGCAGGGCCACCCGAAGCTGCGCGTGCTGCGCCAGCCGGTGAACGGCGGCAAGACCCGCGCCGTTGCCCGCGGCATCGCCGAGGCGCGCGGGGCGCATGTGCTGCTGCTCGACAGCGATCTCATCGGGCTGGACGCCGGGCACCTCTCGGCGCTGGCGGCGCCGGTGCTCGAGGGGCGCGCCGATGCCGCGATGAGCCTGCGCCGCAATGCGCCGCTGCTCTGGCGGCTGATCGGGATCGACTACATTTCGGGCGAGCGGGTGATGCCGCGCGCGGTGCTCGCCGCGCAGATGGAGGCGCTGGAGGCGCTGCCGCGCTTCGGGCTCGAGGTCTTCATGAACCGGCTCTGGATCGAGGCCGGGCTGCGCGTCGCCGTGGTGCGCTGGCCCGAGGTCGAAAGCCCGTGGAAGCACGACAAGCGCGGCGGCCGGATCGCCGGGCTGCGCGCCGACCTTGCGATGATGGGCGACATCTTCCGCACCGTGCCGCCGGCCGAGACGCTCCGGCAGGTGCTGACCCTGCGCGCGCGGCGGGTTTCCTGACCCGCGCGGCTTGATCGCCGCGCGGCGCCGGTCCAAGACTTGCCGCCATGATCGACGCATATCTTCTGCCGCTGCAGCGCCGCCTTCTGCACCCCGCCGCCGCCGCGCTGCACCGCGCCGGGGTCCGGGCCGACCACGTGACGCTGGCGGGCTTCGCCTGCGGGCTGGCGGCGGCGGCCGCCGCGGCCTGCGGGGCTTACGGGCTGGCGCTGGCGGGGTTGGCCGCGAACCGGCTGGCCGACGGGCTCGACGGCGAGATCGCGCGGCGGGCGGGGCCGACGGACCGCGGCGCCTTCCTCGACATCGCGCTCGACTTCCTCTTCTACGCGCTCTTCCCGCTCGGCTTCGCACTGGCCGACCCGGGAGCGAATGCGCTGCCGGCGGCGGCGCTGATCGCCAGCTTCATCGGCACGGGCTCGTCCTTCCTTGCCTTCTCGCTGATCGCCGAGCGGCGCGGCATGACGGCGGCGGACTACCCGAGCAAGGGCATCTACTACCTTGGCGGGCTGACCGAAGGGGCGGAGACCATCGCGCTCTTCGCGGCCTTCTGCCTCTTCCCCGGGGCCTTCGCGCCGCTCGCGTGGCTCTTTGCCGGGGCCTGCGCGCTGACCACGGCGACGCGCCTGATGGCGGGCTGGCGGCTGTTCCGCTGACCGGCGCGGCCCTGCCTCCGGCCAAGCAAAAGGGGCGGTCCCGTTCGGGCCGCCCCTTCGCGTTGCGGGGGGTGTCCCCCGCGAATTCCGGTGCTCAGGCGAGCTGGATGTTCACGGCGCTTTCGCGGCCGTCACGGCCAGCCTGCAGCTCGTAGGTCACCTTCTGGTTGTCGGCGAGGCCGGTGAGGCCCGAACGCTCGACTGCAGAGATGTGGACGAAAACGTCCTTGGAGCCGCCATCGGGAGCGATGAAGCCATAACCCTTGGTGGTGTTGAACCACTTCACGGTGCCAGTTGCCATGGGATAAACCCCTTCCTGTCTGTGCGCTGCCCACGGAACTGTGGCAGCCCGGCGTAGAAACGTCTGTATCGATAGACTGCGTGCCGGGAAGGAACTGGGTCGTCGAATAGAAGCCTAGGCGGAAGGTAAAATGGCACGAATTGCCCCGAAATTCAAGGCGATTCGCGGAAAGGGCGGTGGGGCGCCCTCACCACCCACACAAAATAGTCGCTATTGGCGTCAAGGGCTTGGCCGAGAATCGCGGGCGACTCGCGGGGGCGGCGGGCCCGGATCGGCGCGTTCGGCGGCATCCCGGGGCCGGTGCGGTGTGCCAGCAGCCTCATGAACTGCAGGGCAGGAGGCCCGCGCGAGACGGGGCACCCGGCAGGCCCGGCTTGGCCCAACGCGCTGCGCTCTTGCGAACCGCCCGACCTTTCGGCAACCCTGTCGCGGGAACAGGGAGAAACGTGATGCAGCAGGTACTTGTCGGGATCGCCATGGGGCTCGGGGGAACCATCGCCATGGACCTGTGGCAGCTCTTGCTGCACCTCGTGCTGGGCTATCCGAAACCCGCCTGGCGCAACCAGGGACGCTGGGTGGTGCGGGCGCTGGGGGGCAAGGTCTTTCACGACGACATCACCGCGACCCCGCCGATCCCGAACGAGAGCGCCATAGGCTGGAGCTTCCACTACGCGGTGGGCATCGCCTACGGGGTGATCTTCATGCTGCTGGCCGGGCCGGGCTGGCTGGCGGAGCCGCGCTTCGCCCCGCTCTGGGCCTTCGCGCTGGTCACCATCGCGGCGGGATGGTTCCTGATGCAGCCGGGCATGGGGCTGGGCCGGGCCCTGTCGAAAACGCCCACCCCCTGGAAGGGGCGGGCGCTGGGTCTGATTGCCCACACCGTCTTCGGTCTCGGCATGTGGGCGGTGGCGATGCTCGCCACCTGAGCGTCAGATCATCGCCCAGTCGGTGAAGCGGAAGTCGGGCTTCTGCTCGGGCTCCGGCTGCTTGCCGGCCGTCTGGCGGGATTTCTGTGCGGACTGCATGCTCATTTCGAACTCTTCAGAATTTGCTGTTCACGCGGGCGGCGCGACATGACGTGCCCCCGCGGCGGGGCAGGTAATCCCGCCGCGCCGGAAACGAAAGACCCCACGCACGGTCAAGTGCGTGGGGCTGATCGCTTCGTGAACGAAGAGCGGCGGAAACCGGCTCAGCGCGTGAATTTCTTGAACTTCACGCGGGTCGGCTCGAGCGCCGCGGCGCCGAGGCGGCGCTTCTTGTCTTCCTCGTAATCCTCGAAGTTGCCTTCGAACCACTCCACGTGCGCCTCGCCCTCGAAGGCGAGGATGTGGGTGCAGATACGGTCGAGGAAGAAGCGGTCGTGCGAGATGACCACGGCGCAGCCGGCGAAATCGACCAGCGCGTCCTCGAGGGCGCGGAGCGTTTCCACGTCGAGGTCGTTGGTCGGTTCGTCGAGAAGCAGGACGTTGCCGCCCTCCTTCAGCAGGCGCGCCATGTGCACGCGGTTGCGCTCACCACCCGAGAGCAGGCCGACCTTCTTCTGCTGGTCGCCGCCCTTGAAGTTGAACGCGCCGCAATAGGCGCGGGAGTTGATCTGCGCGTCGCCGAGCTGGATGATCTCGGCACCGCCGGAGATCGCTTCCCAGACGGTGGCCCCTGCGTCGAGGTCGTCGCGCGACTGGTCGACGTAGGACAGCTTCACCGTGTCGCCGTAGGTGACCGTGCCGGCGTCGGGCTGTTCTTGGCCGGTGAGCATCTTGAACAGGGTCGACTTGCCGGCGCCGTTCGGGCCGATCACGCCGACGATGCCGCCCGGCGGCAGCGAGAAGTCGAGATCCTCGATCAGGAGCTTGTCGCCCATGGCCTTCTTCAGCCCCTCGACCTCGATCACCTTGCTGCCAAGGCGCGGGCCGTTCGGGATGATGATCTGGGCCTTGCCGACCTTCTCGCGCTCGGACTGGCCTGCCAGTTCCTCGTAGGCCGCGATACGGGCCTTGGACTTGGCCTGGCGGGCCTTGGCGCCCTGGCGCATCCACTCGAGTTCGCGCTCGAGGGTCTTCTGCTTGGCCTTGTCCTCGCGGGCCTCGTGCTCGAGACGCTTGGCCTTCTGTTCCAGCCAGCTCGAGTAGTTGCCCTCGTAGGGGATGCCGCGGCCGCGGTCGAGCTCGAGGATCCAGCCGGTGATGTCATCGAGGAAGTAGCGGTCGTGCGTGACGCAGAGGATCGTGCCCTTGTAGTCGATGAGGTGGTTCTGCAGCCAGGCGATGGTCTCGGCGTCGAGGTGGTTGGTCGGTTCGTCGAGCAGCAGCATCTCCGGCGCTTCGAGCAGCAGCTTGCAGAGCGCCACGCGGCGCTTCTCGCCGCCCGAGAGCTTGGTCACGTCCGCGTCGTCCGGCGGGCAGCGCAGGGCTTCCAGGGCGATGTCGATCTGGCTGTCGAGATCCCACAGGTTCTGCGAATCGATCTCGTCCTGCAGCTGCGCCATCTCGTCGGCGGTCTCGTCGCTGTAGTTCATCGCCAGTTCGTTGAACCGGTCGAGCTTGGCCTTCTTGCCCGCGACGCCGAGCATGACGTTGCCGCGCACGTCGAGCGAGGCGTCGAGCTCGGGCTCCTGCGGCAGGTAGCCCACGCGGGCACCCTCGGCCGCCCAGGCCTCGCCGGTGAAGTCCTTGTCGATGCCCGCCATGATGCGGAGCAGGGTCGATTTGCCGGCGCCGTTGACGCCGACGACACCGATTTTCACCCCGGGCAGAAAGCTGAGACGGATGTTCTCGAAGCATTTCTTGCCGCCGGGATAGGTCTTGGAGACGCCGTCCATGTGGTAGACGTACTGATAGCTGGCCATCGGTTCCTCCGGTGAAAAAGCTTTGCGGGCGTGTATGGCACCGCGAGGGGGGAAAGCAAATGCCTTGTTTTCCGGGATCCCGCGTGCCCCGCGGACAGCCGCGGACGGGGCCGGGAAAATTGCGGTTGAACCCCGCGCGAAATCCTGTGCCTTAGTGCAGACATTCCTGAAGGAAGGGGCGCAATGCTCTGGAATGCGTACGAGACCGGGTTTCATCTGGCGCCCGGACAGAGGATCGGATTGCTCGGCGGATCGTTCGACCCGCCGCACGAAGGCCATGTCCGCATCACGCTCGAGGCGCTGAAACGCTTCCGGCTCGACCGCGTCATCTGGCTGGTCAGTCCCGGCAATCCGCTGAAGGTCCAGGGCCCCGCGCCGCTGGAGGAGCGCATCGCCGCCGCGCGCGCGCTGATGCGCCATCCGCGGGTGATGGTCAGCGGCTTCGAGGCGCTGGCGGGCACCCGCCACACCGCCCGCACGCTGGCGCTGCTGCAGAAGCGTCACCCCGGCGTGCGCTTCGTGTGGCTGATGGGGGCCGACAACCTTGCGCAACTGCACCGCTGGGAGGACTGGCAGGAGATCATGCACCGCGTGCCCGTGGGCGTGCTGGCCCGGCCCGGCAGCCGCCTCGCGGCGCGCGAGTCGGTCGCGGCCTCGGTCTTCCGCCACGCGCGCTTGCCGAGCAGCGCCGCGCCGCTGCTGCCGCAGAGCGCGCCGCCAAGCTGGTGCTTCGTCAACCTGCCCATGTCGGACCTCAGCTCGACCGAGCTGCGGGCACGGGCCGGCCGGCGGACCGGCGGAAATGTGAAGTAGCCAATCATTCTGGGTGCTTGCTGCCCCTTGTCCGCATGGGTTAAATCGACATCATGAACCGCGGTCAGTCTCGTCGTCACTTCCTGCTCTCCCTTGCTGCATCGGGGCTTGCCTCGGCTGCTGCCCCGGCCTTTGCGGAGGCGCTGCAAAGCTCGCCGAGGCCGCGCGCGCGGGGCGATACCACCGTCAAGGCGCGCGGCGCGCAGGACACGCCCGAGGACCTGATCGCCAAGGCGCGGCTCGGCGACGGGGTGGTCGGCTACGCGGTGCTCAGCGCCGCCACCGGCAAGCTGCTGGAAAGCCATCGCGGCACGCTGGGCCTGCCGCCCGCGAGCGTCGCCAAGTCGCTGACCGCCGCCTACGGGCTCGACACGCTGGGGCCCGACTACCGCTTCTCGACCGAGCTCTGGACCACCGGCGCCATCGTCGGCGGCGAGCTCAACGGCGACCTTGTGCTGGTCGGCGGCGGCGATCCGACGCTGGACACCGACGGTCTCGCCAAGCTGGCGCGCAACCTCGAGGAGGTCGGCATCAAGTCGATCACCGGGCGCTTCATCGTCGATGGCGGCGTGCTCCCCTTCTCGCCGGTGATCGACACCGAGCAGCCGGTGCACGTGGCCTACAACCCCGCCGTCTCGGGCATCAACCTGAACTACAACCGCGTCAGCTTCGAATGGGAGCGCAAGGGCGAGGGTTACGATGTCAGCATGCACGCGCCCTCGATGGCGGGGCGGCAGGCCGTGCGCATGGCGCACATGGAGATCGCCGACCGCGCCGGGCCGATCTACACCTATGCCGACCTCAACAGCCGCGACGAGTGGAGCGTGGCCAAGGGCGCGCTCGGCAAGGACGGCTCGCGCTGGCTGCCGGTGCGCAAGCCCGAGCTCTACGTGGGCGAGGTGTTCCAGGCGCTGGCCGGATCGCGCGGGCTGCAGCTGCCCGAGCCGGTGATCGAGCACGGCGTCGAGACGGTGGACTTCATCGGCCGGGTCGAGAGCGAGCCGCTGCACGCGGTGCTCAAGGAGATGCTGAAATACTCGACCAACATCACCGCCGAGCTGGTCGGGCTCACCGCGACGCGCAAGCGGCTCGGTCATGCCCTGTCGATCCGGCAGTCGGCCGAGGAGATGAACCGCTGGGCGCGCGACACGATGGGGCTGACCCACGTCGCGATGGTCGACCACTCCGGGCTTGGCGGTGACAGCCGCGTCGCGGCGGCGGACGTGGCCATGGCGGTGCTGCAGGCCGAGCGCCGGCTGCAGCTGAAGCCGCTGATGAAGTCGATCACCGTGCTCGACAACCGCGGCCGCCCGGTGAAGGGCAATCCGCTCGAGGTCCATGCCAAGACCGGCACGCTCAACTTCGTCAGCGGGCTCGCGGGCTACGTCGACATGCCGAGCGGGCAGGGGCTGGTCTTCGCGATCTTCTGTGGCGACGTGCCCCGGCGCGACGCCATCCCCATCGAGGAGCGCGAGCGCCCGCCGGGGATGATGGAGTGGAACACCCGCGCCAAGATGCTGCAGCAGGACCTGATCCGGCGCTGGAGCGACCTCTTCCCCGATGGCACCGGCCCCGAGGCGGTGGCGGCGTCGAGCGTGACGCCCGCCGCGCAGACCTCGACGGGCGCCATGGCCTTCACGGAAACCGCGGAGCCCTGACGCCCGAAAGGCGCGTCAGGCGCGCAGGTGACGGGCGCGGGCACCGCGCTCGATTGCGGCGGCGTGCAGGCGGTCGATGTTCAGCTCGTAGCGGATTTCCTCGAGCAGGCGCAGCTCCTCGTCGCGCAGCGTGCCGTCGGCGGCGGCCACGTCGCAGGCCAGCGCATAGGCGGTCTCGTTCAGCCGCTCGGGCAGGTTGTCGCGCAGCAGGCCGAAGAGCGCGTCGAGCCCGTCCTCCTGTTCGAAGAGGTCGAAGACGAGATCGGTGATCACGCGCATCCGGTCGATGTCATAGTCGCTGAAGATCGGCAGCATGTTGACTGCGGATTCGATCTTCACCAGCTCGGCGGTGCGCATGTTCTCGTCCGAGGCCGAGACGGCGATCATCAGCGCGACGAGGCAATCTTGCGGCGTCAGCGGGTGCGGGGCGGCTTCGGACACTGGAACACTCCGGAAAAATCATGCTACCGGCAATTTATTGACCCCGTGCCCCGCCTGCAATAGGACGCGGGCGCACTGCCCCGTGAACAGGGGCGTTTCTTCCCTAAGGAGTGTTTCCTCATGTCCGAACTGCGCGATGCAGCAATGAGCTCGAAGGCCTGGCCCTTTGAAGAGGCTCGCCGGGTGCTGAAACGCTACGAGAAGAAACCGCCCGAGAAGGGATACGTGCTGTTCGAGACCGGCTACGGCCCGTCGGGCCTGCCGCACATCGGCACCTTCGGCGAAGTTGCGCGCACGACGATGATCCGCCGCGCCTTCGAGGTGATCTCGGACATCCCGACCCGGCTCATCTGCTTCTCGGACGACATGGACGGCATGCGCAAGGTGCCCGAGAACGTGCCGAACCAGGAGCTGCTGCACGAGAACCTGCAGCGCCCGCTGACCTCGGTGCCGGACCCGTTCGAGGAGTTCGAAAGCTTCGGCCACCACAACAACGCCATGCTGCGCCGGTTCCTCGACACCTTCGGCTTCGAGTACGAGTTCTACTCGGCCACCGATTTCTACAAGTCGGGCCAGTTCGACGAGATCCTGCTGCGCTGCTGCGAGCGCTACGATGATCTGATGAAGATCATGCTGAAGTCGCTGCGTGACGAGCGCGCCTCGACCTACTCGATCTTCCTGCCGATCCACCCCGAGACCGGCCGCGTGCTCTACGTGCCGGTCAAGCATGTGAACGCCGCCGAGGGCACGATCACCTTCGACGACGATGACGGCAAGGAATGGACCCTGCCGGTCACCGGCGGCAACGTGAAGCTGCAGTGGAAGCCCGACTTCGGCGCCCGCTGGGCCGCGCTCGGCGTCGATTTCGAGATGTACGGCAAGGACCACTCGACCAACACGCCGATCTACGACGGCATCTGCCGCACGCTCGGCGTGCCGGCGCCCGAGCACTTCACCTACGAGCTCTTCCTCGACGAGAACGGCGAGAAGATCTCGAAGTCCAAGGGCAACGGCCTGTCGATCGACGAGTGGCTGACCTACGCCTCGACCGAGTCGCTGTCCTACTTCATGTTCCAGAAGCCGAAGACCGCGAAGCGCCTGTGGTGGGACGTGATCCCCAAGGCGATGGACGAGTACCACCAGCAGCTCCGCGCCTACCCGGCGCAGGACGCGGCGGCACAGCTCGCCAACCCGGTCTGGCACATCCACGGCGGCGACGTGCCCGAGTCGAAGATGGTCGTGCCCTTCTCGATGCTGCTCAATCTCGCCTCGGCTGCCGGTGCCGAGGACAAGGAGGCGATGTGGGGCTTCATCCGTCGCTACGCGCCCGAGGCTGCGCCGAAGACCCACCCGGATCTCGACGCCGCCGCCGGCTACGCGGTGCGCTACTACAACGACTTCGTGAAGCCGACCAAGAAGTTCCGCGCCCCGACCGAGCAGGAGCGGGCGGCGATGGAGGATCTGGCGGCCAAGCTCGAGGGCTACGACGGCGCGGTCGACGACGAGGCGCTGCAGACGCTGGTCTTCGCGGTCGGCAAGGAGCACGGGTTCGAGAACCTGCGCGAGTGGTTCCAGGCGCTCTACGAGGTGCTGCTGGGCCAGAGCCAAGGGCCGCGCTTCGGCGGCTTCATCGCGCTCTACGGCGTGGCCGAAACCGCCGCGCTGATCCGCAAGGGCCTTGCCGGCGAGCTCGGCTGACCCTCCGGAAAGACAAGCTTTACAGGGCCTTCCCGAGCGATCTGGGAGGCCTTTTGCTTGTCCGGTCCGTTGCCGTTGCGCGCCGCCGGGACGGTGCTGCCGGGGCGCGTTAACCTTCTCCCTCTAGCTCTGTCAGCCGTGGGGCCGGCGCGAACCCGCGAGGCGTTTCAGAGCAGAGGTGCAAGCATGAATATTGCGGTGACCGACGGGGTGGTGCTGACCCCCACGCCATTTTCCGAGGGGCTGGATGTCTGGTCGCGGAGCGACGGGCGGCCGGGCTCCGACACCTACGACGGCTCGGCCACGGCGGCCTATGTCCCGGCCGACGCGGATTTCGCCGGCTGCCTCGAGCTGCTCAAGACCGATGCCACGCAGACGCTGCGCTACATGGGCCAGACCCCGATCCTGCCCGGCGTCTACCTGCGCATCACCGCGCGGGTGAAGGCGATCTCGGGCAACCTGCCCGCGGTGCGCATCGCGGGCTGGGCGGGCAAGGGCTCGGACGTGGCGGTGAGCGGGGTGCCGATGCAGGGCGCTTCGGTGGCGCTGACAAGCTACGGCGAGGTGGTCGAGGTCTCGGCCATCGTCGGCGTGGGATCCCGCCCGGGGGTCGATCTCGTCTGGGGGATGGAGCCCACCTACGGCCATTTCGGCATCGACCTCACCGGGCTCACCGGCGGCGTGGTGCGCATCGACGACCTGCGGATCGAGGACGTGACCGAGGTCTTCCTGCGCAAGATGATGGCAAGCGTGGACGTGCGCGACTACGGCGCGCTCGGCGACGGCACGACGGATGACAGCGCCGCCTTCGAGGCCGCCGATGCTGCGGCCGACGGGCGGCTGATCATCGTGCCGGCGGGGACCTATCACCTTGCCGCCTCGGTCACGCTCGAGAACCCGGTGCGCTTCGAGGGCCACGTGACCATGCCCGCCGCGGCGATCCTGTCGCTGACGCAGGATTTCCACCTGCCGGCCTATGCCGCGGCCTTCGGCGGCGACGAGGAACTGGCGCTGGCCAAGGGGCTGCAGTCGCTGCTCAACAATGCCGACCACGAGAGCTTCGACCTCTGCGGCAGGCGGGTGTCGCTGACCGGGCCGCTCGACGTGCGCGCGGCGGTGGACAACCGCGACACCTATTCCCAGCGCCGCGTGCTGCGCAACGGCCAGCTGCGGGCCGAGGAGAGCGGCGACTGGGCCTCGGCCAGCGTGACCAGCACCGCGACCTATTCGGCCTCGAACCAGTGGCGGCTGACGGCGGTCGCCAACGTCGCCAACATCGAGGTCGGCAGCCTTGTCACCGGGGCCGGGGTGGGGCGCGAGATCTACGTCAAGTCGAAGAATGTCGGCGCGCAGGAGATCACCCTGTCGCAGCCGCTGTCCGACGCGGTGGGCACGCAGAGCTACACCTTCACCCGCTTCCGCTACCTGCTCGATTTCTCCGGCTTCACCAAGCTCGAGAAGTTCGAGATCGAGAACGTGGAATTCCAGTGCTCGGAGCTGGCGAGCGGGGTCATGCTGCCGCCCTCGGGCACGGTCAACGTGATCCGCAGCTGCGTGTTCAACCGCCCCGCCAACCGTGGCATCACCTCGATCGGCGAGGGCTGCCAGGGGATGATGATCGATGGTAGCCAGTTCCTCAGCGCCGAGGGCGGGCTTGCCACCCAGAACCGGCAGTCGGTGGCGATCAACACCAACGCCAACGACGTGAAGATCCGCAACAACCGCGCCTCGCAGTTCCGCCATTTCGCGGTGATCTCGGGGGCGCAGGCGGTGATCTCGGGCAACCATTTCTTCCAGGGCGACGAGACCGGCAGCGGCATCCGCTCGGCGGGGATCGTGCTGTGCCTGCGCGCCTGCAGTACGACCATCTCGAGCAACTATATCGACAACTGCTTCATCGAGTGGACCAACGAGCGCGAGCCCGAGCCGGATTTCACCGGCGGCTTCGGCTTTGCCGGCCTGTCGGTGACCAACAACGTGATGCTCTGCTCGAACGTGGCGGACTGGTTCTCCTTCCTCGTGGTGAAGCCATATGGCACCGGGCACATGGTCAACGGGATCAATGTCTCGGGCAATCTCTTCCGCTCGGTCGGCGGCACGATCACCCGGGTCGACCGGGTCGACACCTCCTTCGCCGGGCTGAACCTCGGTGCGATGCGGCGGGTCTTCGTGCACGAGAACACCTTCCACAACATCGACCTGCAGACCGAGAACCCGCTGCAGGTGAGCCACGACCAGAACAGCCACGCCAGCACCTGGGTGGTCGAGACCGGCAACCGGCTGCCCTTCGGCGGGCAGGCCAAGGCGGTCGAGGGCCTGGTGCTGACCTCGCGCCCGCGCGATGCGGCCAACGTCAGCAAGTTCGCCATGCCCTATACCTCGGCGGGGCAGGGCAGCGGCCAGGACCAGGTCCACGTGATCTGGCCCGAGCCGATGCTGGGCGATCTGTCGTTGTCGGTCCGCATGGACAGCTGAGGCCCGCGCGGCTCAGAACTCGGTCCAGAGCCCCAGCAGCAGGCCGGCACTGGTGTCGCCGGCCATCCCCCAGCTGAGGCCGAGCTCGGTCTGCAGGCTCCGGCGCAGCGGAAGCACCACCGAGGGGGCGAAGCGCGCGAAGGGCGCATCCCCCGCCTGCACGCCGCTCTGGATCTGCAGGATCAGCTTCGCCTCGCGCGGCAGCGCGGCGCCGAGCGTGAGGTCGAGCTTGAGGTCGGTCTCGCCGGTGCCGCGCATCTCGGCCAGCAGGTCGGCATTGAGCCAGCCGCGCGCATGGCCGAGCCCGACCGAAAGCCCGGGCCGCAGCGCCGCCGTGCCCGCGATCCGGCCCAGCCCCATCTCCGCGGCAACACGCAGGGGGCCGGTTCCGAGCAGCGGCCAGCGCAGGAACACCAGCGCCTTGCCGCCGCCCGAGATCGACCGCCCGAGATCGGCGCCAAGCGCCAGGTGATCCCCCAGCCCGTAGTCGAGGAAAAGCGTGTCGTAGCGGCCCTGCGGCGCCTGCCAGCCCTGCAGCGCCACGTCCTGCGACCAGGTGAGCCGCGTCGTCGTGCTGGCAAAGCCGGTGCCGCGCGGCGGCAGCCAGGCCCCGGCCCGGCAGGGCGGCGGCGCGAGGCCCAGCAGGACGCAGGCCAGTGCTATCCATGGCAAGTGCCGCATCGGAGGCCTCCTGCCCGCAGACTGTCCGAAACGTGGTTAAGGGCGGGTGAACGGCGGTGCTGTCGAACGCCCGGCCCTTGCGTCACATGGCCACTGGACGGCTTGCCCGGTTCGGTTATGCTGCAGGTGCGAAGGGCCTCGCCACGGGGCCGGAAGGGGGCTTCATGACCGGATCGGTGATCACCGTCGCGCAGCAGAAGGGGGGCTCGGGCAAGACCACGCTCTCGGCCAATCTCGCCATCGGCTTCCTCGCGCAGGGCAAGTCCGTCGCGCTGGTCGACATCGACCCGCAGGGCAGCCTCGGGCGCTGGTTCATGACCCGGCTCGAGCGCGACCCCGAGGGCGCCGGCGGGCTCGAGTTCGCCACCTCCTCGGCCTGGGGCGTGACCTACGAATGCCGCAAGCTCGCCGCAAGCCACGACGTGGTGATCGTCGACACCCCGCCCAAGGCCGACAGCGACCTGCGCCCGGCGCTGCGCGCCGCCGACCTCGTGGTGGTGCCGGTCTCGATGAGCCATCTCGACCTCTGGGCCACCGAGGGCGTGCTCGACCTCGCCCGGCGCGAGAATCGCTCGGCCCTCGTGGTGCTCAACCGCACGCGCCCCGGCACCCGGCTCTCGGGCGAGATCGCCGAGGCGGTGCAGGCCATGGACGTGCCGATCGCCGCGGCGCAGCTCGCCAACCGGGTCGGCTATGCCGAGGCCTTCGGCCGCGGACAGAGCGCCGCCGAGGGCCGCCGGACCCCGGCCCGCGACGAGATCGCCGCGCTGACCGCAGAGGTGGCGGAGGCGCTGGCAAACGGGTAAAGCGGGCGGCAACAGGAGATTTGTCATGACCGACCACGCCGCGCTTGCCGAGACGATCCGCCGCCACCAGCAGGGCCAGGGCCAGCCGATCTCGCGCCTCGGCTATTTCTGCGCGCCCTTCCGCCCGGTGGATGGGCCCTTCGCCGACAAGGTGGTCAAGGTCTACCGCGGGCTGCCCGACGGCGCGGCGCTGGAGCGGCTGGCGCGGGCGCATGACGCCTATGTCGCGGCGCTGCAGCAGACCGGCGTGCCGCTGCCGCAGACCGAGTTCCTGCTGATGCAGACCGGGCAGGGCCGCGTGCCGGTGATCCTGCAGGAGGCATTGCCTGAAAGCGCGCTGATGCGCCCGCGGATGCAGCGCGAGGATCTCGCCTCGACGCTGGCGATGATGGAAAGCGCCGGGCAGGTGATCGCGCAGTTCTGGAACAACGCGGACCGGATCGAGGGCCGCGTCGGCTTCCACCCCTCGATCCGCAACTTCGCCGTGGTCGACGGGCAGGCGATCTTCTTCGACACCTTCCCGCCGCTGATCGGCTATTCCCGCGAGGAAATGGGCGAGCTCTTGCTGCAATTCTCGGAAAAGCGCCTGATGCGCTGGGTCGGGCCGTTCCTGAAGTCCAAGGTCACCGGCATCCAGGACGAGTGGTACTCGGCCCCCGAGACGCTGGTCGGCCTCGTCGGCTCGGCCTGCCGGCTGCGCCCCGAACACGCCGACGCCTATCTCGACTGGGGCCGCGACTTCGCGCCGCGCGCCATGCCGCGCTTTGCCGAGGAGGCGCTCGAGGGGCTCTCGCAGCCGCCGCGCCTGCCGGGTTACTGGACCGGCTTCCGCAAGCTGCTGGGCCTGCAGGGCGAGCCCAACCTCTGACGCCTGCGCGGGCCCCGAGGGCGGGCCTGCGTATTTGAAAAGAGAAGAAGATGCGGGCGCGGCGCGAATTTCCGCGTTTGGTAACCTTGGGTTAACCGCTTCTGCGGCAGTCTGGGGATGCGGTACAGGCTGGCGAGCCGATGACCGCAAGAGGAGAAGCCCCGCGCCCCGGCCTGCCGAAGTCCCTCCAAGATCACGGTCGCCGGGGGCGGGGTGGACTTTCCCACCCGTCTTTCTTCTCTTTCAAAATACGCAAGGCGCGCCGCGGACACCGGGCGCGGCGCCAGAAAAGCAAAGGCCCGCCTCCTTGCCGGAGGCGGGCCTTGTCGTTCCCGCGGGGCGCTTGCGGCCCCGGGTCGCGCGATCAGACGATCTTGATGCCGGCCTTCTCGGCGTCGGCGAGGAAGGCGGCGAGGCCCTTGTCGGTCAGCACGTGGTTCGCCATCGCCTTGATCACCGACGGCGGCGCGGTGCAGACATCGGCGCCGATCTTGGCGCAGTCCGACATGTGGTTGGCCGAACGGATCGAGGCCGCCAGCACCTGGGTCTCGTAGCCGTAGTTGTCGTAGATCTGGCGGATGTCGGCGATCAGCTGCAGCCCGTCGAGGTTCAGGTCATCGAGGCGGCCGATGAACGGCGAGATGAAGGTCGCGCCGGCCTTGGCGGCGAGCAGTGCCTGGTTGGCCGAGAAGCAGAGCGTCACGTTGACCATGTTGCCCTCTTCCGAGAGCACCTTGCAGGCCTTGAGCCCGTCCCAGGTCAGCGGCACCTTCACGGCGATGTTCGGCGCGATCTCGGCCAGCTTGCGGCCCTCGGCGATCATCGCCTCGGCTTCGGTCGCGACCACTTCGGCGGACACGGGGCCGGGCACCATGTCGCAGATTTCCTTGGTGACCTCGAGGATGTCGCGACCGGACTTGGCGATCAGCGACGGGTTGGTGGTGACGCCATCCACCATGCCGAGCTCGTGAAGCTCGCGGATTGCGTCCACGTCGGCGGTGTCGACAAAGAATTTCATCTCAGTAAGCCCTCCAGGCTTGGCTTGGCATTCGCTCGCGCCTGTCTTACCTCATGCAGGGAAGGGCTGAAACCCTTGACGACACGCTCAGGGACCGGCCCCGCATGGATGATTTCTACGACGAAGGCACGCTCATCTCGGTGCTGACCACGCAGCCGCTGGACCGGCTGCTGGACTACAAGGCACCGGCGGGCGGCTGTCCGCAGGGGGCCTATGTCGAGGTGCCGCTCGGGCCGCGCAAGGTGCTGGGCGTGGTCTGGGGACCGGGGCAGGGCGGCTTCGATCCCGCCAAGGTGCGCGCCGCCTTCCGCGTGCTCGACGCGCCGACGATGCGCGCCGAGCTGCGCGATTTCCTCGAACGCTCGGCCGATTACACGCTGACCCCGCGCACCGCCATGCTGCGCCTTGCCACCCGCGCGCCGGGGCTGGGCGAGCCGCCCTCGATGCGCAAGATCTACCGCAAGGGCGACAGCGAGCCCGACCGGATGACCGACGCCCGCCGCCGGGTGCTCGAGGTGCTGGACGAGATGGGCGGGCTCTCGCTGACCCTCAAGGAACTGGCCGAGGCTGCCGGGGTCACCACCTCGGTGGTCAAGGGGCTGGCCAAGCAGGGCGCGGTGCGCGAGGAGGAGGCGCCGCGCGACGTGCCCTTCTTCCGGCTCGACCCGGACCACGGCGGCAAGGAGCTGACCGAGGACCAGGCGGCGGCGGCGGAGGTGCTGCGCGAAGGGGTGCGGTCGGGAAAATACGGCACGGTGCTGCTCAAGGGTGTGACCGGCTCGGGCAAGACCGAGGTCTACCTCGAGGCGGTGGCCGAATGCCTGCGCAAGGGCCGGCAGGCGCTGGTGCTGCTGCCCGAGATCGCGCTCACCTCGGAATTCCTGACCCGCGTCGAGGCGCGCTTCGGCGCGCGGCCCGCCGAGTGGCACTCGGGCGTCACCGTGACCGAGCGGCGGCGGGTCTGGCGGCAGGTGGCCGAGGGCGGCGCGCAGCTGGTGGTCGGCGCGCGTTCGGCGCTCTTCCTGCCGTTCCGCGACCTTGGCCTCACCGTCGTCGACGAGGAACACGACACCTCCTACAAGCAGGAGGAGGGCGTGCTCTACAACGCCCGCGACATGGCGGTGCTGCGCGCCTCGATCTGTTCCGGGCGGGTGGTGCTGGCCTCGGCGACCCCCTCGCTCGAGAGCTGGGCAAATGCCGACGCGGGCAAGTACCAGCGGCTCGACCTCGTCTCGCGCTTCGGCCCGGCGGTGATGCCGCAGATGCGCGCGCTCGACATGCGCGCCGAGGATCTGCCGGGCAGCCGCTGGATCTCGCCCTCGCTGCAGGCGGCGGTGAAGCGGCGGATCGCGCAGGGCGAGCAGTCGCTGCTCTTCCTCAACCGGCGCGGCTATGCCCCGGTCACCATCTGCCGCGCCTGCGGCCACCAGATCGCCTGCCCGCATTGCGACGCGCGCATGGTCGAGCACCGCTTCCAGCAGCGGCTGATCTGCCACCAGTGCGGCGAGAGCACGCCGAAGCCCGAGAAATGCCCCTCCTGCGAGGTCGAGGGCAAGCTCGCGGCGGTCGGGCCGGGGGTCGAGCGGCTGGCCGAGGAGGCGGCGGAGGTCTTCCCCGACGCCCGGCTCGCGGTGCTCTCGTCGGACCTCTTCGGTTCGGCCCGGCAGCTGAAGGACGAGATCGAGAAGATCGCCACGGGCGGCGCCGACATCGTCATCGGCACGCAGCTGGTGGCCAAGGGGCACAACTTCCCCAACCTCACGCTGGTGGGGGTGATCGACGCCGATCTTGGCTTGCAGGGCTCGGACCTGCGCGCGGCGGAGCGGACGTTCCAGCTGATGCGGCAGGTGGCGGGGCGCGCCGGGCGGGCCGAGAAGCCGGGCACGGCGCTCCTGCAGACCTTCCAGCCCGAGCACCCGGTGATCCGCGCCATCCTCTCGGGCGACGAGGAAGGGTTCTGGAAGGCCGAGGCGGACGAGCGCCGTATCGCCGGGATGCCGCCCTATGGCCGCCTCGCGGGGGTGATCCTGTCGTCGACCGAGGTGCAGGAGGTGTTCGACCTCGGTGCCGCCATGGCGCGGCAGGACGGGCCGCTGCGGCGGATCGGGGCGCAGGTCTACGGTCCCGCGCCGGCGCCGATCGCCCGGGTGCGCGGAAGGCACCGGGTTCGGCTGCTGGTCAAGGCGCCGAAGGGCGTGGCGCTGCAGGCGGCGCTCGCCGAATGGGCCGGGCAGTTCCGCCTGAAGGGCGAGCTGCGCATGGCGATCGACATCGACCCGCAGAGCTTTTTCTGACGCGCTAGCCCGACCGGCTCAGCTTCGTGCTGAGGTGGATGAGGCTTTCCGAGCTCTTCACCCCGCGCGCCTCGGCGATCCTGTCGAGCGTGGCGTCGAGCTCCTCGGTGCTGCGCGCGCTCACCTGCACCAGCAGGTCGACCCGCCCCGAGGTAGTGTGCGCGGCCTCGACCGCGGGCATCTGGCGCAGCCGGGCCAGCACCTCGGGCTGGCTGCGCGGCTCGATGCACACCAGCACCGTCGCGCGGATCGGCGCCTTCAGCGCGGCGCCGCGGCGGAGGGTGAAGCCGGCGATGATGCCGCGCGCCAGCAGCCGGTCGATGCGCGCCTGCACCGTGGTACGCGCCAGCCCGAGCTTGCGCGCGAGATCGGCCACCGGCAGCCGCGCATCGGCCTCGAGCAGCGCGATGAGCTGGCGGTCCGTCTCGTCGATCTGAAGGGTCTTGTCGTCGATCTGTCGCATCATACCGTATAGTCTGCGCCATCTGCCACGCGGATCCGAGCGTTTTCTGCGCCATGCTGAAAAGAAAACCGACAGGAGGCAGTGACCCATGCGCATCGATCCCACCCTCGCCCCGACGCCGGAATCCTGGCTCGCGGCCAATGCGCCGGACGAGCCGGTGTTCTTCTTCCACCCGGCGCGGCTGATGCAGGTCGCGCGGGATTTCCTTGCCGGGTTTCCCGGGCTGGTGACCTACGCGGTCAAGGCCAACCCCGCTCCCGAGATGATCCGCACGCTGCATGCGGCGGGGATCAGCGCCTTCGACGTGGCCTCGCCCGCCGAGATGGAGCTCGTCCGCGCCCATGCGCCGGGCGCGGCGCTGCACTACCACAACCCGGTGCGCTCGGCGGAAGAGGTCGCCGCGGGGCTGCGGGCCGGGTGCGTGTCGTGGTCGGTGGACCGCCCGGCGGAACTCGCCAAGCTCGCGGGCCTGCCGCGGGGCACCGAGATCGCCGTGCGGCTGAAGCTTCCCGTTCCCGGAGCGGCCTATGACTTCGGCGCCAAGTTCGGCGCGACGCCAGAGCAGGCGGCGGCACTGCTGCGGCAGGTGGTGGCGATGGGCTTCACGCCCTCGCTCACCTTCCACCCCGGCACGCAATGCACCCGGCCCGAGCCCTGGGCGCGCTACATCGTCGAGGCCGCGGCGGTCGCGCGCTCGGCGGGAGTGACGCTGCACCGGCTGAACGTCGGCGGCGGCTTCCCCGCGCATCGCGACGCGGCCCGGCCCGACCTTCAGGGCATCTTCGACACCATCCGCGAGGCGACGCAGGGCGCCTTCGACGAAGCTCCGCTGCTGGTCTGCGAGCCCGGCCGGGCGCTGGCCGCCGAGGCGCTGACGCTGGCGACCCGGGTCAAGGGCGTGCATGACGAGGCGGTCTTCCTCAACGACGGCGTCTACGGCGGGCTCGCCGAGTGGCGCGACATCGCGCCGATGGACCGGGTGCGGGCGGTGGGCCGGCAGGGCGGGGCGCTGACGGGCGAGACCCTGCGCCGCGTGGTCTTCGGCCCGACCTGCGACAGCATCGACCGCCTGCCCGAGACCCTGCCGCTGCCCTCTGACCTGCAAGAAGGCGATTTCCTGCTCTTCGCGGGCATGGGTGCCTATTCTCGCGCCCTCGTGACCGGGTTCAACGGCTACGGCGTGCGCAAGGTGGTGGAAATCGAAAGTCAGGACTGAGATCACAGTCCCGGGTGCTGGACTCTGCCGCCGCGGCCTCTACAGTCGCGGCGAATACGCAGTCGCGGGAGGACCAGCCAGATGGAAAAATTCGGCAAGAGCCAGTCGTTCAAACGCAGCGAGGACGTGCGCTTCCTGACCGGGCATGGTCGCTACGTGGATGATATCGTTCCCGAAGGGGCGCTGCATGCCTACCTGCTGCGCTCGCCGGTCGCCCATGCGGTGATCGCCAAGCTCGACGTGTCTGATGCGCGCGAGATGCCGGGCGTGCACCTCGTGGCCACGGTCGAGGACCTGCTCGCCGCGGGGGTGAACATCTCGATGGACGGCACGGTGATCAAGAACCGTGACGGCAGCAAGGCGGCCGACCCGCTGCGCCCGATGCTCGCGCAGGGGCGTGTGCGCCACGTCGGCGAGCCGGTGGCGGTGATCGTCGCCGAGACGATGATCGAAGCGAAGGATGCCGCCGAGGCGATCGTCTTCGATTTCGAGGACCTGCCGGTGCACCTCGCGCTCGAGGCGGGCGGCGAGGCGATCCACGCCGAGGCCCCCGACAACCGCGCCTTCGACTACGGCATGGGCAACGAGGCCGAGACCGACGCCGCCTTCGCCGCCGCTGCCAAGGTGGTCTCGCTCGAGGTCGGCGACAACCGCGTCATCGTCAATGCCATGGAGCCGCGCGGCGCCTATGCCGAGTGGGACGGCGAGAAGCTGCACGTCGCCTTCAACGGCCAGGGTGTCTGGGAGGTCAAGTCCGAGCTGGCGCAGGCCTTCGGCCTCGAGGTCGAGCAGGTGCGGGTCACCAACCCCGATGTCGGCGGCGGCTTCGGCATGAAGGCCCCGAGCTACCCCGAGTATTTCGCCATCGCCTTCGCCGCGATGCAGCTCGGCAAGCCGGTGCGCTGGATGTCGGACCGCACCGAGGCGATGCTCTCGGACCACGCCGGGCGCGATCTCGTCACGCTGGCCGAGCTGGCCTTCGACGCGGACAACCGCATCCTCGGCTACCGCAACCACACCCGCTGCAACCTCGGCGCCTACAACTCGAACTTCGGGCAGGCGATCCAGACCGCGCTCTATGCCAAGGTGCTGACCGGCACCTATGACATCAAGGCCGCCTACATGCGGGTCGAGGGCTTCTACACCAACACCACGCAGGTCGACGCCTACCGCGGCGCCGGCCGCCCCGAGGCGATCTACACGCTCGAGCGGATCATGGACCGCGCCGCCCGCGAGCTCGGCGTGGACCCGAGCGAGCTGCGCCGGATCAACTTCGTGCAGGAGTTCCCCTACAAGACCGTCACCGGCGAGAATTACGACGTCGGCGACTTCTCCCGCGTGCTCGGCCATGCCGAGGCGGATGCCGACATCGCGGGCTACGCCGCGCGCAAGGCCGCCTCCGAGGCGCAGGGCAAGCTGCGCGGGCTTGGCCTCTGCTACTACATCGAGAGCATCCTCGGCGATCCGGCCGAGGACGTGAAGGTCGAGTTCAACGAGGACGGCGGCGCCACGATCTACGTCGGCACCCAGTCGAACGGGCAGGGGCACGAGACGGTCTTCGCCAAGTTCCTGTCGGACCACACGGGCATCCCGGTCGAGAAGATCACCTTCGTGCAGGGCGACAGCGACCGCATCCCGCGCGGCGGCGGCACCGGCGGCTCGCGCTCGGTGACCACGCAGGCGACGGTGACGCTGACCGCGGTGCGCGACATGATCGCGGGCTTCTCGGAATTCCTCGCCGGCGAGATGGGCGTCGATCCCGACGAGGTGCGATTCGACGACGAGCAGTTCCGCGCCGACGGATCGAACCTGCATCCGACCATGCTCGAGGCCGCGGCCATGGCCCGCGCGAAGGGCCGCGACGACCTGCTGAGCTGGTCCGCCCGCACTGCGATCGACGCCCGCTCCTACCCCAACGGCGCGCATTTCTGCGAGGTCGAGATCGACCCCGAGACCGGCGTCACGCAGGTGGTGAAATACACGGTGGTCGACGATTTCGGCAATCTCATCAACCCGATGCTGGCCGAGGGCCAGGTCCATGGCGGGGTGGTGCAGGGGCTGGGCCAGGCGCTGACCGAGCACACGGTCTTCGACGAGGACGGCCAGCTCCTGACCGCCACCTTCATGGATTACGCCATGCCGCGCGCCAAGGATTCGCCCTGGATCGCCTTCGACGTCGAACCCGTGCCCTCCACCGGCAACCCGATGGGGATGAAAGGCTGCGGCGAGGCAGGGACCGTCGGCTCGATGGCTGCCGTGTCGAACGCCGTGCAGGACGCGCTGTGGGAGAAGGGGATTCGCCAGGCCGACATGCCCTTCACCCCGCACCGGGTCTGGCAGATGCTGAACGGTGTGGCGCTGGCGGCGGAGTGAGGCCGCCAGCACGTGACGCGAGGAAGGTCAAGATTTTTTCATCACATGATCGCGAGGGGTCTTCAATCTGTGGCATTTTCGCCTAACTCTGGTGCAGAGGCGCGGATCTGGAACCTCCGCGACCCCTTCACTGTCCCTCGTTCCGTAACTGCGTCCGGGTTTTCCCGGACGCTTTTTCTTTCCGCGGGAGGCGCCGCGGCGGCTTCCTCTTCCCGCGGCGCTGTGACAGGCTGAACGCATGAGCTATTCCGACGCATTCCTCAAAGACATCCTGACGCGGACCCGGGTGATCGCCGTGGTCGGCATCTCGACCAACCCCGTGCGACCGAGCCATTACGTCTCGCGCTTCCTGCACCAGCGCGGCTACCGGATCATCCCGGTGAACCCGGCGCATGTCGGCCAGACCCTCTTCGGCGAGGAGTTCCGCGCGGGGCTCTCCGAGATCGACGCGCCGGTCGACATGGTCGACATCTTCCGCCGCCACGACGCGGTGCCCTCGGTGGTCGGCGCGGCCCTGTCGCACCTGCCGCAGCTGCGCACCATCTGGATGCAGCTCGGCGTGGAACATGCCGAGGCCGCTGCGAAGGCGCAGGCGAAGGGCATCGACGTGGTGCAGGACCGCTGCACCAAGATCGAGTACGAACGGCTGCTGGGTGCCGGCGTGCCGCTGGCCGAGGTCATCGGCGGCTGACCCTGTCCCGGGGGCGCTGCCCCCGCCACGCCGGGCGCGCCTCCGCAGGACTGTTCCGCCCGCGGCAAGACCCGCCGCCGCGCCGGGCAGGGGCGGCATGTCCGATCTTCTTCTCTTGAAAAATACGCCGGGGGTGAGCCGCGCAGCGGCGAGGGGGCAGCGCCCCCTCTCTTCGGCTCAGCCCTTGGGGCGCGCGGCCTTCTCGGCGATGCCGGACTGGCCCTGCCGGCGTTCGAGCTCGGCCATCACCTCGGCCAGCGGCAACTCGCGCGCGCGCAGCATGACGAGGAAGTGGAAGAGCACGTCGGCGGCCTCGGAGGCAAGTTTCTCGCGATCGCCCTTCACCGCTTCGATGATGGCCTCGATCGCTTCCTCGCCGAACTTCTCGGCGCATTTCTCCGGGCCCTTGGCGAGCAGCTTGGCGGTCCAGCTCTCGTCGGGCGAGGCGGCGGCGCGGGCGGCGACGATCTCTTCGAGCTTTTCGAGGGACATGCCGGTCATCTCAGAGCCTCACGGGAACGCCGGCCGCGGCCATGTGCGCCTTGGCCTCGGCAATGGTGTAGGTGCCGAAGTGGAAGATCGAGGCGGCGAGCACCGCCGAGGCATGGCCCTCGGTCACGCCCTCGACCAGGTGGTCGAGCGTGCCGACGCCGCCCGAGGCGATCACCGGGATCGGCACCGCGTCGGCGATGGCGCGGGTGAGCGGCAGGTTGAAGCCCGCCTTGGTGCCGTCGCGGTCCATCGAGGTCAGCAGGATTTCCCCGGCGCCCTTGCGCGCCATGGTGATCGCGAACTCGACCGCGTCGATGCCGGTGGCGCGGCGACCGCCATGGGTGAAGATCTCCCAGCGGCCGGGCTCGACGGTCTTCGCGTCGATGGCGCAGACGATGCACTGGCTGCCGAAGTGGTCGGCGGCCTCGGCCACGACGTCGGGATTGGCGACGGCGGCGGAGTTGAACGAGACCTTGTCGGCCCCGGCCAGCAGCAGCGCCCGCACATCGGCGACGGTGCGCACGCCCCCGCCCACGGTGAGCGGGATGAAGCACTGCTCGGCGGTGCGGGTCACCACGTCGAACATCGTGCCGCGGTTTTCATGCGTGGCGTGGATGTCGAGGAAGCAGATCTCGTCGGCGCCGGCGGCGTCATAGGCTCGGGCGGCGTCGACCGGGTCGCCCGCATCGCGCAGGTCGACGAAGTTGACGCCCTTGACCACGCGGCCATCGGCCACGTCGAGGCAGGGGATGATGCGCGTCTTCAGCATGGGGACCTGATAGTGCGGAATTTCCCCGGGGGGAAGAGGATGTTGCGGCCCCGTTTTCCGGAAGGGTGCCGAACGGAAGGGGGCGCGCCGTTGCCGGCGCGCCCCCTGTTCGTGGCCGAGGCCGGGCGGATCACTCCTTCACGGTGATCCGGCCGTCGGTGTAGGGCGTGTAGGGCGTGCCGGCGGCGATGAACTCGGCCGTCACGTCGGCGAGGTCGGGGCCGAAGTCGTAGGCCTTCTCGGCGGTGGTGAACATCGCATAGCCGTCACCGCCGTTGCGCACGAAGTTGTTCGACACGACGCCGTAGGTCTTGGCCTCGTCCAGCGCGGCGGCGCCGACCATCACGTCCGAGATGCGGCTGCCGACCTCGGCCGAGGGGGTCACGGTGAAGCTGATCCCCGAGACCTGCGGGAAGCGGCCGCCGCCTTCCTCCATCTGGCTGACGCCGTTCTCCAGCGCTTCCTTGATGACCGCGCCGGTGACCTGGAAGGTCGAGAGCGTGTTCTGGAAGGGCAGCACGGTCAGCACCTCGCCCATGGTCACCTCGCCCGCGTCGATCGAGGCGCGCAGCCCGCCGCCGTTGGTGATGGCAAGGTCGATGCCCTGGTCCTTGACCCGGTCGAGCATGGCGTCGGCCACGAGGTTGCCCATCGGGCACTCCTCGGCGCGGCACATGTCGCGGTTGCCGTTGATCTCGTCGGTGGATTCGCCGATGACCTTGTTGCGGATCTCGTCGAGCGGCTTCGCGGCCTCCGAGATGCGCTCCTTGGTGGCGGCGTCCTCGGTCACGGCGGCGTCGAGGATGAGCGGCGCGCCCGAGGCCTCGGTGATGTTGCCCGCGTCGTCGAAGGTCACCTTCAGCTCGCCCAGGAACTTGCCGTAGGCATAGGCCGAGACGATGGCCGTGTCCTTGACCATGGTCGGGTAGGGGCCCTCGGCGCCGTCCATGTCACCGAGCAGCGTGTTGGAGTGGCCGCCGACGATCACGTCGACGCCGGTGGTCTCCTCGGCGATGCGCAGGTCGACGTGGTAGCCCGAGTGCGAGAGCACGACGATCTTGTTCACCCCCTCGGCGGTCAGCGCGTCGACCTCGGCCTGGACCGAATCGACCGGGTCGGTGAAGACGACGTTCTTGCCGGGGCTCGAGAGCTCGTCGGTGTCGACCGGCGTCAGGCCGATGAGGCCGATCTTCTGGCCGTCCTTCTCGATGATCGTGGATTTCTTGATCGCGCCCTTGAGCAGCTCCTCGCCGGTAAGGTCGGCGTTCGACATGAGCACGGGGAATTTCACCGAGTCGACGAAGCCGCGCAGCACCTCGGGGCCGTCGTCGAACTCGTGGTTGCCCACGGTCATCGCGTCGTAGCCCATCTGGTTCATCATCTCGGCGGCGAGCTTGCCCTTGTAGTAGGTGTAGAAGAGCGAGCCCTGGAACTGGTCGCCGCCATCCACCAGCAGGTAGTTGCCGGCGCGGGCCTTGGCCTCGGTGATCGCGGTCTGCAGGCGCGGCGAGCCGCCGAAGCACTTGCCCTCCGCGTTGTCCGCCTCGCCGCAGGTGGAATCGTACTTGCTGATCGGCTCGAAGCGCGCGTGGAAGTCGTTGGTGTGCAGGATGGTGATCGAATAGTCCGCGCTGGCTGCGCCGGCGGTCAGGGCGAGCGCTGCGGCGCCGGTCAGAAGACGAAGCGACATCTGGAATCCTCTCTGTCGGGTTTTTCTTATCTGCCGATCCTGCAACGGGTCTTCCCTTGAGTCAAAGCACGGGAGGTGAAGTTTTCACGGCAATCCAGCCTTGGCACAGAACGCGGGCAAGTATCTGGGGATCATCGTCTATTCCGCCCGAGAGCAGTTTGAACCAGAGCGTCGCGATGACGGAGTCGGCAAGCCGGGCAGGGGGCAGGCCGGGCGCCAGCTCGCTGCGGGCGCCGGCGCGGGCGATCACCGTCTCGAGCCCGGCGCGCCGTTCGAGGCGGAACTCGGCCAGCGCCTCGGCCACGTCCGGCTCGGCCTGCGCCGCGGCGATGATCGAGCGGAACACCTGCCCGGTCTCGCCCTGCCAATGCGCGAAGACCTGCGCGAAGACCGCCGCGAGATCGCCCTCGAGCGTGCCGGTGTCGGCGTAGGCATCGACCGGCTTGCGGCGCCGGTAGAGCGCCAGCAGCAGCGCGCCGCGGGTGGGCCACCAGCGGTAGAGCGTCGCCTTGCCGGCGCGGGCGCGTTTCGCCACCGCCTCCATGCGCAGCCCGGCGATGCCCGCCTCGGAGAGGATCTCGGCGGCGGCATCCAGCACGGCGGCTTCCGTCTGGGGGTTGCGGCGGGCGCCGATGGAGGCGCGCTTTTCGGTCATGTCCTTGGCTCCGGGGCGGATTGCAGGGGCTGCGACCGGCATAGCGCTTTACAGCCGCGCGCACCAAGCGTTATGAAACGAAACGTATCGTTCCGATATGCCCCCCCCGACACTGGAGACAGCCATGACACCCCCGTCGCGTCCTCCCTCGCGCCCGCGTCTCGCCCTCTTCGTCTTTCTCGCCGTCTATCCGCTGGTGACGCTGCTGCTCTACCTCATCGGCCCGGTGACGGCGGAGTGGGAACTCTGGCAACGCAACCTGCTCTTCGTGCCGATCATGGTGGTGGCGATGGTCTGGGTGATCATCCCGCGCATCCACCGCCATCTCGGCCGCTGGCTCTGAGCGCGCTTTCGCCCGGCCGCACCTGACGGCGGGGATTGACCGGAACGGGGTTCCACGGCATCAGCCGTTCATGCTGATCTACAAAATCCTCCGGGCCGACGAATGGGCGGCGTTGCAGGCGCAGGGCGAGACCGCCGGCGCCCCGATCGACGTGGCCGACGGCTACATCCACTTCTCCACCGCCGAGCAGGTGCGCGAGACGGCGGCGAAGCATTTCGCCGGTGTCGAGGGGCTGCAGCTCCTGTGCTACGAGGTCGAGGATTTCGGCGACAGGATCACCTGGGAGCCCTCGCGCGGCGGGGCGCTGTTCCCGCATCTCTATTCCGCGCTGCCGCTGGCCGGGATACTATGGTCGCGGCCGCTGCCGCTCGGCAGCGCCGGGGCGCACGTGTTTCCGGACGATCTGGCATGATGAGATTCATCGAGAAGATGGGACTGCCGCTGTTCCACAAGTTCGACCCCGAGCAGGCGCACGGGCTGGCGATCATGGCGCTGAAGATGGGCCTTGCCCCGGCGCCGGGCCTCGTCACCTCGGACCGCCTGCGCTGCGAGCTGGCGGGGCTGGCGCTGCCCAACCCGATCGGCCTCGCGGCGGGGTTCGACAAGAACGCCTCGGCGCTGCAGGGCCTTGCGCGCGCGGGCTTCGGCTTCGTCGAGGTCGGCGCGGTGACGCCCCGCCCGCAGCCGGGCAATCCCAAGCCGCGGCTCTTCCGCCTGACCGAGGACCGCGCGGTGATCAACCGCTTCGGCTTCAACAACGAGGGCATGGAGGTCGCGGCGCAGCGCCTTGCGCAGCGTCCGCGCGGCATGGTGCTGGGTCTCAACCTCGGTGCCAACAAGGACAGCGAGGACCGCGCGGCGGATTTCGCCAAGGTGCTGACGCGCTGCGGCGAGCACCTCGACTTCGCCACCGTCAATGTCAGCTCGCCCAACACCGAGCGGCTGCGGGACCTGCAGGGCAAGGACGCGCTGACCGCGCTGCTCGGCGGGGTGATGGAGGCGCGGGCGCGGCTCGACGACCGCATCCCCGTCTTCCTCAAGATCGCGCCCGATCTCGACGAGCAGGGGCTGAAGGACGTGGCCGAGGTCGCCATGGCCTCGAAGGTCGACGCGGTGATCGCCACCAACACCACCCTCTCGCGCGAGGGGCTGAGCTCGCCCTTCGCCTCCGAGGCGGGGGGCATGTCGGGCCGTCCGCTCTTCGAGAAATCCACCCGCGTGCTGGCCAGGCTCTCGGAGCTGACCGGGGGCCAGATGCCGCTGGTCGGCGTCGGCGGCATCGGCTCGGCCGAGCAGGCCTTCCAGAAGATCCGTGCCGGCGCCTCGGCGGTGCAGCTCTACTCGGCGCTGGTCTACGGCGGGCTCTCGCTGGTGCAGGAGATCGCCGAGGGGCTCGACGCGATCCTCGCGCGCGAGGGTTTCGCCTCGGTCGAGGAGGCCGTGGGCACCGGGCGGGGCGACTGGACATGATCCTCTGGCACAACCCGCGCTGCAGCAAGTCGCGCGAGGCGCTGGCGCTGCTGCAGGGCAAGGGCGTCGAGCCCGAAGTGCGGCGCTACCTCGAGGACGCGCCCAGCCTTGACGAGCTGAAGGCGGCGCAGGCCGCGCTCGGCCTCCCCGCGATCAAGATGGTCCGCGTGAAGGAGCCCGAGTTCGCGGCGGCGGGCCTGTCGAAGGACAGCGACGACGAAACCCTGCTGCGCGCCATGGCCGAGGTGCCGAAGCTGATCGAGCGCCCCATCGCCTTCGCGGCGACCCGCGCGGTGATCGGCCGCCCGCCCGAGCGCGTGCTCGACCTGCTCTGACGGGACATGTGATGGACAAGACATTCGAGATCTTCCTGGCCTGCGCGCCGGGGCTGGAGCCCGTGCTGGTGGCCGAGGCCAAGTCGCTCGGCTTCGGCCCGCTGAAGCCCGAGCAGGGCGGCGTCAGCTTCCAGGGCGGCTGGCCCGAGGTGGCGCGCGCCAACCTCGAGCTGCGCGGCGCGGCGCGGGTGCTGGCCCGCATCGGCGGCTTCCCGGCGGTGCACCTCGCGCAGCTCGACAAGCGCTCGCGCAAGTTCCCCTGGGCCGAGGTGCTGCGCCCCGACGTGCCGGTGAAGGTCGAGGCGCTGAGCCGCAAGTCGAAGATCTACCACGCCGGCGCCGCGAAGGAGCGCATCGAGCGGGCAATCACCGAGGAACTGGGCGCGCCGCTCGCCGACGACGGCGTGCGCATCCTCGCGCGGATCGAGGACAACATGGTTTCGTTCTCCGTCGACACCTCCGGCCAGCCGCTGCACCGGCGCGGGTTGAAGCAGGCGGTCAGCAAGGCGCCGATGCGCGAGACGCTGGCCTCGCTCTTCCTGCGCGCCTGCGGCTATGACGGGATCGAGCCTGTGCTCGACCCGATGTGCGGCTCGGGCACCTTCCCGATCGAGGCCGCCGAGATCGCCGCCGGGCTGCTGCCCGGCCGGGCGCGCGCCTTCGATTTCGAGCGGCTGGCGGTGTTCTCCCCCGCCGAGCTGAAGGGGCTGAAGCGCCAGGAGCCGCTGCGCACCCCGTCGTCGCGCTACTACGGCTCGGACCGCGACGCGGGCGCGGTGCGCTTTGCCACCGAGAACGCCGCGCGCGCCGGGGTCACCGACTGGACCCGCTTCGAATGCCGCCCGGTGAGCGAGCTCGAACGCCCCGACGGACCGCCCGGCCTCGTCATGGTGAACCCGCCCTACGGCGCCCGGATCGGCGAGAAGGGCCCGCTGCACGCGCTGCACGCCTCGCTCGGCTCGGTGCTGAAAGAAAGGTTCGGAGGCTGGCGCGTCGGCATCATCACCACCGAGCCGGGGCTCGCCAAGGCGACCGGCCTGCGCTTCCTGCCGACCGGCGCGCCGGTGGCGCATGGCAGCCTCAAGGTGAAGCTCTACCGCACCGAGCCGCTCTGAGCCGGGACAATGCAAGAAGGGCCGCCCTTGGGGCGGCCCTTTCGCTTTTGGGGGTGTCGCGCCGGATCAGCCCTTGAGGGCGACCAGCGCCTCTTTCAGGTCGATCGCGCCATCGTAGAGCGCCCGGCCCGAGATCGCGCCGTTGAGCGCAGCGCCACAGTCGCGCAGGGCGATGAGGTCGGCCAGCTTCGACACGCCGCCCGAGGCGATCACGGGGATCGACACGGCGCGTGCCATGGCGGCGGTGTACTCGATGTTGGGCCCCTGCATCGCGCCGTCGCGGTTGATGTCGGTGTAGATGATCGCCGCGACGCCATCGTCCTCGAAGCTGCGTGCGAGGTCGACCGCGTCGACGTCGGTCACCTCGGCCCAGCCCTTGGTCGCCACGCGCCCGTCGCGCGCGTCGATGCCCACGGCGACCTTGCCGGGGAAGGCCCTGGCGGCCTCGCGCACCAGCGCCGGGTTCTCCACCGCCACGGTGCCGAGGATGACCCGGGCGAGCCCCTTGTCGAGCCAGCGCTCGATCGTCGCCATGTCGCGAATGCCGCCGCCGAGCTGCGCCGGCACCTTGGTGCGCGCGAGGATCGCCTCGACCGCCGCGGCGTTCACCGGCTCGCCGGCAAAGGCGCCGTTGAGGTCGACGAGGTGCAGCCAGTCGCAGCCCGCCTCGACGAACTCCATCGCCTGCGCGGCGGGATCGTCGTTGAAGACCGTGGCCTTCTCCATGTCGCCGCGCAGCAGGCGCACGGCCTTGCCGTCCTTGAGGTCGATGGCGGGGTAGAGGATCATGGCGCGGCTCCCGAAATCAGTGTCGGCCCCCTATAGCCGCGAGCGACCGCGCTTTGCAATCCGCGCGCTGCCGCCGCGTGAGGCGAGGGGCGCTCAGGGCGCCCAGGTCAGGAAGTTGCCGATCATCCGCAGCCCGGTCTCGGCGCTCTTCTCGGGGTGGAACTGGAAGCCCAGCATGTTGTCCTGCCCGACGATGGCGGTGACCGTGCCGCCGTAGTCCACATGCGCCAGCCGGTGCTCGGGGGTGAGCATGCGCATCTGGTAGGAGTGCACGAAATAGGCGTGATCGCCGCTCTCCACCCCGTCCAGCACCGGGTGGGCGCGGTCGATCACCAGTTCGTTCCAGCCCATGTGCGGCACCTTCAGCGAGGTGTCGTCGGGCAGGATCTTCTCGACCTCGCCATCGACCCAGCCGAGCCCCTGCGTCTCCTCGTACTCGTAGCCCACCCGCGCCATCAGCTGCATGCCGACGCAGATGCCGAGGAAGGGCCGGCCCTTGACCGTCACCGCCTCGACCATGGCCTCGAAACAGCCCGAGTGGCGCAGCGCCCGGGCGCAGGCAGGGAAGGCGCCGTCGCCGGGCAGCACCAGCCGGTCGGCGCGGGCCACCACCTCGGGCGCGTCGGTCACCACGACCTCGCCCGCGCCGAGCTCCCGCGCCATGCGCTGGAAGGCCTTCTCGGCGGAATGCAGGTTGCCGCTCTCGTAGTCGATGATCGCCGTCAGCATGGATCCCACCTTTCCGGGCCGGATCGGTCCGGCCCCCTTTTCATCTTTCCGCAAATACTCCGGGGAGCGCGAGGGGCAGCGCCCCTCGCCGCGCGCCGGCAAACGTCAGAGCGCACCCTTGGTCGAGGGGATCGCGTCCCCCTTGCGCGGGTCGGGCTCGACCGCCTCGCGCAGGGCGCGGGCCACGGCCTTGAACGCCGCCTCGACGATATGGTGCGAATTCACCCCGTCCAGCATCTCGATGTGCAGCGTGATGCCGCCATGGGTCGCCAGCGCCTGGAAGAACTCGCGCACAAGCTCGGTGTCGAAGCTGCCGATCTTCTCGGTGGGCAGCGCCACCTTCCAGACGAGGAAGGGCCGGGCCGAGAGGTCGAGCGCGGCGCGCACCAGCGCGTCGTCCATCGGCAAGAGGCACGAGCCGTAGCGGCGGATGCCGCGCTTGTCGCCGAGCGCCTTGGCCAGCGCCTGGCCGATCGCGATGCCGGTGTCCTCGACGGTGTGGTGGTCGTCGATGTGCAGGTCGCCCTCGGCGCGCACCACCATGTCGATCAGCGAATGGCGTGCAAGCTGGTCCAGCATGTGGTCGAAGAACCCCACGCCGGTCTTCATGTCGTAGCTGCCCGTGCCGTCGAGATCGAGGCTGACCTCGATCTTCGTCTCGGCGGTACTGCGGCTCACCTCGGCCTTGCGCATGGACCATACTCCTCGATGTCTCGCAGGGGCTTATAGGGCGGGGCAGGGCGCAGGCCAAGCCCCGCGCGTGCCGGGCGTCGGGGCGTGCTTGCGGCGGCAGGGCCGGTGTGACAGCTTGCCCGCATATCAATGAAAGGCCCGCCCATGACCACCTGCGTCTTCGTCCAGATCCGCTGCAAGCCCGGCACCACCTACGAGGTCGCCGACCAGATCGCCCTGCGCGAGATCCATTCCGAGCTCTACTCGACGTCGGGCGAATGGGACCTGCTGCTCAAGCTCTACATCCCCGAGGGCGCCGACGTGGGGCATTTCATCAACGAGAACCTGCTCACGGTGCCGGGAATCGAGCGCACGCTGACCACGCTGACCTTCAAGGCGTTCTGAGACGACGGGGCCGGGGCGGCCGGGTGCCGCCCAGCATCCATGCGCTGCGCGCGACGGCAGAAGGGGCAGGCGGCAGAAGGGGCAGAGGCCGGCGAAGGTGAAGCGCCGGAAACGCGAAAGGCCCGTCGCAAGGACAGGCCGCGTGATCAGCGATCCGGGAAATTCTTCTTCGAGGAAAGTGGTGAATGGAGCGGGCGAGGCGATTCGAACGCCCGACCCTTACCTTGGCAAGGTAATGCTCTACCCCTGAGCTACGCCCGCAAACCATTCATCATGTGGGTCTTTCGACCCGTCCGGCCTTTCACCGGCCCGGCTTGCGCCGGAGGTCCAACTGGAGCGGGCGAGGCGATTCGAACGCCCGACCCTTACCTTGGCAAGGTAATGCTCTACCCCTGAGCTACGCCCGCTTCCTTGTTGGTGTGGGCGATTTAGAATTTCCCGCGGACCTCCGCAAGGGGAAAAACGACCTTTTTTCCGGAAATTTCTTCGAGGGCGAAAAAAACCCAATAAGACGCGACGGAAACCTCGGCCCCGCGCGTGAGGTCTTCGGAGCCGCGGGGGAGGACGCGGCGCCGGGACAGTCACTCACGGAGCCAGCCGAGCCATGAAACCGCTTCTCAACCGCTACGCCACGCCCTTCATCACCGGACTTTTCCTCGTTTCGCTGATTTCGGGAATCGCCCTTTTCTTCCACTGGAACTCCGGATGGTTCCACGGGATGCACGAATGGCTCAGCATGGTGCTGATTCTGCCCTTCGCGCTGCACCTGTGGAAGAACTGGCGGTCGATGACCACCTACCTGCGCAAGCCGGCCTTCGCGCTGGCGATGGCCGCCTCGCTGGTCATGGCGGCCGCCTTCGTGCTGCCGGGCCTCTCGGCCCAGCAGGGCGAGCGCCGCGGCGGCCCGCCGCAATTCGCCGCCGCGCAGATTCTCCTGAACGGCAGCGTGGCCGAGGTGGCGGCGCTGCTCGATGCGCCGGCGGACCAGCTTGCGGACGGGCTCGTGGCGGCGGGATTCGCCGTCGGCAGCACGGAGGAGAGCCTCTCGGCCGTCGCCGAAGCCTCTGGCCACAGCGACACCGAGCTGCTCGCGGCCCTGGTCTCCGCGGCACGCTGAGGACCGCCTCCGGCGGGCGTATGTTGAAAGAGAAGAAGCCCGGAGCGTTCGGCCACGGGCTTCTGTCGTGATCGGGTATCCCGTCGCAGGCGCGCGCAGCGGCGCTGGGGCGGAGTCCCATCCTCAGCCTGCGGGTCAGAACGGCACGTCGCCCGCCGAATCCGCCGCGGCGACGAATCGCGCCACCACCTTCTTCACCCCGGCCTTCTCGAAATCGATCTCGAGCTTGTCGCCCTCGATGCCGATGATCGCGCCGTAGCCGAACTTCTGGTGGAAGACCCGCTCGCCCATCTCGAAGGCCGAGACCGCCTGCAGGTCGATCACCGTGTTGCGGCTCTCGCGTGGCTGGCTGACCGGGCGCACGCTCGACGAGCGCTCCTGCAGCCGCTTCCAGCCGGGGGAGTTGTAGACATTCGCCTCGGCGGCGCGGGTTTCGAGCCCGGAGCCGCCGCCGTAACCGCCCCCGCCGAAGCCGCCGCTCATCCCCGCCGCGCCGTAGCCGCCGCCGTAAAGGCCGGGCGGGGTGAGAATCTCCACATGCGCCTCGGGCAGCTCGTCGATGAAGCGCGACGGCAGGGCGGATTGCCACTGCCCGAAGACCCGGCGGTTGGCAGCAAAGGAGATGGTGCAGAGCTCCTCGGCGCGGGTGATCCCCACGTAGGCGAGGCGCCGCTCTTCCTCGAGGCCCTTGAGGCCGCTCTCATCCATCGAGCGCTGCGAGGGGAAGAGCCCGTCCTCCCAGCCCGGCAGGAAGACCGCCGGGAACTCGAGCCCCTTGGCCGCGTGCAGCGTCATGATCGATACCTTGGCGCCGGTCTCCTCGGTCTCGTTGTCCATGATCAGCGCGACGTGCTCGAGGAAGCCCTGCAGGTTGTCGAAGCTCTCGAGCGCCTTCACCAGTTCCTTGAGGTTCTCGAGCCGGCCCGGCGAGTCGGGATTCTTGTCGGCCTGCCACATCTCGGTGTAGCCGCTCTCGTCGAGAATGGTCCCCGCCAGTTCCATGTGGCTGACCGCGCGGCTCAGCGGCTTGTCCTCGTCGATGAGCACGAGATCGTCGTCGTCCTGCTGCACCTCGGAGGGCAGGCCCATCTGCTGCCGCGCGACCTCGTGCCAGCGCTCGATCTGCTCGACGAAGGTGGCGAGCCTGGCCGCGCCCTTGCCGGTGATCTCCTTGTCGCGCAGCATCAGCCGCGCGCCGGCGAGCAGCGACACGCCATGTTCGCGCGCCTTCAGCTGGATCTTCTGCTGCGCCTTGTCGCCGAGCCCGCGCTTGGGGGTGTTGACGATGCGCTCGAAGGCGAGATCGTCCTCGGGCGAGACCACCAGCCGGAAATAGGCCATGGCGTCGCGAATCTCGAGCCGCTCGTAGAAGCGCGGGCCGCCGATCACGCGGTAGGGCAGGCCGATGGTCAGGAACCGGTCCTCGAAGGCGCGCATCTGGTGCGAGGCGCGCACGAGGATCGCCATGTCGTCGAGCGAGTAGGCGTGCATCCCGCGCGAGCCGCGCTGCGCCGCCTCGATCTCCTCGCCGATCCAGCGCGCCTCTTCCTCGCCGTCCCAGTGGCCGATCAGCCGCACCTTCTCGCCGCCGGGGGCGTCGGTCCAGAGCTCCTTTCCGAGCCGGTTCTCGTTGCCGCGGATCACCGAGGAGGCGGCGGCGAGGATATGCGCGGTCGAGCGGTAGTTCTGTTCCAGCCGCACCACGTGGGCGCCGGGGAAGTCCTTCTCGAAGCGCAGGATGTTGCCCACCTCGGCACCGCGCCAGCCGTAGATCGACTGGTCGTCGTCGCCGACGCAGCAGATGTTGGTGTGGCCCTGCGCCAGCAGCCGTAACCAGAGGTACTGGGCGACGTTGGTGTCCTGGTACTCGTCCACGAGGATGAAGCGGAACCAGCGCTGGTATTGCTGCAGCACGTCCGCATGCTGCTGGAAGATCGTCACCACGTGCAGCAGCAGGTCGCCGAAGTCGCAGGCATTCAGCTCGCGCAGGCGGGTCTGGTACTGGGCGTAGAGCTCGGTGCCGCGGTTGTTGAAGGCCGAGGCCTCCGACGCGGGCACCCGGTCGGGCGTCCAGGCGCGGTTCTTCCAGTTGTCGATGAGGCCCGAGAGCTGGCGGGCCGGCCAGCGCTTCTCGTCGATGTTGTTGGCAGCGATCACCTGCTTCAGCAGGCGGATCTGGTCGTCGGTGTCGAGGATGGTGAAGTTGGTCTTCAGCCCCACCAGCTCGGCGTGGCGGCGCAGCAGCTTGACGCAGATCGAGTGGAAGGTGCCCATCCAGGGCATGCCCTCAACCGCGTGGCCGAGCAGGCGCGCGACCCGTTCCTTCATCTCGCGCGCGGCCTTGTTGGTGAAGGTCACCGACAGGATCTCGTTCGGGCGCGCGCGGCCGGTCATCAGCAGGTGCGCGATGCGGGCGGTCAGCGCCTTGGTCTTGCCGGTGCCTGCCCCGGCGAGCATCAGCACGGGGCCGTCGAGCCGCTCGACCGCCTCGCGCTGCGCCGGGTTGAGATCGTCGAGATAGGGCGCGGGACGCGCCGCCATGGCCCGCGCCGACAGCGAGGCTCCCTCGAATGCATCCATGTCGTCGAAACTGCTCATGCCCCAAATCTAGCGTGCCATGCCGCGTTGCGAAAGGTGCGTTCTGTGTTTGTTCATCACTTTCCTCGGCGTCGGATCCCCGTGCCGGACGCGCCCTGCGCGGGGGCTTTTGCAAACTGCCGAAACTCTGGTGCTAACTTTGCATAGACACCTTGCGCTGCAACGCAGCATGGCGTTCACTCCACGTCAACCGGCCCGGCAGGCCTGTGACGGAGGAAAGAATGCCAGAGTTCCAGAAGATCCTCATCGCCAACCGTGGCGAGATCGCGATCCGCATCATGCGGGCGGCGAACGAGATGGGGAAGAAGACAGTTGCCGTCTTTGCCGAGGAGGACAAGCTGGGGCTGCACCGCTTCAAGGCCGACGAAGCCTATCGCATCGGCGAGGGGCTCGGGCCGGTGGCGGCGTACCTGTCGATCCCCGAGATCATCCGCGTCGCCAAGGAGTCCGGCGCCGACGCGATCCACCCGGGCTACGGGCTGCTGTCCGAGAATCCCGAGTTCGTCGACGCCTGCGACGCGGCGGGGATCACCTTCATCGGCCCGCGCGCCGAGACCATGCGCGCGCTCGGCGACAAGGCCTCTGCCCGCAAGGTGGCGGTCGCCGCCGGGGTGCCGGTGATCCCGGCGACCGAGGTTCTGGGCGACGACTGGGAGGCCATCGAGAAGGAGGCCGGGGAGATCGGCTACCCGCTGATGCTCAAGGCGAGCTGGGGTGGCGGCGGGCGCGGGATGCGCCCGATCAACGGCCCGAAGGAGCTCAAGGAGAAGGTGCTCGAGGGCCGGCGCGAGGCCGAGGCCGCCTTCGGCAACGGCGAGGGCTATCTGGAAAAGATGATCCTGCGCGCCCGCCACGTCGAGGTGCAGATCCTCGGCGACAAGATGGGCAACATCTACCACCTCTACGAGCGCGACTGCTCGGTGCAGCGCCGCAACCAGAAGGTCGTCGAGCGCGCCCCCGCGCCCTACCTTTCGGAGGCGCAGCGCGAGGAGATCTGCGAGCTCGGCCGCAAGATCTGCGCCCATGTGAGCTACGAATGCGCCGGCACCGTCGAGTTCCTGATGGATATGGACACGGGCAAGTTCTACTTCATCGAGGTCAACCCGCGCGTGCAGGTCGAGCACACCGTCACCGAGGAGGTGACCGGCATCGACATCGTGCAGGCGCAGATCATGATCGCCGAGGGCAAGAGCCTCGCCGAGGCCACCGGCAAGGCCAGCCAGTACGACATCCGGCTGACCGGCCACGCGCTGCAGACGCGGATCACCACCGAGGATCCGACCAACAACTTCATCCCCGACTATGGCCGGATCACCGCCTACCGCTCGGCCACCGGCATGGGCATCCGGCTTGACGGCGGCACCGCCTACGCCGGCGGGGTGATCACCCGCTACTACGACTCGCTGCTGGTGAAGGTGACCGCCAAGGCGCCGACCCCCGAGAAGGCCATCGCCCGCATGGACCGCGCCCTGCGCGAGTTCCGCATCCGCGGCGTGAGCACGAACATCGACTTCGTGATCAACCTGCTCAAGCACCCGACCTTCCTGACCAACCAGTACACCACCAAGTTCATCGACACGACGCCCGAGCTCTTCGACTTCAAGAAGCGCCGCGACCGCGGCACCAAGGTGCTGACCTACATCGCCGACATCACCGTCAACGGCCACCCCGAGGTGCAGGGCCGCCCGCGGCCCCATGCCGAGCTGAAGCCCGCCCGCGCGCCCCAGCTGCGCGCGGACCTGCCGCCGCCGGGCACCCGCACGCTGCTCGAGGAGAAGGGCGCGCAGGCGGTGGCCGACTGGATGGCGGCGCAGAAGCGGCTCCTGATCACCGACACCACCATGCGCGACGGCCACCAGTCGCTGCTCGCCACCCGCATGCGCTCGCTCGACATGATCAAGGTGGCGCCGGCCTATGCGGCGAACCTGCCCGGGCTCTTCTCGGTGGAATGCTGGGGCGGCGCGACCTTCGACGTGGCCTACCGCTTCCTGCAGGAATGCCCCTGGCAGCGCCTGCGCGACATCCGCGCCAAGATGCCCAACATCCTGACGCAGATGCTGCTGCGCGCCTCGAACGGCGTCGGCTACACCAACTACCCCGACAACGTGGTGCAGAGCTTCGTCGCCCGCGCGGCGGAGAGCGGCGTCGACATCTTCCGCGTCTTCGACTCGCTGAACTGGGTCGAGAACATGCGCGTCGCCATGGATGCCGTGATCGAGAGCGGCAAGATATGCGAGGGCACGATCTGCTACACCGGCGACATCCTCGATCCCGCCCGCGCCAAGTACGACCTCAAGTACTACGTCGCCATGGGCAAGCAGCTTCGCGACGCCGGCGCGCATATCCTCGGGCTGAAGGACATGGCCGGGCTTCTCAAACCCTCGGCCGCCGGGGCGCTGATCACCGCACTGAAGGAAGAGGTCGGCCTGCCGATCCACTTCCACACCCATGACACCTCCGGTGCCGCCATCGCCACCATCATGGAAGCCTCGCGCGCCGGGGTCGACGCGGTGGACGCGGCGATGGACGCGCTCTCGGGCAACACCTCGCAGCCCACCCTGGGCTCGATCGTCGAGGCGCTGCGCCACACCGACCGCGACACCGGGCTCGACGTCGACGTGATCCGCGAGGTCTCGAACTACTGGGAGGCGGTGCGCGGCCAGTACGCCGCCTTCGAGAGCGGCATGCAGGCGCCCGCCTCCGAGGTCTACCTGCACGAGATGCCGGGCGGGCAGTTCACCAACCTCAAGGCGCAGGCGCGCTCGCTGGGGCTGGAAGAGCGCTGGCACGAGGTCGCCAAGACCTATGCCGACGTCAACATGATGTTCGGCGACATCGTGAAGGTGACCCCGTCCTCCAAGGTCGTGGGCGACATGGCGCTGATGATGGTGAGCCAGGGCCTCAGCCGAGCGCAGGTCGAGGATCCGAAGACCGAGGTCAGCTTCCCCGACTCGGTCATCGACATGATGCGCGGCAACCTCGGCCAGCCGCCGGGCGGCTTCCCCGCAGGCATCCTCAGGAAGGTGCTGAAGGGCGAGACCCCGAACACCGAGCGCCCGGGCAAGCATCTGCCGCCCGCCGATTTCGCCAAGCTGCGCGCCGAGCTGCAGGCCAAGTTCCCGGATGTCGAGTTCGACGACGAGGACTTCAACGGCTACCTCATGTACCCCAAGGTCTTCACCGACTACGTGGCGCGGCACGAGGATTACGGCCCCGTGCGCACCCTGCCGACGCTGACCTACTTCTATGGCATGGAGCCCGGCGAGGAGCTCACCGCCGAAATCGACCCCGGCAAGACGCTGGAGATCCGCCTCATCACCGTCGGCGACACGCAGGATGACGGCGAGGTGCGGGTGTTCTTCGAGCTGAACGGCCAACCGCGCACCGTGCGCGTGCCCGACCGCAAGGCCAAGGCCGCAGGCGGCGCCAAGCCCAAGGCCGAGGTGGGCAACCCGGGCCACATCGGCGCGCCGATGCCGGGCGTGGTCGCCACCATCGCGGTGCAGGCGGGCGCCAAGGTCAAGGAGGGCGACCTGCTGCTCACCATCGAGGCGATGAAGATGGAGACCGGCCTGCACGCCGAGCGCGACGCCACCATCAAGGCGGTGCACGTGCTGCCGGGCGGGCAGATCGACGCCAAGGACCTGCTGATCGAGCTGGAGTGAACGGGAAGGGGCCGCCGCCCCGCCGCGGGGCGTGCGGCAGGTCATGAAAGAGGGGGCTCCGCCCCCGCCGCGCTGCGCGCGGCTCCTCCGGCGTATTTGAAGAAGAGAAGAAGGGGAGGGCGCGCGCCTTTGCCTTCTTCTCTTTGAAAAATACGCCCGCCGGAGGCGGTCCTGCCCGGGCCACGGGCGCGGCGCCCGAGGGAAAGTGCCGGGGACGCCGGGAAAAGCGCGGGCGCGTCTGGTGCGCGGCGCGCGGCTTTAGTAGGGTCGCCGGCATGACGGCACCCGCGATCAGTTTCTCCGAGGATCAGGCCGAAGCCTGGGACCGCGTGGCCGAGATGCTGCGCGGCGCCGGCGTCGATCTCGACGAGGGCACCACCGAGCCCGCGCGCGAGGGCCTTTCCAAGGTCATGGCGCTGATGGGCAAGGCCGGCTCGGGCAAGACGCTGTTGCTGGCCGAGCTCTGCAAGGCGCTGCAGGAGGCGGGCTGCGAGGTGGTCTCGGGCGATTTCGAGAGCCGCCGCAAGCGCGACAAGCGCACGCTGGCGATCCTCGCCCCGACCAACAAGGCCGCCTCGGTGCTGCGCATGCGCGGCGTTCCGGCGACCACGATCCACCGCATCCTCTACACGCCGGTCTACGATCCGGTCTACGAGCGCATCGCCGAATGGCTGATGGGCAACGAGGAGCGCCCGGTGATCGAGGCGCTGACCGACGAGGCGCTCGACCGGGCCCATGCGTCGTACCAAGGCCACAAGTCGGTGCCGGCGGCGCTGGCGGCGGCCGGGCTGCGCGGCAGCGATTTCATCACCGGCTGGAAGCGCCGCGAGGAACCGCTCGACATCGGTTTCGTCGACGAGGCCTCGATGCTCGACGACCGGCAGTTCGAGGACCTGAAAGAGATCTTCCCCAACCTGCTGCTCTTCGGCGACCCGGCGCAGCTGGCGCCGGTGAACCAGTCGGGCAAGATGGTCTTTGACGCGGTGCCCGAGGACCGCAAGATGGAGCTCTCGCGCATCCACCGGCAGGAGGCGTCGAGCCCGATCCTCGACCTTGCGCACGCGCTCGCCGACCCGGAGGTGGACTTCTACCGTTTCGAGCGGCTGGTCGAGGAGGCGGCGGCAAGGGACGACCGGGTGGTCTGGGGCCAGCGGGTCGAGGTCGACCTCATGGCGCGCTCGCCGGTGCTGGTCTGGCGCAACGCCACGCGCATCCGGCTGATCAACGCCTTCCGCGCGGTGCATGGCGCGCCCGAGACCGAGCTGCTGCCCGGCGAGCCGCTGATCTGTGACGGCATCGAGCTGCCGCTCAAGCACCGCAAGAAACGGCTCGACCTCGAGGCGCGTGGGCTCATCAAGGGCGCGCAGGTGGTCTATCTCGGGCCGGGCAAGAAACCCGGCTTCTCGCGGCTGCACGTCATCGGCGCGCCCGACCCGCAGGTCTCGGCCGCCTCGATCGTGAAGATCGAGAAGCCCGACGAGGAAGAGCCCTTCATCCCCTTCGCCGCGCGCATGGGGGCGACCTTCCTGCACGGGGCGGCGGTGACCATCCACAAGGCGCAGGGCTCGCAATGGGAAAACGTGCAGGTCTTCGCGCCCGATCTCTACACCGCGGCGCGCATGGGCCGGGTCGAGGCGGGCCAGCCGCTGTGGAAGCGCCTTGCCTATGTCGCGGTCACCCGCGCCTCGGACCGGCTCTACTGGGTGGTGCGCAACCGGCTGTCGCGCCCCTCGGGGCCGCTGCGGGTGGATGACCTCGGCGGCGGGCCGGTGCCGCTCGAGCTCGAGATGCAGGGCGAGGACGTGGAGGGCTGAGCCCCTGCCGGGCGGCGTGCTGCCCGGATTTTGTCTTGCCAGCGGCAGGGGCGATCCGCCACTCTGCCCCGGGATCCGGATCATCGCGGGAGACGGGATGCGGCGCGGAAGAGTTCGAAGCGGGGGAGCGGGCCATGCCGGCTGAGGCAATTCTGGAAATGGAGCCCAAGGTGTCGCGCTGGTTCACGCTCGACGCCGAGACCGTGGCACGCTTCGGGCAGGTGACCGGCGATCTCAAGTTCTTCCATTCCGACGAGGAGCGCGCGGCCGAATTCCTGTTCGGCGCGCCGGTGGCGCAGGGGTTCCTGACGCTCTCGCTGCTCTCGGCCATGTGCGCCGATGCCGTGCCGCCCTTTCCCGGGCAGATCGCCAACGTCAACTACGGCTTCGACCGGGTGCGTTTCGTCACGCCGGTGCCGGTGGGCTCGCGCGTGCGCGGGCATTTCACCGTCGGCGGGGTCGAGGAGGAGGACGAGCGGCTGACCGTGCACTGGGATGTCGAGGTCGAGATCGAGGGCCGGGGACGCGGCGAGCCGGCGCTTGTCGCGCAGTGGCTGACCTTTCTCGAGCTGCGCGACTGAGGTTCGGGCGCATGGCTTGACCCCGCCGCGTGCAGGGCCGAGAACGGGCGCGCAGAGCAGGAGAGGCCCATGGACAAGCAGAGCGCGGACACCCAGATCACCGAGGCCCCGTCGGGCTACCTGTCGCATCTCGGCATCGAGATGGTGGCATGGGGCGAGGGGTTCTCGCGGTTCGAGCTGGCCATCGCGCCCGAGCACCTGAACCGCCACGACAACCCGCATGGCGGGGTGCATGCCTCGATGATCGACACCGCCATGGGCTACGCGGGCTGCTGGACCGGCGACGCGGAGGACAGGCTCATGGCGCTGACGCTCTCGCTCAACGTGCAGTACCTGTCGCGGCCCAGGGGCACGCGGCTGATCGCCGAGGGAGTGAAGACCGGCGGCGGCAAGAGCACCTTCTTCGCCGAGGCGACGATCTCGGACGAGACCGGCGAGGTGATCGCCAAGGGCACCGGCGTCTTCCGCTACCGCCGCCGGGGCTGAGGCCTCAGGCCAACGCCTCGAGCGCCGCCACGTCGCCTGCTTCGAGCGCGGGGCGGGCGGCGGCGATGCGCTCGGGCGGCCAGTCCCACCACGCAAGGCGCAGCAGGCGGGCGATCTCGTCTTCCGTGAAGCGCAGTCGCGCAACCCGCGCGGGGTTGCCGGTGACCACGGCATAGGGCGGGATCTCGCCCCGCACCACCGTGCCCGCGCCGATGATCGCCCCCGAGCCGATCCGCGCCCCGGCCAGCACCAGCGCGCCGGTGCCGAGCCAGACGTCGTGGCCGATCTCGATGCCGCGCGGGTCGGGCTGGGCATCGTGCATGGCGTCGGGGTCGAAGGCGGTGAACGGGTAGGTGGTCAGCCCGGTCATCGCGTGGTTCGCCGAGCCGCCGATGAAGCGCACGCCGTGGGCGATCTGGCAGAACCTGCCGATCACCAGCCGGTCGCGCGAGAAGGGGAAGAGATAGGGGGCGAGCCGCGCGATCCAGCCGCCCGGCGGCGGCGGGTCGAAGTCCGAGGCATAGGTGTAGGCGCCGATCTCGGCCTGCGGATGGTCCGCGACCACGGCAAGGTGGACGGTGCCCGCGTGGGGCGTGCCATCCGGCAGGATGATGGGGTGAACGGCATCCGCCGGGGGAAGGGCAAAGGGCATGGGAGCCTCCTTTCGAAACGCGTGTGACTGGGTTTCAAAGGTGCTGGTCCATGGCGCCCTCCCTCGGTGGATGGCTCAATTATAGGGCAGGGCGCGCCGGGGCAAAGGCGGGCGGGCGGAAACCCGCCTCACTCGCCCGGGCGCTTGAGCGAGAAGACCTCGCGGATCACCGAGTAGTCGCGGTAGCCGAGCCGGGTGAGCGGCTGGAATTTCGTCACGTCGAACCGCCCGTCGACAAGGCAGTCGTCGCGCATGTGCACGCCGGTCACCTCGCCGAAGACCGCGAAATTGGCCTCGCCCTCGAGCCTGACGATCTGCGTCACCCGGCATTCCAGCGAGGCGGGGGCATTGGCGACGCGCGGGCAGTCGATGGTCTGGCACTGGGCCTTGTCGATGCCGGCCAGCGCGAACTCGTCCTCGCCCGCGGGCCAGGGGCCCGAGCTGAGGTTCATCACGTCGCGCGCCGCATATTCGACGATGTTGACGCAGAAGACGCCGCTCTCGCGGATCTGCGCCACGCTGTCCTTGGTGCCGTCGCGATCCTCCTTGGCCGAGGTCGAGGCGAACATCACCTGCGGCGGCACATAGGCCACGGCGTTGAAGAAGGAGTAGGGGGCGAGGTTGTCGCCAAGGCTGCCACGGGTCGAGATCCAGCCGATGGGGCGGGGCGTCACGATGGCGTTGAACGGGTTGTGCGGCAGTCCGTGGCCGTCTTCCGGGCGATAGAACATGCCAGTCCTCTCAGCTGTTTGCGCGTGTGTCGGACCCGTGATAGGGCGGATTCGTCCGAAACGCCACGGGGAGAGCCCGCCTCTGTACAGTCTGTCTCAGGAACGCCCGGACGATCTCTGGGAGGTCGAGGCCCTTTACGACCTGTGCTTCGCACCGGGTCGGACGCTGCTGTCGTCCTACCGCCTGCGCGACGGCGTGCCGCCGGTGGCCGAGCTGTGCCGCGTCGCCAAGGACGAGGCCGGCACGATCGGCGGGGCGATCCGCTACTGGCCGGTGCGCATTGGCCCTGCGCAGGCGCTGCTGCTGGGGCCGGTCGCGGTGCACCCGACGGCGCAGGGCGAGGGGCTGGGGGCCGCGCTGATCCGCGACACGCTGGAACGGGCACGGGCGCTGGAATGGGGCCGGGTGCTGCTGGTCGGCGACGAGCCCTATTACCGCCGCTTCGGGTTCACCAAGATCGAGGGGGTCACCATGCCCCCGCCGACCAACCCCGACCGGGTGCTGGCGCTCGAGCTGCGCCCCGGCGCCTGGGCCGGGGTGACCGGCGAGGTCATGCGCAAAGCTTGAAATCCGCCGTTGCGGGCCGATCTTCTATGGAAGACCGTAGGAGGCGCCCATGACCGCACCCGTCACCGGAACGCAGCTCGTTCCCCTCAGCATCGACGCGGAGATCGCCGCGCTTGCCCGCCGTCACCGCGCCGCGGGCGGGGTCGGGCTGCAGGTGCTCAACATCATCGGAGGCAAGGCCGAGAACCTGCTCGAGCGCCTGCCGGACAAGGTGAAGGAACGGCTCGAAGGCAGCACGGCCAAGGCGCTGGAGCTGGCGTTCAAGGCCGCGTCGGGCTCGCGCCGGGCGGTGCCCGACCAGAAGGGCTGGCTCAACACCGCGCTCGCCACCGCCATGGGCGCGGCGGGCGGGGCCGGGGGGCTGCCGACGGCGCTGGCCGAGCTGCCGGTGACGGTGACCGTGCTGCTGCGTGCGATCCAGGGCATCGCCGCGGAATACGGCTTTGACCCCGCGACGCCCGAGATCGGCCGCGAGTGCCTCAGCGTCTTCGCCTCGGCCGGGCCGCTGTCGCAGGACGACGGGGCGGAGCTCGGCTTTCTCGCCACGCGCGTCACGCTGACCGGGGCGACGGTGCACGGGCTGATCGGCAAGATCGCGCCGCGGCTCGCGACGGCGCTGGGGCAGAAACTGGCGGCGCAGACTGTGCCGATCCTCGGCGCGGCGGCGGGGGCGGCGACGAACTACGCCTACACCAGCTACTACCAGCAGATGGCGCACGTGCATTTCGGCCTGCTGCGCCTGTCGGAGCAGAGCGGCCGGCCGCGCGCCGAACTGGTCGCGGCGCTGCAGAAGAAGCTGGAACTTCGCGGTTAACCGCTTCGCAAGGTTAATGCCCTAGGACAGCCCCGGGGCGCGGTGAAACCCGCGCCGCCGCACCCGCGCAGAAGGCGCGGGTCGTGTCCCGTGTCAGAAGGCCGGCGATGCGCGCAGGAAGATTGTCGCCCGGGGCGTCGGCGAACCGATGCGCCGGGCGAGGCTCAATCCTTCAGCCCTGCCAGCGCATGTATTCCATGACCGCCCCGCGCACCGACTGCTCGCCGCGCTCGCGCGCGTCGCAGATCACGTCGTAGAGCGCATCGAGGTCGGTGCGCATGATCAGGCTCTTGACCGGCCCGATCGAGGCCGGGCGCATCGACAGCCGGTGCAGGCCGATGGCGGCGAGGCAGATCGCCTCGATTGGCCGGCCCGCATCCTCGCCGCAGAAGCTGAGCGGCGTGCCGGTGGCCGAGCAGCGCTGCACGATCTGCTCGAGGAAGGTCAGGAAGCTGACGTTGAGCGTATCGTAGCGCCGCCGCACCCGCTCGTTCTCGCGGTCGGCGGCGAAGAAGAACTGCTTGAGATCGTTGCCGCCGATCGAGACGAACTCGACCTCCTCGAAGAACTTGTTCGAAGCATAGGCAAGGCTCGGCGTCTCGAGCATGGTGCCGACCGAGATCTTCTCGGGGACCACGTGGCCGAGTTTGCGCTCGGTGGCCACGGCCTTGTCGACCTCGGCCCGCGCGGCGCGGAACTCTTCCCACTGCGCGACGAAGGGGAACATCAGCGTCAGCGGCCGCCCCTCGGAGGCGCGCAGCAGCGCCTGCAGCTGCATGCGCATGACGCCGGGCCGGTCGAGACCGACGCGGATCGCCCGCCAGCCGAGCGCCGGGTTGGGCTCGTCGGTGGGCTTCATGTAGGGCAGCACCTTGTCCGAGCCGATGTCGAGCGTGCGGAAGATCACCGGCTTGTTGCCGGCGGCCTCGGCGGCCTCGATCACCCGCTTGTAGACCGCCACGAGATCGGTGCGCGAGGGCATCTTGTTGCGCACGAGGAACTGCAGCTCGGTGCGGAAGAGGCCCACGCCCTCGGCGCCGGAGCTTTCCAGCGAGGGCAGGTCGGCCAGCAGGCCCGCGTTCATGTAGAGGCTGATGCGCTTGCCGCATTGCGAGATCGCGGGCTTCTGCCGGATCGAGGCGTAGCGCTCCTGCGCCTCGGCCTGCATGGCGATCTTGTCGCGGAAGGCGGTGACCACGGTGTCGTCGGGGCGCAGGTGCACGATGCCCTGGTCGCCGTCGACCATGATGTGATCGCCGTTCAGCGCCTCGGTGGTGATGCGCGGCGCGTTGATCACCAGCGGGATCGCCAGCGCGCGGGCGACGACGGCGGCGTGGCTGCCGACCGAGCCTTCCTCGAGCACGACGCCGCGCAGGCGGCGGCCGTATTCGAGCAGCTCGCCGGGGCCGATGTTGCGCGCCACCAGGATCGGATCGGTGGGCATCGAGGCGCCGGTGTCCTTGCCCTGGCCGGTGAGGATGCGCAGGAGCCGGTTCGACAGGTCGTCGAGATCGTGCAGCCGCTCGCGCAGATAGTTGTCGGTGACCTGGCTCATCCTGGCGCGGGCGGCGGACTGTTCCTTTTCCACCGCGGCCTCGGCGGAAAGCCCGCGCGAGATGTCCTCTTCCATCCGCCGCCGCCAGCCCTTCGAGTTGGCGAACATGCGATAGGCCTCGAGCACTTCGAGCTGCTCGGCGTCCTCGACCGCGCCGGCGAGCATCTCGTCGACGCTGACGCGCAGCTGGTCGATGGCGTCGCCGAGCCGCTCGCGCTCGCGCTCGGGGTCGTCGGCGACGAGGTTGGTGACCATCACCCGCGGCTCGTGCAACCAGACATGGCCCTCGGTCGTGCCCTCCTGCCCGGTGCCGCCGCGCAGCATGGTGGGCTGGGTGTGCCGCGCCGAAAGCGCCGCCGTGTCGCCGACGAAGGCGCCGAGCTCGGTCATCTCGGCGAGCACCATGGCGACCACTTCCAGCGCGTAGACCTCGTCTGAGGTGAACTCGCGCTTCTGCTTGGTCTGCACCACGAGCACGCCCAGCGTCTCGCCGAGGCGCTGGATCGGCACGCCGAGGAAGCTGGAGTAAATCTCCTCGCCGGTCTCGGGCATGTAGCGGAAGCCGCGTTCGGTGGGCGCGTCGGCGGTGTTGACCACCTTGCCGCTGCGCGCGACCCGGCCGACGAGGCCCTCGCCCATGCGCATGCGGGTCTGGTGCACGGCCTCCTTCTTAAGGCCCTCGGTGGCGCAGAGCTCGAGCGTCTCCTCGTCGCGGAAGAGATAGATCGAGCACACCTCCGAACCCATGGAGTCGGCCGTCAGATGCGTGATCTTGTCGAGGCGCGCCTGCCCGGCAGCATCCTCGGCCATGGTGTCCCGCAGCCGCCCCAGCAGCTTGCGGCTTTCGCTTTCCGTGCCATCCGGCATAGTGTGCTCGACTTCATCCGTTCCGGTCTCCCGATCAGCTATATGCGGTTTGCTCCGAGAAAGGAAACGGCATCAAATACACCGGTCGCAATCCTGTGTCCCTACCGGGACTCTGCCGGGGGATTGCGCTTCTTTTCTGGTCTCATTTCCGCGGGATGCTCGTCCGCCGGAGGTGTGGAATAGCCAATCCGGAATGCGAATAAAGAAAAACGGCGCCGAAATGAACGGCGCCGCAATTCGTGATGCTGCTGAGAGCGCGCCGGTAATCGGGCCGCGCGCGGAAAGGTCTCAGACCGGCTTTTCGAGCTCGAAGGCGTCGTGCAGGGCCTGGACCGCAAGCTCCATGTACTTGCGCTCGATCAGCACGGAAATCTTGATCTCGGAGGTGGTGATCACCTGGATGTTGATGTTCTCGTCCGAGAGGATCTTGAACATCTTGGCCGCGACGCCGGCCGCCGACCGCATGCCGATGCCGACGACGGAAACCTTGGCGACCTCGGTCTCGGTCTCGAGCTTGTCGAAGGTCAGCGTGCCCGCCGCCTGCGCGTCGGCCAGCGCCTTCTCGGCGCGCTTCACCTGGTTGACCGGGCAGGAGAAAGTCATGTCGGTGACGCCACCTTCATGGTCCTTGTAGTTCAGCTCGGACACGTTCTGCACGATCATGTCGACGTTCACGCCCGCATCGGCCAGCGTGCCGAAGATGGCCGCGGCGATGCCCGGACGGTCGGCGATGGTGACGAGGGTCATCTTGGCCTCGTCGCGCGAGAAGGCCACACCGGCCACAACTTTCGATTCCATGATATCCTCCTCGTCGCAAACGAGCGTGCCTGCCTCGTCGGACTGTTCCTCGAAGCTGGAGAGCACCCGCAGCTTCACCTTGTAGCGCATTGCAAGTTCGACCGAGCGGGTCTGCAGCACCTTGGCGCCGAGCGACGCGAGTTCCAGCATTTCCTCGAATGAGATGCGGTCGAGCTTGCGGGCCTTCTCGCAGACGCGCGGGTCGGTGGTGTAGACGCCGTCGACGTCGGTGTAGATGTCGCAGCGCTCGGCATCGAAGGCGGCGGCGAAGGCGACGGCGGTGGTGTCCGAGCCGCCACGGCCCAGCGTGGTGATGCGGCCCTCGGGGCTGATGCCCTGGAAGCCGGCGACCACGGCCACCTTCATGCCCTCACCGAACTTGCGGTTGATGTTCTCGGACGGGATCTCCTCGATGCGCGCGGAGCTGTGCGCCGAGGTGGTGATCAGCGGCACCTGCCAGCCCTGCCAGCTGCGGGCGGGGATGTCCATTTCCTGCAGGGTCAGCGCCATCAGGCCGGCGGTCACGTTCTCGCCCGAGGACACGACGGCGTCATACTCGCGCGCGTCGAACAGCGGCGAAGTCTCCTCGACGTAGCCGACGAGCTTGTTGGTCTCGCCCGACATGGCCGAGACGATGACGATCACGTCGTAGCCCTTGGCCACCTCGACGCCGACGCGTTTGGCAGCCCGGCGAATCCGGTCCAGCGTGGCGACGGATGTGCCGCCGAATTTCATCACGAGAACGGGCATGGCGCCTCCCCGGGTGTCCTTTGAATCAGCGGTCCTTTACGCGGGGGGGCGGGGCTGCGCAAGGGGATTGCACGGCCGCCGCGAGCGATCGCTGCGTGAGGGGTAGGGTCCGTGAGTATTTTCGGAAAGATGAAAGCGCCCGCAGTTCCGGGATGTTCGGGGACGGGGCGCGGCGGGGCTCAGCGACCGCGGTAGTCGGCGGGCGAAAGCCCGTCCTGCGCGACGAAGGTTTCCTGCCCCGGCACGACCTCGGTGTTCTGCGCGGCGACCGCTTGCCAGCCCTCGGCGCGGCGCTCGAGCACGAAGATGAGGATGGTCTGGCGCGGCCCGGCCGCGGTGCCGTCGGGCGCGCGCTGGCCGGTCATGTGGAAGCGGCAACGCACCACGGCATGGTCGGTGCCCAGCATTCGAACGGCGATGCGCCCGGGGCGCAGCGTGGTCGCGGCGAAGAAGCTCTTCAGCGCGTAGTCGTGCGGGCGGGCGATGGCCTCGCGCCCGGTCCACCAGAGGCCGGTCACGTTGACGAACTCGGCGTCCTCGGCGAAGAGCGCGGCGATGGCCGCACCCTCGCGCGTGGCCCAGGCGCGGGCAAAGGCGGCGGGGAAATCCCCGGGCCGCCGCGGCAGGTCAGTAACGGTGGGGCCGGCCATCCCAGGTCTCGAAACGGCCGGTGGACTCGAGGCTCAGCGCCTCGAGCCGGTCGGCGAGCCCCTCGGCGGATTGCCGGGGCGTCAGTTCCGCCGCCGCGCCGCCCATATCGGTCGAGACCCAGCCGGGGTGGTAGATGCCGACCGCGATGCCGCGCGACCTGAGCCCGGCGGCGAGGTTGCTGCCGAGGTTCAGCACCGCCGCCTTGGAGGCGCGGTAGATCAGCGCGTTGCCGCTGGCGAGCGCGTTCGAGCCCATCTGCGACGAGATGATCATGATCTTCGGCTGCGCCGCGCGTTCGAGCAGCGGCAGCATGGCCTGCACGGTGAGGAAGGTGCCGGTGACGTTGACCGCGAAGGTTTCGGCCCACATCTCGGCCGAGTAGCCGGTGTCGATCTGCTCGGGCCGGTCGAGGAAGACGCCGGCGTTGCAGACCAGCGCGTCGAGCGCCATGTCGCCGAGCGAGGCCGCGAGCGCGCGCGGCCCGGCGGGATCGGTCACGTCGAGCGGCAGCAGGCCCGGGGTGTCGCGGGCGGTGCCGAGCACCTCGTGTCCGCGGGCGCGCAGGGTCTCAGAGAGCGCCGCGCCGATTCCGCGGTTGGCGCCGGTGATCAGCAGGGGCATGGGCAGGCCTTCAGTTGGATTTCCGGGTGGGCAGGAAGGGCAGGGGCGCGACGGGCACGCCATCCTCGATCAGCGCCTTGGCCTCGTCGCCGCGGGTCTCGCCCCAGATCGGCCGGTGCGGGGTGTCGCCGCTGTGCATGGCGCGCGCCTCGCGGGCGAAGTCGCGGCCGACATAGTCCGAGGTCTTCTCGACGTGCTCGCGCAGGGCGCGCAGGGCCTGTTCCGCCTCGGAAGAAGGTTCGGAGAGGTTCGGCTTCTGCGGCGCGGGGGTCTGCTCGGGGCGGGCCGCGCCGCTGTTCACGCGCGGCGCCATGGGCACCTTCTCGACCTTGGACGAGCCGCAGACGGCACAGGCCACCATGCCCGCCGACTGTAGCTTGTCGAAGGCGCTGGCCGACTGGAACCAGCTGTCGAAGCGGTGGTCTTCCGCGCATTTGAGAGAGTACTGGATCATGCGGCTTTTCCGAAATGATCCCTTTTACCTAGTCAAATTCCCGGAGAGATCAAGCCGGGGTCAGTGGTGGCGCAGCGGCGGCCGGAAGTTCAGCAGCAGGTTCGCGAGCCCGGGCTGATCGACCAGTTCGGCCGCGCGTTTCGGACTGACCCAGCGCTGCTTGCGCTCGCCGCGCTCGGGGTAGCTCTTGTCCCGCGACTCGACCTCGAGCGGATAGACCAGCGCCATGTGCGGGTGCGGCGAGTTGCGCTTCATGTAGACGAAGCCGCCGACGCAGGTTTCCTGTACGAGGCCGCGGATGCCGGCCTCTTCCCAGGCCTCGCGCGCCGCCGACTTCGCCGGGCTCTGGCCTTCGACCGGCCACCCCTTGGGAAGCGTCCAGCGGCGGCTGCCGCGGCTGGTGATGAGCAGGACCTTCAATTTTCCGTCACGAATGCGAAAGCACAGCGCGGCATATTGCACGTGCGTGCGCCTCGGCAGTTGGCCAATTCGCGGTGCGCGGGGGGAAATTTCCGGCGATGCACTCATCCTGTTGTCCTGCTCGTTTTGAGAGGATGGTGCGCCTATTTCGTCGCCGCGTCTATATGCAGGGTCAGATCTTCGACGAGATCGGCGGCAGATGCCTCGGGTTCGAGCAGGGCGCGGGCGGCGGCCCCGGCGCTGCGCTGCGCCTTTTCGTCGGAAAGCGCCAGCAGGGCGGCCGCGAGGCTGGCCGCGTCGGTGATCGGCGAGGCCGCACCGGCGGCGTCGAGCAGGCCGAAGGGCACGCGGAAATTGCGCACATCGGGGCCATGCAGCAGCGCCGCACCAAAGGCCGCGGGCTCGTAGGGCGTGTGGCCGCCGCGGTCGGTGAGCGTGCCGGCGATGAAGACCCGCCCCGCGAGCCGGTAGAAGAGCGCCATCTCGCCCAGCGTGTCGGCAAGGTAGACATCGGCACCGCTCGGCGTCTCGCCGAGGCTGCGGCGCGCGCAGCTGAGGCCGCGGTCGGCGGCGAGCCGGGCGATCTGCTCGGCCCGGCGCGGGTGGCGCGGCGCGAGAATCAGCCGCAGCCCGGGCTCCTGCAGGCGCGCCTCGGCATGGGCGGCGAGCACGGTCTCGTCCTCACCCTCGTGGGTCGAGGCGGCGAGCCAGGTGCTGGCGCGCGAGAATTCCGCCTCGAGCGCGGCGTCGTGCTGCTCGGGCGGGGTGTAGAGCGCCTTGAGATCGACCACCGGGCCGCAGGCCTGTTTCGGCAGGCCGGCCTCGAGGAAGCGGTCGCGCGAGTCGGGATCCTGCGCCGAGAGGAAGGCGATGCGATGCAGCACCCGCGCCTGCAGCCCGCCGAAAAGCCGCCAGCCCTTGGCGGTGCCCTCGGTCAGCCGTCCGCCCAGCACCAGCACCGGGCCGGGGCAGGTCAGCAGCCGGTGCGGCCAGAGCTCGGATTCCATGGTGATGTGGCTGCGCACGTTCCAGCGCCGGTGCATGCGCTTCGAGGCGCGGGCAAGGTCGAGCGGCGCGAGTCGCGCGCAGAGGCCCCAGCTTTGCGCCAGCGCCACGCCCGACTCGGAATTGCAGGTGACCAGCAGCTTCATCGCGGGCCGGGCGGCGCGCAGCGCCTCGATCACCGGCCGCGCCGAGGCCAACTCGCCGTTCGAGGCCGCGTGCAGCCAGACATGCGCGCCGGGATTCGCCTTGCCATGCCCGAGTCGCGCGCGCAGCCCGTCCCAGTCGCGTCTGAACGCGGCGCGAACCAGCACCACGGTCGCGAACAGGGATAACAGCAGGCGGTAACGCAGCATCGGTCGGGCTGGGTCCTCGTGAATATGAAAAAGGCACTTAGGCCGAAGGGCCAAGCGCCGCAACACTCTGGAGCAGCGTGATAACACATCACTGCCGAAAGCATGTATAGAAGGAGATGTCGTCTGGGAGGGAAAGTGGTGGGCGACCCTGGAATCGAACCAGGCGTGCGTCTCCGCGAGGGAGTTACAGTCCCCTGCCACACCTTGCGGCCTGTCGCCCACTTTCCGCCGTCTCCGGCGTCCTCTGCCGTTTGACCGGCGTCGTGGGGCGCTGACTACAAGCAGTCAAAAGGGCCGTCAACAGGAAAATATCTTGCAGCGCGTCACGGGGCGATGCAGAGACCGAAGCTCAGGAAAAAGGGGCGCGTGCCATGGTCAAGAAACCGAAGTGGGTGGTCGAGAAGGAACAGACGAAGAAGGCCAAGGCGGCCGAGACCGTCTGGCTGTTCGGCCTGCATGCGGTGCGCGATGCGCTGATGAACCCGAAGCGCGAGAAACTGCGCTTGATATTGACCTTGAACGCAAAATCCAAGCTCGAGGACGCGCTGGAGGCGGGCGGAATCGAGCCCGAGATCCACGATCCGCGCAAGTTCGGCGCGCCCATCGACCCGCAGTCCGTGCACCAGGGCGCGGCGCTGGAAGTCAAGCCGCTGAACTGGGGCCGACTCGAGGACGTGGCGCTTGGCGATGGCAAGACGCCGCCCCGCCTGGTGCTTCTCGACCGGGTGACCGATCCGCATAACGTCGGGGCAATCCTGCGCTCGGCCGAGGTGTTCGGCGCGCAGGCGGTGATCGGCACGCTGCACCACTCGGCCCCCGAGACCGGCGCGCTGGCGAAAACCGCCTCGGGCGCGCTCGAACGCCAGCCCTACCTGCGCGAGCGCAACCTCGCGGACACGATCGTCGCGCTGCAGGGGATGGGGTACATCGTGCTGGGTCTCGACGGTGAGGCCGAGGTGAGCATCGACGAGGCGATGGAGGGCAAGCGCGACCGCGCCGTGGCGCTGGTGCTCGGCGCCGAGGGGCCGGGGCTGCGGCAGCGCACCAAGGAGACGGTCGACCAGCTGGTGAAGATCGAGTTCGCGCGCGGCTTCGGCTCGCTCAACGTCTCGAACGCGGCGGCGGTGGGGCTCTACGCGGTCCGTCCCTGAGACTTCATGCCCCGGCGCCTCCGGGCGCCGGGCACCTGCACAGGGTGCAGCACAGTCCCGCACAAAAACCGGCCTAGTCTTTTTTGCCCTCCTGCCGTATTTGGCGGGTGCAGATCAGAGAGGCGAAATGGTGGATTACAAGACCCCCGGCCCGGTTGAAGAAAACTGGAAAGACGCGATCTCTTCGGTGGAAGAGATCATCGAAGATGCCCGCAACGGGCGCATGTTCATCCTCGTCGACCACGAGGACCGCGAGAACGAGGGTGACCTCGTGATCCCGGCGCAGTGGGCGACCCCCGACGCGATCAACTTCATGGCCACCCATGGCCGCGGCCTGATCTGCCTGTCGATGACCTCCAAGCGCATCGACGAGCTCGGCCTGCACCTGATGTCGGTCAACAACTCCTCGCGCCACGAGACGGCCTTCACCATCTCGATCGAGGCCCGCGAGGGCGTGACCACCGGCATCTCGGCCGCCGACCGCGCCAAGACCGTGGCCGTGGCGATCGACGCCTCGAAGGGCGCTGCCGACATCGCCACCCCGGGCCACGTCTTCCCGCTGCGCGCCAAGGACGGCGGCGTGCTGGTCCGCGCCGGCCATACCGAGGCCGCGGTGGACGTCTCGCGCCTTGCCGGGCTGAACCCCGCCGGCGTGATCTGCGAGATCATGAACGAGGACGGCACCATGTCGCGCCTGCCCGAGCTGGTTGCCTTCGCGCAGCGCCACGGGCTGAAGATCGGCACGATCTCGGATCTGATCGCCTACCGCCGCCGCCACGACAACCTCGTGCGCGTGCGCTCCGAAGAGGTCGTCCGCTCGGAATTCGGCGGCGACTGGCACATGCGCATCTACACCGACCAGAGCCACGGCGACGAGCATATCGTGCTGACCAAGGGCGATATTTCCGGCCCCGAGCCGGTGCTGGTGCGGATGCACGCGCTCGATCCCATGCTCGACATCATCGGCACCGGCCACGAGGGCCGCTCGGACGAGTTCCGAGACTCGATGAAGGCCGTCGCCGAAGAGGGGCGCGGCGTGGTCGTGCTGCTGCGCGACACCTCGATGAAGCTTGAGTTGCATGACGACGTCTCTCCGCGCACGCTGCGTCAGTACGGGCTCGGCGCGCAGATTCTCTCGTCGCTCGGCCTGTCGAAGATGGTTCTGCTGACCAACTCGCCCACCCCGCGCGTCGTCGGGCTCGAGGCCTACGGGCTCGAGATCGTGGGCACCCGCAAGATCGGAGAGTGACGATGGCCTCGAGCGAAACCCATTACACCCTGCCGCGCGCTGAGTTCGACAGGCCGGTGAAGATCCTCATCGTCGTCGCTCCCTACTACAAGGATATCGCCGACGAGCTGGTCGCCGGTGCCATCGCCGAGATCGAGGCGGCGGGCGGCTTCCATGAGATCGTCGAGGTGCCGGGCGCGCTGGAAGTGCCGACCGCCATCGGCATCGCCGAGCGCATGTCGAACTTCGACGGCTACGTGGCGCTTGGCTGCGTGATCCGCGGCGAGACCACCCATTACGACACGGTCTGCAACGACAGCTCGCGCGGGCTGACGCTGCTCGGCCTGCAGGGGCTCTGCATCGGCAATGGCATCCTCACCGTCGAGAACTACGAGCAGGCCCGGGTCCGGGCCGAATCGCAGGGTCAGAACAAGGGTGGCGGTGCCGCTGCTGCGGCCTTGCATCTTGTCGCTCTGGCCCGTAGGTGGGGCGGCGCCCGCAAGGGGGTGGGATTCGTGCCCGCCCAGGATGAATATCAGATCGCGGGCGCTTCCAAAGGAAAGCATAGCGCATGACGACCCCGGTCCCCCCCTCCGGCAATCTCAAACGCCGTATGAAATCCGCATCGCGGCTCTATGCCGTGCAGGCGCTCTACCAGATGGAGCTCTCGGGCACGACGGCCGAGAAGACGATGCGCGAATTCCTCGACTACCGCTTCGGTGCGGAGGTCGAAGAGGGCGTGGAGCTGGTGGACGGGGACGTCGACCTCTTCGGCAAGCTGCTCGGCGAGGCGGTGAACTGGCAGGCGAAGATCGACCAGATGACCGACCGCGCGCTCGTCGCGAAATGGCCGATCGACCGGATCGACCCGATCCTGCGCGCGCTGTTCCGCGCCGCCGGCGCCGAGCTGGTGGCGCTCGACACGCCGCCCAAGGTGGTCATCACCGAGTTCATCGACGTGGCCCGCGCCTTCTTCAACGAGGGCCGCGAGGTGCAGTTCGTCAATGCCGTGCTCGACCACATGGCGCGCGAGGCGCGGCCCGAGGCGTTCTGAGCCGGGCCGGGGAGGGGCGCTGCCCCGATTGACCCCGGGATGTCCGAACATGGAAAAGGCCGGTCGCGCGGGGGCGTGACCGGCCTTTTCGCGTCGCGGGCCCATGTCCTCGCGGCAGCCTGTCTTGTGTTCCGGCCCGGGCTTCCTAGATTCCGATGTGACGGGGCGGAATTTTCCGCGGGGCTTGTGCTTTGTCACGGCTGCGCTACGCTTCGTGAGACAGAAGAAGGAGAGAGTCACATGCCGAAACTCGTCCGCCTCTACATCAGCCAATGCGCGATCGGCTTCGGCCTGTCGGCGGGTTTCGTGGCGCTGCTGCTCTGGCAGAACGTCGCCAACCTGCAGCACCTGGTGACCCATTCCGACGCGGGGATGCTGGCGGTGTTTCTCCTGTGGCTTTTCAATGGCCTGGTCTTCGCGGGCGCGCAGTTCGGCATGACCGTGATGCGCATGTCCGGCGATCAGGACCGCCCGGCCGGCGGCAAGCGCATGGCGCTCGAGCCGATGCCGATCCGCATCCCCGTCGAGCAGAAGAAGCGCCGTCTTCTCTGATCCCGGGCCAGCCGGACGTGATTCGAAGCGCCTCCTCGCGGGGCGCTTTTTTCATGCGCGCGTCATGAATGGAGACCTGCGCGCAAAAAGAACGGCCCATCGCCGGGCCGCGCCTGTTCGGATCGTTCTGTGGGGGGAAGCGGCGGGAACCGGTCCTTCCGTGGGGTTATCTCATTCCCGAGGACCTGTATATACAGGTGGGCGTCAGGTAACCGGACCAGGGCCCGGACAGAGCCAACTCCCTCGGAATTGCTTAAGGCCACCGGAATGCAACCATGCACGCAAAGGTCAGAACCCGCCTGATCCCGAGATAGTATCGCCGGGGCCTTTCGACAAGAGGCAAGCTGTGTCCGGTCAGCCCTCGTCCGTCACGAATTTGTATCGGGCCAGTTCCTCGGGCAGCAGGATGTAGATCTGGTCGGCGGGCGTGGCGAGCGCGGGGCGCAGCACCATGGGATCGATCCCCATCTCCTCGAGGTATTCCATCACGTCGCCCTGGCCGCGCTGGATCTGCTCGACCGCGACGAAGGCGGGCAGCAGCGTGCTTTCGCCGAAATAGTGCTGGTGAACGCCGACCGAGGCGCCCTCGGCGATCTCGCGCGTGGTGCCCGAGGCCAGCAGGTAGGGGCAGGCGGAATAGCAGAACTCGCCCTCCAGCATCCGCGTGGCGAGTCCCAACTGCCGCACGTGCCGCCCGATGGCGAGCGCGTCGGGCACTGAGCCGCCGGGGCTCTGCAGGATCAGCGTCTCGATCGTACCTGCCTCGACGAGCGCCGCGATGACCCGTTCGGCGTCGCCCTCGGCGATGGTGCCCTCGAGCCGCCATGTCGCGCCCTCGGCGCGGGTGAGGGCGAGGCGGCCGGGCATCTTGCCGGGATCGCGCAGCGGCACGAGCGGCGGCAGGTCGCGGCCCGGCGCGAAGGTGCGGCGCTGGTCGCCGGGCTGCACCGGCTGCGACAGGCGCGGCGCCGAGGGACCGAAGCGGGGCAGGGAGAAGTCGCTGCCGCCAAGATCGCCGAGCACGAGGAAGGCGCCGAGCGCCAGTTGCAGCACCAGAGCGCCGGTCAGCGCCCGGGCGACGGTGAGGTGCCTCATGGCGTGCGCCCGGTGAAGCGCGAGACCTCGGGGCTGTCCGCCGGGGAGGAGGCCGGACCCGTGACCGGCGCGGGCGCCTGCGGCACGGCCTCGGCGCTGGCGGGGGCTGCGGCGGGTGCCGGGTGCAGCGCGAAGTCCACGTCGCGCATGGCGTGGAGGGCGGCGCGAAGCTCGGCGAGGGTCAGCGTGTCCTCGATCTCGGCCCCCTCGCGCCCGTGGCGGATCGCGCCATGGGTGACGGCGAGGATCAGCACCAGCACCGCGGGCAAGAGGTCGATGGCGATGGCACCGGCCCAGGAGGGGATGAAGTTGCGCGCGTACATGATCACCGCGTCGGCGGCGGAGACGGGCGTGTAGGTCACCTCGGCGGCGGGCTGCAGCGCCAGCACGTTCTGCGCGGCGCGCTCGAGCGTGGTGGCGCGCTGGCCGAGGACTTCCAGCACCGAGGTGATGGTCGCGGCCTGGTTGCCGCGGTCGGCATCATTGCGCCCGTCAAGCTCGGGCAGCACCACCGAGGCGGCCAGGTCCTGCGCCGCGCGCTCGACCAGTGGCGCGACCGAGAGCTGGCGAAGCTGCGCGATGAGGCCCTGAAGCTCGACCGCCGCCTCGGAAAACTCCACCGAGCGCGGCTCGACCGGGCCGGGCTCGACGGTGAGGGCGCGCATCCGCGACAGTATGGCGTTGCCCTGCGCGAAGGCGCTGTCCACGAGCGGCGTCTGCTCGGCGATCTGCGCCTCGAGCGCCGAAAGCTCCGCCGCCTTCTGCCGCAGCACCCGGAACACCGCGCCGCGCCCGGCGAGGCCGGAGAGCGAGCCCTGCGCCTCCTGCTCCGAGAGGTCCTCGAAACTCTGCCGCACCCGCGCCACGTCGCGTTCCAGCGACTGGCCGGTGAGGGCGATCTCATGCGTGCGCTCGAGCGCGCCCTGGTAGTCCTGCACGGTTTCGGCGAGGTGCTGCTCGACCGCCGCCGAGCCCGCCAGCGCCGCGGCGTTGAGCCAGGAGGACATGGCGATGATCGCCAGCGAGCCGAGCCCCATCGCCCCCAGCAGCCCCATGCGCGAGCGCGTCGAGCGCATCGCCGGGAAGAGCCGCATCAGGTAGGACCAGAACACGAAGATGCCCACCGAGACCGCCACCGAATAGGCGATGGCGGCAAAGACGGTGAAGGCGCCGCCCTCCTCGAGCAGCGACGAGACCCCGAGATAGGTGTAGATGCCCGAGGCCACCGAGAGCACGCCGAGCGCCGTGCCCGAGAAGGTGTCGAGCCATCCCAGATGCGATTCGAGCTCGCGCGCGTGGCGGATGCCGCGGGTCCGCGACCGGGCGGAGCGGGTATCGTCGGTCTCGTCGGGGACGGTGGTCATGGGCGGGGCCTCCTGCAACCATTTGACAGGAAATAGGCGCAGAGACGGCGCAAAAAAGAGTGAGGCGCCTCGCGCTTGCGTTTGTTCACCTATTGTTCATAGTGGGGGCATGAGCATGCTGAGCGAAACCCCGATGATGCCCGGCCAGCTTCTGGCGCGGGGCGTGTGCCGTCACCTTGCCAGTCTCGGCTTCGCGCCGGTCGAGGAATTCGTGCCCGAGCGCGGCCGCCGCGTCGATGTCATGGCGCTGGGGCCGAAGGGCGAGATCTGGGTGGTCGAGTGCAAGAGCAGCCGCGCCGACTTCATGTCGGACGGCAAGTGGCAGGGCTATCTCGATTGGTGCGACCGCTATTTCTGGGCGGTTGACGAGGTCTTTCCGACCGACCTGCTGCCCGAGGGCACCGGGCTCATCATCGCCGATGCCTATGACGCGGAGATCCTGCGCATGGCCCCCGAGCACAAGCTCAGCGGGGCGCGGCGGGCGGCGCTCACGCGGCGCTTTGCGACCCATGCGGCGCGGCGGCTGCACGCGCTGCGGGACCCCGAGGCGCGGCTCGACGCCTAGGGGTAGATCGCGCGGCGGATGCGCTCAGCGGCGCGTCTTCATGTTGCGCGCGGTGGCGGCGGCGGCCCGCAGCTCCTCGGCGATTTCCTCGGCTTCCTCGGGATCGAAATCCATCGGGATCTCGAGATCGCCGGCGTAGACGTAGAGACGCACCATCCCCTGGTCGGTCGGGCCGATCTGCAGGTTGGCTTCGATGTCGCGTTCGGTGTTGATCCCCATGACCGTCCCCATGAAACTGGAATTGCGCGGGCTTAGACCCGCGGGGTGCATATTGCAAGCGCGGGGGGCAGGATGTCCATGTTGCACGAGGTTGAAGAGGGGCTTGAGCTGAGGCTCTACGAGGCGGCCGACCGGGACTGGCTGGTGCGCCAGCATGCCGAGCTCTACGCCCGCGACGAAGGGTTCGACGACACGTTCGGTGCGCTGGTCGAGCAGATCCTGCGCGGCTTCGAGGCGGGGCACGACCCGGCACGCGAGCGCGGCTGGATCGTCTGGGACGGGGAGGCGCGGCTCGGCAGCATCTTCTGCGTGGATGCGGGCGGGGAGCAACTGGCCAAGCTGCGGCTCTTCCTGCTGTTGCCCGAGGCGCGGGGCAGGGGGCTGGGGCAGCGCCTGCTGGACACCTGCCTCGGATTCGCGCGTGACGTCGGGTACACCAAGATGACGCTCTGGACCCACGAAAGCCACCGCGCCGCCTGCGCGCTCTATGCGAAGAACGGGTTTTCCCTTGTGTCTTCGGTACCTGTGACCAGCTTCGGGGTGGCTCTGGTCGAGCAGCACTGGGAGCGTGCAATTTAACTCAGGATTGGGGCTTGCAATCGAAAAAGGCTGGCGTTATTCCCCCCGAGCGTGCCGCCTTAGCTCAGTAGGTTAGAGCGCTTGATTGTGGATCAAGAGGTCTCCCGTTCGAACCGGGAAGGCGGTACCATCTCCCCCTCATCAGAGTAACGACAGATCGCCCCTTCACGGGCGGATCGCGTTTCTCATGCTCGGGGTTCTGCTTCGCCTGTGCTTTCCCGCGGTATCCGGGGGATTCCTTGCCATAGGAAAATCCCCGGGACGGGGCTCAATCGGCGGGGGTGATGGCGATGGTCTGGCGCAGCGCGTGGCTCTTGCGGTCGAAGATGAGAATCTGATCGTCCTCGGTGACCACGGCGTACCAGTCGCCGCCTTGCGTGAAGGCGTTGGCCTTGGCGCCCGAGGGCAGGGTGATCTCGGCGGGCAGCGGCGCGGGGGCGGTGGTGGCGGCCGTGAAGCGGATGACAATCAGCGACACAATGGCTACAAGCCCTGCGATCATCACCGCCGTGAGCACCGTGACCAGCCGCCGCAGGAAGCGCAGGTTGGCCGGTTCGGGCAGGATTTCGGGATCTTCAGGAGTATTGGACATGGAGCAGCCTCTGCGCGTCGTCATCGGGGAAGCCCCGCCGCCGCGTCTTGATAAGGCGCTGGCACGCGATGTGCCAGAGGAAGCCGCGCTGTCGCGCACGCGCCTCGCGAAGCTGATCGCCGAGGGCGCGGTCTCGCGCGCAGGCGAGGTGCTGTCCGATCCCAAGACGAAGGTCGAAGAGGGCGACGTGCTGGAGATCAGCGTGCCGCAGGCCGAGGAGAGCCACATCGGCCCCGAGGAGATTGCGCTCGACATCGTCTGGGAGGATGCCGACCTCGTGGTGGTCAACAAGCCCGCGGGCATGGTGGTGCACCCCGCGCCGGGCACGCCGACCGGCACGCTGGTCAACGCCCTGCTCTGGCATTTCGGCGACGATCTCTCGGGCGTCGGCGGGATGAAGCGGCCGGGCATCGTGCACCGGATCGACAAGGACACCTCGGGCCTGCTGGTGGTGGCGAAATCCGACCGGGCGCATCACGGGCTTGCCGAGCAGTTTGCCCGCCACAGCGCCGAGCGCGCCTATCTCGCGCTGGTGCACGGCGTGCCCTCGACCGCCGATCCGCGCCTGCACGGCGTGCGCGGCGTCTCGGTCGAGCCGGGCGAGGTGATCCGCATCCAGTCCGGCCTCGCGCGGCACAAGACCGACCGGCAGAAGCAGGCGGTCTATTTCGACGGGCAGGGCCGGCACGCGACGACCCGCGCGCGGGTGCTCGAGAGCTTCGGCACGCCGCCGACGATCGCGCTGGTGGAATGCCGGCTCGAGACCGGGCGCACGCACCAGATCCGCGTGCACATGGCCCATGCCGGGCACGGGCTGATCGGCGATCCGGTCTATGGCGGACGCCGCAGGATCGCCGCCAAGGCGCTGCCGCCGCAGGTGGTCGCCGAGGTCGAGGCCTTCGACCGGCAGGCGCTGCATGCCGCGCTGCTCGGCTTCGAGCACCCGGTGACCGGCGAGCATCTCAGCTTCGAGGCGGAGTTGCCGGAGGACATGGCGCATCTGCTGCAGACACTGCGTGGCGAGTGACATAAGCTTCGCATCTGCGTGAGCTCGCCGAAATCCGGATCCGCGCGACGGAGTTATGAGTTAAATACGTGATAACCTTGAACACCCTACTGTGCGTTACCGCGCGGAGGGGCGGTTGAATTCAATCGAGGGAGTGCCCATCTGGCATGTTAACCCTCATAACATTGGAGGAAGGGGCACGTGAGCAACTACGCTAATCTGCCGGCGCCGTCGCCGGAAGCCGGCCTCAGCCGTTACCTGCAGGAGATCCGCAAGTTCCCGCTGCTGGAGCCGGAAGAGGAATACATGCTGGCCAAGCGCTGGGTCGAGGAGCAGGACGCGGCCTCGGCCCACAAGATGGTCACCAGCCACCTGCGCCTCGCCGCCAAGATCGCCATGGGCTATCGCGGCTACGGGCTGCCGCAGGCCGAGGTGATCTCGGAGGCCAACGTCGGGCTGATGCAGGCGGTGAAGCGTTTCGACCCCGAGAAGGGCTTCCGCCTCGCGACCTACGCCATGTGGTGGATCCGCGCCTCGATCCAGGAGTACATCCTGCGGTCCTGGAGCCTGGTGAAGCTGGGGACGACCTCGGCGCAGAAGAAGCTCTTCTTCAACCTGCGCAAGGCCAAGAACCGCATCGGCGCGCTCGAGGAGGGCGACCTGCGGCCCGAGCATGTCGAGAAGATCGCCACCGACCTCGGCGTCTCCGAGGACGAGGTGATCTCGATGAACCGGCGCCTGTCGGGTGGCGACGCCTCGCTCAACGCGACCGTCGGCTCCGAGGGCGAGGGGACCATGCAGTGGCAGGACTGGCTCGAGGACGAGGATGCCGACCAAGCCGCCGACTATGCCGAGCGCGACGAGATGGACGCGCGCCGCGCGCTGCTGGCGCAGGCGATGGACGTGCTGAACGAGCGCGAGAAGGACATCCTTACCCAGCGCCGGCTCGCCGAGCAGGCGGTCACGCTCGAGGAGCTTTCGGGCATCTATGACGTCAGCCGCGAGCGCATCCGGCAGATCGAGGTCCGCGCCTTCGAGAAGCTGCAGAAGCGCATGCGCGAACTGGCTCTTGAGCAGGGCATGCTCACCGACGCCTGAGCCTTTCCCGGCTTGACCCATGCAAACGCCCGTCGCCCTGCGGCGGGCGTTTCGCTTGCGGGCGGCGCTGTCGGCGCTACCATCGGCCGCGACACAGCAAGGGACAAGATCATGGCCGACCACGTCAGATGGGGCATCCTCGGCGCCGCCAATTTCGCGAAGAACCACATGGGCCCGGCGATCCACGCCGCGCGCGGCGGCGCGCTGGCGGCGGTGGCCACCTCGAAGCCGGAGAAGGCCGCGCCCTTTGCCGCCTTCGCGCCGGGGCTGAAGGTGCACGCAAGCTACGAGGCGATGCTCGCCGACCCCGGGATCGACGCGGTCTACATCCCGCTGCCCAACGCCATGCACGCGGAGTGGAGCCGCAAGACCGCCGAGGCGGGCAAGCACGTGCTCTGCGAGAAGCCCATCGCGATGAAGGCCGAGGAGATCGACGATCTGATCGCCGTGCGCGAGGCCACCGGCAAGCTGGTGGCCGAGGCCTGGATGGTGGCGCATCACCCGCAGTTCGCCAAGGCGCGCGAGCTGCTGCAGGCGGGCGAGATCGGCGATCTCGTGCGCGTGGATTCCACCCACAGCTTCTACAACGACGACCCGGCCAACATCCGCAACCAGGCCGATGTCGGCGGCGGCGCGCTGCGCGACGTCGGGGTCTATGCCTTCGGTTCGGTGCGGCTGATCACCGGGCAGGAGCCGGGCGAGATCCTCGCCACCGAGATCGACTGGCGGAACGGCGTCGACGCCACGGCCCATGTCATGGCGCGTTTCCCGGGCTTTCTCTACACCGGCCGCGTCTCGACCCGGGCGGCTCCGTGGCAGGAGATCGTGCTGCACGGCACCAAGGCGGTGATGCGCCTACCGGTGCCGTTCAACGTGCAGGTTTTCGGCCAGGCCGAGCTGCACCTGCACGGGCCGGGGCTGGAAACCCGGATCTGGCGCTGGCCGGCAGAGAATCACTACGTGCTGCAGGTCGAGGCGTTCAACGCCGCGGTGCAGGGCAGGGCGGACTATCCGCTGCCGCTGGAGTTCTGCCGCGGCACGCAGGAGTTCGTCGACCGGATCTTCGCAGCGGCGCCGCAGGTGTGATGCTGCGCAGCATTTTTCCGGCCGCGGCGCAGAAAAACCCCGGCCCGCGGTCGGCAAGTGCCGGTGAAACGGATGCTTTTCTTTTTTTCTGCACTCGCATAGGCTTTTCCCGAGCTCTGCGTGGAGGGAGGCACCAACGTGGCCGACAAGGATAAACCGCTGCTGATCAAGCGCTATGCAAGCCGGCGGCTCTACAATACCGAGACCAGCGACTACGTGACGCTCGAGGATATCTCGGGTTTCATCCGGGACGGGCGCGACGTGCAGATCGTGGATCTGAAGTCGGGGGACGACCTGACCCGCCAGTACCTGCTGCAGATCGTCGCCGAGCATGAGAGCCGCGGCGAGAGCGTGCTGCCGATCAACGTGCTGACCGACCTCGTGCGCAGCTACACGACGCAGGCCACCTCGGCCGTGCCGCAGTTCCTTGCCGCGAGCTTCGAGATGTTCCGCGAGAGCCAGAGCAAGTGGGCCGAGGGCATGAGCCAGATGAACCCGATGATGCCGAAGATCCCGGGGCTCGAGGCGATGCAGGCCCAGCAGGAGGCCTTCCTCAAGGCGATGTCCGGCAACATGGGCAAGAGCTGGTCCGCGCCCGAGAAGGACGAGGCGGCAAGCGAAGGCGGGGAGGACCTCGCGGCGATCAAGCGGCAGCTGGCCGAGCTGCAGCAGAAGCTCTCGAAGATGGACAAGTGACGCGGCGGGCCCTTCGGGGCCCGAACTGCTTCCGCCTGCCGTGGCGCCAATGCGCAGGATCCGGATTTCCCCGGAGCGCGGCTTGCGGCAAAGAGCGTGCATGGACCACGCATCTTCCCCCCGCATCGACCGGCTCGCCGCCCTCCTGCTGCTCTCGCTGGCAGCGCTCTGGGGCAGCAGCTTCCTCTTCGCCAAGATTGCCCTGACCGAGCTCAGCCCGATGCAGGTCACCCTGCACCGCGTGGTGCTGGCGCTGCCCGCGCTCTGGCTGGTGCTGCGCTGGCGCGGGCTGCGGGTGCCGATGCAGCCGCGGCTCTGGGGCGCCTACCTCGTCATGGGCGCGCTCAACAACGCGCTGCCCTTCACGCTGATCTTCTGGGGCCAGACCCATATCGAGGCCGGGCTCGCGGCGATCCTCAACGCCTCGACCGGGGTGCTGGGCGCGGTGGTGGCGGGGCTGCTGCTGCGCGACGAGCGGCTCAGCTGGAGCAAGCTCGCGGGCGCGGCGCTGGGGCTGGCCGGGGTGGCGGTGGTGATCGGCCCGCAGCGGCTGACCACGCTCGACCCGCGCAACCTCGGGCAGGGGGCGGTGCTGCTGGCGGCGCTGAGCTACTCGCTCGCGGGGGTCTGGGCCAAGCTGCGCCTTTCCGGGCAGCCGCCGCTGCTCAACGCCTTCGGAATGCTGGCGGGCAGCGCCGCGATCATGCTGCCGCTGGTGCTCTGGCAGGAGGGTCTGCCGGTGCTGCACCATTCCGCCCGGGTCTGGGGAGCGCTGCTCGGCCTGTCGCTGCTGGCAACGGCGCTGGCCTTCATCCTCTACTTCGCGATCCTCACCCGCGCGGGCGCGGCGAACCTGATGCTGGTGACCCTGCTCATCCCGCCCTTCGCCATCCTCTTCGGCCGGCTCTTCCTCGGCGAGCAGCTGCCGCCGGGCGTCTACCTCGGCCTCGGGATCATCGCGGCGGGGCTGGTGGTGACCGACGGGCGGCTGACGGCGCGGTTGCGCCGACGTCCGCCCGCCGAAAAGCCTCAGGTGCCATAAGCGCGCTGCGGGCCCATCACGGCCTCGGCGGCGCCGACCAGCACCGCCGCCACCGCCTCGCATTCGCCCAGCGTGAGGCGCGCAGGCAGGCGGGTGTCGCAGGCGCGCTCGAGCATGGCGCGGGTGCGCGGCAGCTCGGGCAGGTCCTCGAGGAATTGCCAGTTCCAGAAGGCGCGGGCGTTGTCGGTCGAAAGCCCGAAGAGCTGCACCTTGACGCCGCTCGCCTCGGCCGCCGCGATGAAGGCGCGCATCTCCTCGGGGCCCATGCCGGTCAGGTTGAACTGCAGCGAGTCCGGCGCGCGCTCCTCGGGGCCGAGCTTGCGCGGCACCTCGATCCAGGGCGAGCGGTCCAGGATCGCCGCCACGTGGTCATGGTTGCGCCGCCCGTCGCGCACCCGGCGTTCGACATGCGCGAGCTGCGGGCGGATGACGGCGGCGGAAAGGTTCGACAGGCGCAGGTTGTAGAGCGGCAGGCGGTTCTGCCAGCGGGAGAAGGCCTCTTCGAGCTCGGACGAATTGTCGCCCGGCGCCATGTGCTTCTTCCAGTTGTGCTCGTAGGCGCCCGAGAGGATCACCGCGCGGGCCACAAGTTCGGCGTCGTCGGTGATCAGGATGCCGCCTTCGCCGGCGTTGACCAGCTTGTAGCTCTGGAAGCTGAAGCAGCCGACGCGGCCGATCGTGCCGATGTTGCGCCCGGCCCAGGTCGTGCCGAGCGAATGCGCCGCGTCCTCGATCACCGGCAGGTCGCGCGCATCGCAGAGCGACAGGATCGCGTCCATGTCCGAGGTGTGGCCGCGCATGTGGCTGATCAGCACCGCGTCGACGCCGCCCAGCTTGGCCGCGAAGTCGGCCAGGTCGATGCGGTAGTCCTCGCCCACCTCGCAGAGCACCGGCACGCAGTCGGCATGCACCACCGACGAGGGCACGGCGGCAAAGGTGAAGCCCGGGATCAGCACCTTCGCGTCGCGCGGCAGGTCCAGCGCCTTCAGCGACAGGAAGAGCGCGGCCGAGCAGCTCGACACCGCCAGCGCGTACTTGGCTCCCATCATCGCGGCGAACTCGCGCTCGAGCAGGGCGACGGGGGCATCCTCGGGGGCGGTGTAGCGGAAGAGGTCGCCGGAGAGCAGCAGCCGGTCGATCTCGGCGCGGGCCTCCTCGGGGATGGGCTCCGCGTCATGCATGTTCGGAAGACGGCTCATATAACCAAACCCAAATTGTTTATTCTGAAAATCTTAAACACCGCGTCCATGACGCCCAAGTGAAAATGCTTCCGCTGGGGAAGCATTTCGCGGCGTTGAGCGGATTTTCTCTCAGAACCCGAGGCGGTCGCGCAGCGCGTACCAGCTCATCGCCAGCGCCAGCAGCGGCGAGCGCAGCGCCGCGCCGCCGGGGAAGCCCGGCACCGGCAGGGCCGCCATGGCGTCGAACCCGGCGGACTGTCCGCGCACCGCCTCGGCGAGCAGGCGTCCCGCGTGGACGGCGGTGCCGACGCCGTGGCCGGAATAGCCCGAGGCGCTCAGCACGTTGGGCGCGAGCCGGGCAAGTAGCGGCAGGCGCTTCATGGTGATCGCCAGCGTGCCGCCCCAGGCGTAGTCGATCTTGACGTCGCCCAGGTGGGGGAAGATCTCCAGCATCGGCTTGCGCACCAGCGCCTTGATGTCGGCGGGGAAGCGGTAGCCGTAGCTCTCGCCGCCGCCGAAGAGCAGCCGCCCGTCATGGCTGAGCCGGAAGTAGTTCACCACGAATTTCGAATCCGCCACCGCCACGTCGCGGGTCAGCACCTCGCGGGCGCGCCTGCCGAGCGGTTCGGTCGCGACGACGAAATTGTTGATCGGCATGACCCGCGCCGCCACCCTGGGCTCGAGCCCGCCGAGATAGCCGTTGCAGGCAAAGATCACGTGGCCCGCGCGCAACGTGCCGCTGCCGGTGTGGACCAGCACCTCGCGCCCCTGCTCGACGCTCTCCACGTGGCTGGTCTCGTAGATCCGCGCCCCGGCCCCGGCGGCGGCCTTCGCCAGCCCGAGCGCGAAGCGCAGCGGGTGCAGGTGCGCGGCGCCCATGTCCAGAACCCCGCCGCGGTAGTCGGGCGAGGGGCAGAGCGCGCGGAAGGCGTCGCGGTCGAGCGCCTCGATCGCGTAGCCGTATTTCTCGCCCATGTGCGCGGCGTAGTGGTGCAGGTGCTCGACCTCGCCCTTCGAGGAGCCGCACCAGGCCACGCCGTCGCGCAGGTGGCAGTCGATGCCGTGCTTCGCGATCAGCGATCGGCAGAGATCCTTCGCCTCCTCGCCAAGATCCCAGAGCACCCGCGCCGCGGGTTCGCCGACGATCTTCTCGAGGCTGACCTGGTCCTGCCGCTGCCCCGAACCGAGCTGCCCGCCGTTGCGCCCCGAGGCGCCGAAGCCGACCCGGTGCGCCTCGAGCAGCGCCACGTCCAGCCCCGCCTCGGCGAGGTGCAGCGCCGCCGAGAGCCCGGTGTAGCCGCCGCCGATGATGCAGACGTCGGCCCGCGCCTGGCCTTCGAACTTCGGGAAGGGCGACAGCAGATCCGAGCTTGCCGCGTACCAGCTCTGCGGATACTCGCCGCGCCGATCGTTGGAGAACAGCAGATCCATCTCGCCCTCGTCCCCTCTTCCATATGGTCCAAATATCCCGGGGAGCGCGAGGGGCAGCGCCCCTCGCCTGTCCCGCCCCGCCGCGCTTCCCGCTCAGACGTTGAGCAGCAGGTGCTCGCGTTCCCAGGGCGAGATCACCGCGAGGAATTCCTCGTACTCGGTGCGCTTCACGATCGAGTAGACGCGGGCAAACTCCGGTCCCAGCACCTCGTGCAGCTTGGTCGCCTCGTCGAACAGGTCGAGCGCCTGGCCGAGCACGCGCGGGATGTCGCCCTCGCCCTCGTAGGCGTCGCCGCGGAACTGCTTGGAGGGGCGGCGCTCCTCCATCAGCCCGAGGTAGCCGCAGGCCAGCGAGGCGGCGATGCCGAGGTAGGGGTTGCAGTCCATCCCCGCGAGCCGGTTCTCGACCCGCCGCGCCTCGGGGCTCGAGATCGGGATGCGGATGCCGGTGGTGCGGTTGTCGCGGCCCCATTCGAGGTTGATCGGCGCGGCGCTGTCGCGCACGTAGCGGCGGTAGCTGTTGACGTAGGGCGCCAGCACCGCGATCGCCGCGGGCAGGTAGGTTTGCAGCCCGCCGATGAAGTGGAAGAAGGCGTCGGTCTCGCCCCCGGCCGGGCCGGAGAAGATGTTGCGCCCGGTCTCGCGGTCCATCACCGAGTGGTGGATGTGCATGGCCGAGCCCGGCTCGTCGGCGATCGGCTTGGCCATGAAGGTGGCAAAGCAGTTGTGGCGCAGCGCCGCCTCGCGGATCAGCCGCTTGAAGTAGAAGATCTCGTCCGCCAGCTTCACCGGATCGCCATGGCGCAGGTTGATCTCGAGCTGGCCGGCGCCGCCTTCCTGGGTGATGCCGTCGATCTCGAAACCCTGCGCCTCGGCGAAGTCGTAGATGTCGTCGATCACCGGGCCGAACTCGTCGACCGCGGTCATCGAATAGGCCTGGCGGGCGGCGGCGGGGCGGCCCGAGCGGCCCATCATCGGCTCGATCTCCTTGGCGGGATCGAGGTTGCGGGCCACCAGGAAGAATTCCATCTCGGGCGCGACGACCGGGCTCCAGCCCTGCTCCTCGTAGAGCTTTACCACGCGCTTCAGCACGTTGCGCGGCGCGTTGGGGATCGGCTTGCCCTTGCGGTCATAGGCGTCGTGGATGACCTGCAGCGTCCAGTCCGCGGTCCAGGGCGCGGCGGTGGCGGTGCTCATGTCCGGGCGCAGGATCATGTCGCGCTCGATGAAGCCGACGGTCTCGTCCGCGGCATCGCCCCAGTCGCCGGTGATGGTCTGGTAGAAGATCGACTCGGGCAGGTGGAAATAGTCCTGGCGCGCGAATTTCGACGCCGGAACCGCCTTGCCGCGGGCGATCCCGGGCAAGTCGGCAATCACGCATTCGACCTCGTCAAGCCGTCGCCCCTCCAGGTAAGCGGTGGCGGGGAGGGGAAGCTGGTTGGTCCAGTCTTCGGTCATGCGAGAGCCTTTTGCTTGAAGAAATGTGCGAACTGGTCGGCGATGGCGCGCTGGTCGAGCGGGATGCCGAGGGCCTTGCCCGCGGCGTCGAGCCGCTCCTGCGGCACCACGCCGGGGCCGCGGGTCTCGATCAGGGCGCGGGTGAAGTCGTCGTTGAATTCGGGGTGCGGCTGCACGGTATAGGCGCGGCCCGGGTAGAGCAGCGCGGCGTAGTCGCAGATGTCGGAGCTGGCGACGACCTCGGCGCCCTCGGGCAGCTCGGTGACCTGGTCCTGGTGCCAGGCGTTGATCACCTTCTCCTGCCCGTCGCGGAAGCGGTAGGTTGTCGGCCCGACGACCCAGCCGCCGGGGAATTTCTCGACCTTGCCGCCGAGCGCCTGCGCGATGATCTGGTGGCCGAAGCACACGCCGATCAGCGGGCGGCCCTGCGCGTAGATGTCACGGATCAGCTGCTCGAGCGGCGGGATCCAGGGGTGGTCCTCGTAGGCGCCGTGGCGCGATCCGGTGATGAGCCAGCCATCCGCCGACTCGGGGCCTTCCGGGAACTCGCCGTTCACCACCGCCCAGCTCTGGAAGTCGAAGCCGTAGCCGCCGAGCAGCCGGGCAAAGAAGTCGGGGTATTCACCGGTCTCGGCCGCGAGTTCCGCGGGGACGAGTCCGGTCTGCAGTATGCCGATTTTCATGGATCACACGTTGGTTTCGCTGGCTCGAAGGTAGACCTGCCGCAAGGTCGCGGCAAGGCACCTGTCAGACCGTGTCGAGATAGATCTCCACCTGCTCGAGCGGCGAGAGCTCGGTCATGTAGAGCTGCTCCTGACGCTTGGTCAGCAGCAGGTTGTGGATCAGCTCCTGCGGCAGGATGCGGGGCATGATCTCGCTGGTCTCGAAGGCGTCCATCGCCGATTCCCAGTCGGTCGGGACCATCGGCAGGTCCTGCGCATAGGCGTTGCCGGTGATCGGGGCGGGGGGCTCGATCTCGTCCTCGATGCCGTTGAGCGCGGCGCCGAGGATGGTGGCGATCAGCAGGTAGGGGTTCACGTCGCCGCCCGCCACGCGGTGCTCGATGCGCCGCGCCGCCGGGCTGCCCGAGGGCACGCGGATCGCCGCGGTGCGGTTCTCGTAGGCCCAGGAGATGCCGACCGGCGCGTGGTTGCCGGGGATCAGGCGATCGTAGGAGTTGAGGTGCGGGGCAAAGATCAGCGTGCTGTCGTGCATCGCGGCGACGCAGCCGCCGATGGCGTGGTGCAGCACGTCGGTGCCCTTGGGGCCGCCGTCGTCGAAGATGTTGTTGCCGTCCTCGTCGAGCACCGAGAAATGCATGTGCATCCCCGAGCCCGCGTAGTCCTCGTAGGGCTTGGCCATGAAGGAGGCGGCGAAGCCGTGGCGGCGCGCCATCCCCTTGAGCAGCATCTTGAAGAGCCAGGCATCGTCCGCCGCGCGCAGCGCGTCGTCCTGGTGCATCATGTTGATCTCGAACTGCCCGAGCCCCGCCTCGGAAATGGCGGTGTCGGCGGGGATGTCCATGTCCTCGCAGGCGTCGTAGAGATCGGTGAAGAAGGTGTCGAAGGCATCGAGCGCGCGGATCGAGAGCACCTCGGCGGCCTTGCGGCGCTTGCCCGAGCGGGGCGAGACCGGCACCTGCAGCGTGCGGGTGCTGTCGTCGATCAGGAAGAATTCCATCTCGAGCGCGACCACCGGGGTCAGCCCGTGGCGCTTGTAGCGGTTGACCACCTGCGCCAGCGCGTGGCGGGGGTCGCCCTCGTAGGGCTTGCCGCCCTCGTGGTACATCCAGATCGGCAGGAGCGCGGTCGGCGCCTCGAGCCAGGGCATCGGCACGAAGCCGCGCTCGGTGGGCTTGAGCACCCCGTCGCGGTCACCGGATTCGAACACCAGCGGGCTGTCGTCGATGTCCTCGCCCCAGATGTCGAGGTTCAGCGCGGAGAAGGGGAAGCGCGTGCCGTCCTCGACGACCTTGTGTGCGAAGCGGGAGGGGACGCGCTTGCCGCGAGGCTGTCCGTTGAGGTCGCATGCGGCCACGCGGATGGTGCGGACCTGGGGGTTCTTGCGGAGCCAGGTTTTCGGGTCTGTCATTTTCTGTCCAAGAATTTGATCAAATTTAGCGTAGCGAGTCGGATCGAAGCTGGCAAGCGGGGGCTTGCGGCGGGAAAGGGAGTATTTTTGGAAAGATGAAAGGGGAGGCGGCGCGCGGCGGGGGGCCGGGAGCCGCGCCGCTGCGCGGCAGGCATGAAAAAAGCCGGGCGCGCGGGGCGTCCGGCTTTGGGGGCTTTTGAAGGGGCGGCCTCAGCGCATCAGCAGGCGCGGGCGCATCCGGATTTTCTTGCGGCGCTCCTTCGGCAGGTGCCGGTTCAGCCGCTTGTTGATCAGCCCGAAGAGCCCCACGACCGTCAGCGTCAGCAGGATGAAATAGCCCGCGAGGATCGGGTAGGGGATGAACGGGTTGAAGGTCTTGTCGGCGAAGTAGTTCGCGTAATAGAGCGCGTCGCCCCGCTGCTGCCAGGCCGGGAAGCCCGAGAAGAACACCAGCGTGGTGGCGTGGAAGAGGAAGATCGCCTCGTTGGTGTAGGCGGGCCACGCGAGCCGCAGCATGGTCGGCCAGACGATCCGCCGGAAGCGCGGCCAACCCGAGAAGCCGTAGGCATCCGCCGCCTCGACATCGCCCTTCGGCACCGAAAGCAGCGCGCCGTAGAAGATCTCGCCGGTATAGGCGGCGGTGTTCAGGAACAGCACCAGCGCCGCCCCGAGCCAGGCCGAGGTGAACGGATCGAAGGCGGGCGAGACGCCCTTGAGGCTGAGGAAGAGGAAGTAGGCGAAGAAGAACTGGATGAACAGCGGCGAGCCGCGGAACACGAAGATCACCCATTCCGCCAGCTTGCGGACCGGCGTGATCCGCGACGCCTTGCCGAGTGCCAGCGCGGTGGCGAGGAAGAAGCCCGTGACCAGCGCGACCACGCCGAAGTAGATGTTCCACAGCATCCCCGAGCCGATCAGCGTGAACTGCTGGCACAGGGTGAAGTTGTCGCGCGGCAGCAGCCGCTCGCCGATGCCGATCGAGCGCAGCCCGTAGTCCGCGATGGTTTCCCAGCAGCTCATGTGGCCTTCCTCTGCGCTTCGCCGCCCATGGTCGCCTGGCCGTGGGTGAGCCGCTTCATGATCCGGTCGAGCACGATCTCGGAGACGCGGGTGAACAGCAGGTAGAAGACCAGCAGCGCCAGGAAGTACCACACGCGCCAGTCGGGGTGGGGGTAGTCGGTGAACTTGGTGGTCTTCGATCCGCCGAGCTCGCGCGCCCAGTAGACGATGTCCTCGACGCCGAGCAGGAACAGCAGCGGAGTGGCCTTGATCAGCACCATCCACAGGTTCGACAGGCCCGGCAGGGCATAGACCCACATCTGCGGCACGAGGATGCGCCAGAAGGTCTGGCGGCGGGACATGCCATAGGCCTCGGCGGTCTCGAGCTGCGCATGCGGCACGGCGCGCATGGCACCGTAGAGCACGTTCGCGGCGAAGGCGCCGAAGACGATGGAGAAGGTCAGCACCGCGAGCGAGAAGCCGTAGGTCTCGTGCACCCACTGGGCGGCGTTCGAGAGCGGCAGCTTGGCCTGCGGGCAGACCACGAAATCATTGCCCTGGCGGATCGGCTGGTCCCAGTCGGGGCATTTCACCTTGTGACGCATCCACTCGAAGAACTGGTCGAGGGCGATCACGAAGAAGAGGAAGAAGGCGATGTCGGGCACGCCGCGCACGATGGCGATATAGGCCTTGCCGAGCCACGACAGCGGCGGGAAATGCGAGCGCGCGGCCATGGCGCCGCCGAAGCCGAAGGCGAGGGCGACGGGCGCGGTGATCGCCAGCAGCAGCAGCACGGTGCCCACCGACAGATAGATCGACAGGTGCTTGCCCGTGGTCAGGTAGCAGCTCAGCCATGCCAGGCCGTCGATCGCGTTGGGGTCGGTACACCAGGAGAACATGTCTTGTCAGCCGTCGAGGGGGCCGCGCGGGCCCCCTCCCGTTGGAGCGCTCAGAAGGGAGCGCCGATTTCCCATTTTTCCAGCAGCGCGTTCAGCGAGCCGTCGTCCTTCATCGACTGGATGGCCGCGTCGAACTTGCCCTTCAGCTCGCTGTCGCTCTGGCGCAGGCCCATGCCGACGCCGCCACCGATCATCTCGTCCTGCGGCAGCAGCGCGACGTCCTCGCTCTCGTCGGCGACGGGCGCGAGGTAGCTCTTGTCGGCGAGCACCGCGTCGGCCTCGCCGTTGCGCACGGCGGCGACGGTCTCGTCCGGGGTCGCGTATTCGACCAGCGTGGCGCCCATCTCGGCGACGAAGGCGGCCTGGATGGTGCCGGTCTGCGCGGCGATCACCGAACCTGCAAGGTCGATGTCCTCGTTGCCCGTGAGCACGAGGTAGGCCGAGGGATCGGGCTGGGTGTAGTTCTGGGTGAAGCCGATCACCGCCTCACGTTCGGGCGTGATCGACATGCCGGCCATGATGGTGTCGTAGTTGCCCGAAACGAGGTTGGGGATGATCGAATCCCAGTCGTTGGTCACCCACTCGCAGTTGAGTTCGGCGCGCTTGCACAGCTCGTCACCCAGCTCGCGCTCGAACCCGTCCACTTCACCCTTGTCGTTGATGAAGTTGTACGGAGGGTAGGCGCCCTCGGTGCCCATGCGCACGACGTCCTGGGCCAGCGCCATCGAGGCGGTCAGGGCCAGCGCGGCGGTGCCGAGAAGGATGGATTTCATTGGTCTTGCTCCCTGGTTAGGTAGATGTCCGGGGTGGTCTCTTGCCACCCGTCAGACGTGGCTGGTCGACCGCAGGAAGCCCTGCAGCCGTTCCGACTTGGGCGCGCCGAACAGCTCGGCCGGTGCGCCTTGTTCCTCGATCAGGCCCTTGTGCAGGAACACCACGTGATCGCTCACGTCATGGGCCATCTTCATGTCATGGGTGACGATGATCATGGTGCGCCCCTCGGCGGCGAGGTCCTTGATCACCCGCACCACCTCCTGCTCGAGCTCGGGGTCGAGCGCCGAGGTCGGCTCGTCGAAGAGCAGCGCCTCGGGTTCCATGCAGAGCCCGCGCGCGATCGCCGCGCGCTGCTGCTGGCCGCCCGAAAGCTGCGCCGGCCACGCGTCGGCCTTGTCGCCGATGCCGACCTTGTCGAGATAGCGCCTTGCGGCGGCCTCGACCTCGTCGCGCGGGCGGCCGAGCACGGTGAGCGGCGCTTCCATGACGTTCTGCAGGATGGTCATGTGGGCCCAGAGGTTGAACTGCTGGAACACCATCGACAGGTTGGTGCGCATGCGCAGCACCTGCTTGGGATCGGCCGGCCGGCGGTGGTGGCCGGTGCCGTGCCAGCGCACGGGCTCGCCCTTGAACAGGATGTCGCCCTGCTGGCTGTCCTCGAGCAGGTTGCAGCACCGCAACAGCGTCGACTTGCCGGAGCCCGACGAGCCGATCAGCGAGACCACATCGCCGCGCCGGGCGGTGATGCTGACCCCCTTGAGCACTTCGAGCTCGCCATAGGCCTTGTGCAGATCGCGGATCTCGATGACTGGAGCTTGGGCTGGGGCTGTATCGGTCAAGCCATACCTTCTTGGGCAGTTGCTGATATTGGCGGCGAGAATGGGCGAAAATAGGGCCGATTGTCCATGTGCAAAAAGGCCCTCATATCCGGGTTTGCGCGGGGTAAACGGGCATATGCCCGGAATTCAGCCGCCCGGGGGGCGTCTCAGCCCGCCGCCTCGACCCGTTGCCGCGCCAGCGCCGAATCCCTGTCGTTGATGCCGAGCAGGTTCGCGACCAGCCGCAGCACCGCGTCCTCCTCGTCGTCGCGGGTCCCGTCGGCCAGCGCCACCTGCCACAGCGCCTCGATCACCGCGATGCGCTCCTCGTAGGCGACGGCCTCCTTGATCGCCCGGGTGAAGCGCACCGTGTCGGGCGCCTCGGCCTCGAGCGCCTCGGCCTCGCGCCGCAGCCGTGCCGCCTCGAAGGGCGAGAGCGCGTAGCGCGCCGCGGCGATGCGGTCGATCCGGTCCTGCTCGGACTGGTCGTAGGTTTCATCGGCCCGTGCGACGCGCACGAGCAGCGCACAGAGCGCCAGCCGCGCATCGGCGTCGGGCAGGGGCTCAAGGCCGGGAGTGACCAGCCGTTTCAGGAAATCCGCGAACATGCGCAAGATATAGCCGGGTCTTGCCGCCGCGCCAACGGCCCGCGCCGTCCCTCGGGTTCAATTCTCCGGGCAGAGACCGCTTGCGCGCGGAGCCCTTGCCGGCGCGCTAACCCGCCCGGCTCGCCGTCAGGTCGCGCGGCGCGACGAAGAGCAGGTGCTCGGACAGCCAGAGCGCGGTCTGCAGCGCGTTCGGGGCGGTGTCGGTCGCGGCCATGACCTCGCAGAGGCAATGGGCCAGCGCCAGCCGGTCGCGGTAGGTCACGGCGCGGGCGAGCATGGCGGCGAAACAGGCGGTGTCGGGGGCGGCGGCGGCGACCGCCTGGCAGGCAAGGCGCATCTCGGCGGCCTCGCGGCGGGTCAGCTCGTGGCGCCGCGCCAGCACCGCGTCGACCAGCGCCACGCCGATCAGCGGCGAATGCTCCTGCGCCTCCGCGGCGGCGCGCAGAAGCAGCGCGCCGAGAGCGAGCGGCACGTCGCCGGGCTCCAGAGGCGTGGCCTCCGGTGCCGCCATCCAGAATCTCAGCCCGCGCGCCACGCGCGGCGATGCCGGCTCGAACCGGCGCGCTTCGGGGTGTGCCGTGCCATCGTGGTCCCGTTTCCCAGTGTCAACGGGCTTACTCTGCGTCAGCTTGCGGGCTTCGGCAATGGGCTTGCGCGCTCAGCGCGCGGCACCGGCATTGCGCAGCCGATCGGTCAGCGCCGCGGCGGCCTCGGCGAGGCCCCAGGGCGGGTTCACGATGAACATGCCCGAGCCGATCATCCGGTGCCCCTCGCGCACGGGGGGGAAGCGGATCTCGTGGCAGAGCGCCTCGGGGAAATCCTCGGAGAGGGCGGCGAGCATGGGCACGTGGGCGGCGTTGGACAGGATCGGGTACCAGAGCGCCAGCACGCCGACGTTCCATTTCTTGGCGACCTGGCGGAAGAACTTCGGCAGCTCGACATAGTCCTGCTTGAGCTCGTAGGGCGGGTCGACGAGCAACACGCCGCGGCGCGGCTCGGGCGGGCAGAGGCTCTGCGCGAGGTCGAAGCCGTTCTGCCGGTGGACCGCGATATTCGGCCCGCGCAGCGCCCGGACGAGCGCCTGGTGCTCCTGCGGGTGAAGCTCGGCGAGGTGGATTTTATCCTGCGGGCGCAGCAGCTTGGCGGCGATCAGCGGCGAGCCGGGATAGGCGTTCGGCCCGTGCTCGGCGCGCACCTCGGCGAGTGCCCGGAGGTAGGGGTGATCGGCGCGGAAGATGCCCTGGTGCGCCTCGATCCCCTGCGCCGCCTCGCCGGTCTTGACCGCCTCGGCCGAGGTCAGGTCGTAGAGGCCGCGGCCGGCATGGGTCTCGATGTAGGTGAGCGGCTTGTCCTTCCTGGTGAGGTACTCGAGCAGCTCGGCCAGCAGCGCGTGCTTCTGCAGGTCGGCGAGATTCCCGGCGTGGAAGGCGTGTTGGTAGGAAAGCATTGCGGGCCTCGGCAGCTGGGCGGTTTCGGGAGATGGGCAGGAGGCACGGGTCATGCACCGGCCATGCACATCCCATGCGCATCCCGCCGCAGATAGCGCCAAGGCGGCGCGAAGTCGAGCGGGGCGCCGCGGCACAGAAATCGGGCAGGAGCCGCCTGGCTGACCGCCCGGCAGGCGGAATCCCGACAGTTGTGGCCCTCGGGGCAGTTCCCGCTTGCCGTGCGCGGGATGCTGCGCGAGCATCGCCCCATTGTGAGAAGTGATATTCCACCTTTTTCGCGCACTCCCAGCCATGGTTTTCGTTGGTCATCTCCGAGATTCCGGTCAGGTCGTGCGCAAAGGAGCGACACCGTGACCCTGAACGACCACCTGGAGGCCGCCGACAGCCGCCCGAGCGGTTTCGACTACATGCGCCTCATCCTCTCCGTGCTGGTTCTGGTGATTCACAGCGTGCAGATCGCCTATGGACACAAGATTTACATGAACGCGGTCTGGGGGCATTTCCCCCTCGACGGTCTCGCGATGACCGTGCTGCCGATGTTCTTTGCCCTGTCGGGCTTTCTCGTGGCGGGCAGCCTCTACCGCTGCCGCACGCTGCTGAGCTTCATGGGGCTGCGCTTCCTGCGCATCTACCCGGCGCTGGCGGTCGAGGTGACGATCTCGGCCATGCTGATCGGGCCGATGGTCACCAGCTTGCCCTGGGCCGAGTATTTCACCAGCGAGGGATTCTTCCGCTACCTGCTCAACGTCACCGGCCACGTGACCGACGCGTCGCTCTACCTGCCGGGAGCCTTCGAGGGCAATCCGACGCCGGGCATGGCCAACGGGCAGCTCTGGACCGTGCCCTTCGAACTGGTCTGCTACATCGGGCTGGGGATCCTGGCGCTGGTCGGGGCGCGGCGCGACCGCCGCGTGCTGCTGCTGGGGCTGCTGGCCTTCTTCGCGCTGTCGATCCTCAGGATGGGGATGAAGACCGGCTGGCATTTCGACCCCTGGGTCGGGCCGGTGACCGGGCGGGCGCTGGTGCTGGCCTTTATCTGCGGCGTCTGCCTGCACGCCTATCGCGACCGGATCCCTGTCCGCGCCGGTCTCGTGGGTGTCGCGGCACTGGTGTCGGTGCTTGCCTTCAGCCTGAGCGGGCTGGGGCAATACGTCGGGATCGCCGCGGTCTCCTATGTCACCGTGGCGCTTGGGGTGATGAACCTGCCGCGGGTGCGGCTGCTGAAGCAGGCCGACCTCAGCTACGGCATCTTCCTTTATCACTTCATCATCCAGCAGCTGATCGCCTACCTGCTGCCGGGGCTGCGCGAATGGTACTGGATCACGCTGCTGTCGCTGCCTCTGACGATGCTGGTCGCGCATGTCTCGTGGGTCGGCATCGAGCGCCCGGCGCTGCAGCTGCGCAAGCTGGTCTTCGCGCTGGAATGCCGGATCATGCGCAGCCTGCCGGCGCTGACCGGATGGCACACCCCCGCCGAGAGGTGAAGCCGCGGGGGCGTCACCGCATGTGAAAACGCCCCCGCGGGTCTCCGCGGGGGCGTTCACAATTTCAGCGCTGCGCCGGATCAGACCAGGCGCGAGACCTCTTTCGCGGCGCGGACGAAGTCCTTGAAGAGGGGATGCGGATCGAAGGGCTTCGACTTCAGTTCCGGGTGGAACTGCACGCCGATGAACCACGGATGGTCGGGCCATTCGACGATCTCGGGCAGCTTGCCGTCGGGCGACATGCCCGAGAAGCAGAGCCCGCCGGCCTCGAGCGCCTTGCGGTACTTGATGTCGACCTCGTAGCGGTGGCGGTGACGCTCGTCGATGGTGGTGGTGCCGTAGACCTGCGCCACTTTCGAGCCCTCGGCCAGCACCGCGTCATAGGCGCCGAGGCGCATGGTGCCACCCTTGTCGTCGGCCACCGAGCGGTTGACCTTCTGGTTGCCCTGCACCCATTCCTTGAGGTGGTAGACGACCGGCTCGAAGCGCTTCTCGCCCTTCTCGTGGTCGAATTCCTCGGAGCCGGCCTTGGCCACGCCCGCGACGTTGCGCGCCGCCTCGATGACCGCCATCTGCATGCCGAGGCAGATGCCGAGGTAGGGCACCTTGTGCTCGCGCGCGAACTGGGCGGCCTTGATCTTGCCTTCGGTGCCGCGCTCGCCGAAGCCGCCGGGCACGAGGATCGCGTCGTAGCCCTCGAGGTAGGGGGCCGGGTCCTCGCGCTCGAAGAGCTCGGCATCGACCCAGGAGACGTTGACCTTCACCCGGTTCGCCATGCCGCCATGGGTCAGCGCCTCGGCGATCGACTTATAGGCGTCCTCGAGCTGGGTGTACTTGCCGACGATGGCGACGTTGACCTCGCCCTCGGGGTTGTGGATGCGTTCCGATACGTCTTCCCACTTCTCGAGGTTGGGGCGCGGTGCCGGGGTGATGCCGAAGGCGTCGAGCACGGCCTGGTCGAGACCCTCGCGGTGGTAGGCCAGCGGCGCGTCGTAGATCGACGGCAGGTCCTGCGCGGCGATCACGCTGTCGGGGCGCACGTTGCAGAAGAGCGCGAGCTTCTCGCGTTCCTTCTGCGGGATCGGGCCCTCGGAGCGGCAGACGAGGATGTCGGGGGCGAGACCGATCGAGCGCAGCTCCTTGACGGAGTGCTGCGTCGGCTTGGTCTTCAGCTCTCCGCTCGCCTTGATGTAGGGCAGCAGCGTCAGGTGCATGAAGACGCACTGGCCGCGCGGCTTGTCCTGGCTGAACTGGCGGATGGCTTCGAAGAAGGGCAGGCCCTCGATGTCGCCGACCGTGCCGCCGATCTCGCAGAGCATGAAGTCCACCTCGTCCTCGCCGATCGAGATGAAGTCCTTGATCTCGTTGGTGACGTGGGGAATGACCTGGATGGTCTTGCCGAGGTAGTCGCCGCGGCGCTCCTTCTCGAGCACGTTGGTGTAGATGCGGCCCGAGGAGATGGAATCGGTCTTGCGGGCCGGAACGCCGGTGAAGCGCTCGTAGTGGCCGAGGTCGAGGTCGGTCTCGGCCCCGTCATCGGTGACGAAGACCTCGCCATGCTCGAAGGGGCTCATGGTGCCCGGATCGACGTTCAGGTACGGATCGAGCTTGCGCAGACGGACCGAGAAGCCCCGCGCCTGAAGCAGCGACCCGAGAGCCGCCGAAGCAAGACCCTTGCCGAGTGAAGAAACGACACCGCCGGTGATGAAGATGAAACGTGCCATGGGCAGCGCGACCCCGTGATTTGCGTCAAAATGGAGGACACCCACGGCCCGAAGACCGCAGCATCACGGGAGTCCACGTATAAAGGATTCGGGCCGCACTGTCTAGCCAACCGCAAGATGCTGTTGCGGCTGACAGGCGACCCTCAAGCTATTGTTAGTCGAGCAGTTCTTAGTCGGCGCTCGGAACCATCGGCGCATCTGCGCCTGCGTCATTTCCGCCCGCGGGCGGGGGCAGGAGCCCGTCGGTGTTCAGCGGTGCCGGTGCCGAGCTGTCGGTTTCCGTGGCCGGAGCCGAGCCGGTGAGGCGATCCATGACCGAGACGCCGCTGGCATCGCTGGCCGCGAGCACCGTCAGGGTGATCGAGGTCACGATGAAGGCGCCGGCGAGCACCCAGGTGATCTTGCCGAGAGCCGTGGCTGCCGCGCGCCGGCTCATCGCCCCGCCGCCGCCACCCATGCCCAGACCGCCACCCTCGGAGCGCTGGAGCAGCACGACGCCGATCAGCGCGAGCGCAAGGAGGAGGTGCACGATAAGGATCACGTTTTCCATGGGGCGTCTCAGGCATTCCGGCTGTGTTGAACGGGCGCTATGTAGGCCAAGGCGGATGCACACGCAACCCGGCACTTGGCGACAAGGGCGCGGCATCGCGGCGATGGTGCCTCCGGGCCGCGCCGGAAGCGCCGCGAAACCCCGCCCGGGGTGGCCGCCGCGCCGCGCAAGCGGCCTTCATCGCAGGGCAATCACGGCGAGGCGAGGGGGGCACTGCACGCGCTGCCCCGCGCCGAGATGCCGCACGGAAGGAAAATATTGTTATGATTTCGGGGCACGGCTATCGTCCGGCGCATGGTTGGTGATCGCCCCCTTCTCGGTATCCTGCTGATGTTCGGCTTCTGCGTCGTGGCCCCGATGGGGGACGCGGTCGCCAAGCTGCTCGGCAACGAGGTGTCGATCGGCCAGCTGCTGCTGCTGCGCTTCGCCTTGCAGGCGGCGGTGCTGATCCCGATGGTGATCGCCACGCACCGGGTCTGGCGGATGCGGCGGCGGGTGCTCGGGCTGACCGTCCTGCGCACGCTGATGCACATGCTGGGCATCGGCATGATGTTCGCGGCGCTGCGCCATCTGGAACTGGCGGATGCGGTGGCCATCGCCTTCGTCATGCCCTTCTTCATGCTGCTGCTGGGTCATTACGTGCTGGGCGAGGAGGTCGGCTGGCGGCGGCTGGCGGCCTGCGGCGTCGGCTTCATCGGCACGCTGCTCGTGGTGCAGCCCGCCTTTGCCGAGGTCGGCTGGCCGGCGCTGCTGCCGCTGGGCGTGGCGCTGAACTTCTCGCTCTTCATGCTGGTTACCCGGCAGATCGCGCGCGAGGTCGACGCGATCTCGCTGCAGGCGGTGTCGGGGGTGATCGCCGTGGCGATCATGGCGCCGGTGCTTCTGCTGGTGCCCGGCGGCGCGGTCCCGGCGCTGGACTGGAGCCTGCCCGACGCCCGGGTCTGGGGGCTGATCGTCGCGATCGGCCTGCTGGGCACGCTGGCACACCTGCTGATGACATGGTCGCTGCGCTTTGCCCCCGGCGCGACGCTGGCGCCGATGCAGTATCTCGAGATTCCCTTTGCCACGCTCTTCGGCCTGCTGGTCTTCGGCGACCTGCCGAACCGGCTGGCGACGGTGGGCATCTGCGTCACCGTCGCCTCGGGGCTCTACATCCTCATGCGGGAGCGGGCCATCGCGAAGGCGCGTGCAGCAGCGCCCGTTCCAGAGCAGCCAGCGCCTGCGCCGGCAGAATGACCAGCATCTTCGGTGCGTCGAGGCTCAGCGCGACGCGCGGCGCGTCGGTCTCGTTCGAGGTGCCGGTGACGCGGTCGGGGGCGAAGCGCAGCCCGTCGATCGGCCAGCGCAGCCCGCGGCTGGTGCCGCCGACCGGACCCATCGGGAAGAGCGAGAAGCGGCTGCCGACGGGCAGCTCGAGCGTCAGATCGGGCGGGCAGAGCGCCACCACGTCCTCGCGCCCGACCAGCAGGCAGGGCCGGTCCGGGCGCCGCGCGAGCACGGTCATCGCCGCCAGCTGGTGATCGAGCCGCGCGCCGAGAAACCCCGCCGCCAGCACCAGCGGCGCGTCGATGTTGCGCAGGCACTTGTCGAAATCGGTGCTGTCCTGCTCGGCGATGCGGTGGACGCGGTCCGCGGGAATGCGGGCGCGGTCCGCGGCGGAGAGCGAGTCGAGATCGCCGATGACCGCGTCGGGGGTCACCCCCGCGCCGAGCAGCGCCGCCGCGCCGCCGTCGGCCGCGACGCGGATCGCGCTGCGGGCAAGCAGCGGCTCGAGCAGTTCGGCGGGGCAGTCGCCGCCGCCCACCAGCAGCACCGGGGATTGTGATCGGATCAGTCCGGAGTTCATGGCTTTTTAGTGGCCTTCCGCGAAAACGACCACAATCTGGTCATGAAATGATACTGTGAAAACCTCAGATTCGGTCAGCTTTGGTCTCCTAGTGGATGGTAAACAGTCTGTTGCAGAGCGTGTGAAAAGTGAGCGGAACATGGTGAGTTCGAGCAAGATTCTGACGGTGTCCTACGGCACCTTCTCGTGCACGGCAGAAGGCTTCGATGATCCCCTGGGCGTGGTCAAGGACACCACGCATTTCTTCCGGGGCGTGGTGCGCGAGGACCGCTTCTTCGGCGCCGAGCCGCCGCAGTTCGATCCCGAGCTTGCCGCGCAGCTGCTGAAGGCGCAGCTCGATGCCGAGGTGCAGGGAGGCCGGCTGGTGCTGCGCGGTCCGCTCGCGGATGTCGCAACGCCGATGACGGCGCCCCTGACTGCGCCGCTGACGGCTCCCCTGACCCGTCCCGCCGCCGAGGTCGTCGGCCCCGACGCCGATCGCGGCATGGAGGAGGCGCTGGCCGCCACCGCCGCCCGCGCCGCCGCCGAGGCGGAAGCCGAGGCCGAGGAGGCCCGCGCCGCGGCGCAGGCCGCGCAGGTCCGAGCCGAGGCCGAGCTGGCGCCGGTGCAGCCGCGTCTCGACAGCCTTGCCGCCGAGGCCGCCTTCTTCGCCGCCGAGGCGGGGCAGGGGGCCGCGGAGGATTACGATTACGAGGAAACCGCCTACGAGATGCCCGCCGCCGCCGCGGCGCCGGCCGGTGGGGCGGATCTTTCCGATGACAGCGTCGCCGCCAAGCTGCGCCGGATCCGGGCGGTCGTCTCGGGCGGTGCCGCCCCGGCCCAGCCCTCCGCGCTGATGCCCGACGAGGACCAGGACGCGGCGCTTGCCGAGGGTACGGACACCATTGCCGCCGTCTCGGCGATGCTGGGCACGCTGGCCTCCGACACCGCGGCGCAGGACGCCGTCGAGGACGCGGAGGAGGACGATCTCGCCGCGACGCTGCTCGCCGCCGGGGAGCCGGAAGTCGCCGCGCCCGTCGCGCCGCTGGCGCTGACGCCCGATCTTGCCGCCGCGCCCGAGACGCCCGCCGAGCAGCTGCGCACGCCGCGCCGGGTGCGCGTCGTCAAGGTGACCCGCGCCGCCTTCGAGGCCGCCGTCGCCACCGGCCAGCTCGAGCAGATGCAGGAGCCGAAACCCTCGAGCAGCCTTTCCGCCGAGGACGAGGCCGAGCTTGCCCGCGAACTCGAGGCGGTGAAGGCCGAACTGGCCGCCGGCATCGAGAAGGACTGGGACGAGGTCGCGGATCTCGAGACGCTCGAGTCCGGTGCCGGGGTGGAGCTTCCCGTCGAGGCCGCCGCCGTGCTCGCCGATCTCGAGGCCGATACCGCCTCGGACGAGGACTGGGACGACGAGGACTGGGACGACGCCGAGGATGACGGGGAAGAGGACGAGGACTGGGACGATACCGCCTGGGACTCCGAGGATCTCGACGACGACGAGGCGCCGGAGGAACTGGCCGCGACCCGCGTCCAGCCCCGCATCGAGGCCCGTGACGAGGAGTTCGACGAGGACGAGTTCGACGAGTTCGACGACGAGGACGAGCTCGAGTCGGACGCCTTCGCCGAGGCCTTCGACGAGACCCCCGCCGCGGCCGAGGCTGCCGACGAGGACGAGGACGACCTCGAGGATGCGATCGCCCGCATGGCCCACCAGGACGTGCGCAAGGCGGTGAAGATGTCGAGCCCCGCCCGGGTGATGCTCACCGAGCAGAGCGTCGAGGACAATGACACCTCGCGCATCCTCGACGAGACCAACACCCAGCTCGAGGAGCCCGAGGGCAACCGCCGCCGCAGCGCGATCGCGCATCTGCGCGCCGCCGTCGCCGCGACCCGCGCCGACCGGCTGCTCGGCCGCAAGAAGGATGCCGAGGCGCAGACCCAGCCCTACCGCGAGGATCTGGCCGACGTGGTGCGCCCGCGCCGCCCCGCCGCCCCGGCCCGCGCCGAGCGCCCGGTCGAGGAGGTCGTGCCGCAGCGCCCGGCACCGCTGAAACTGGTGGCCGCGCAGCGGGTCGACGAGACCGCGCCCGAGATCCTGACCGAGGTCGCCGCGGCGCCGCTGCGTCCGCGCCGCGTGACGCTGGCGGACATCGAGGTGCAGGAAAGCGCCGGCACCACGGGCGATTTCGCCGATTACGCCGACAGCGTCGGGGCGCATGACCTGCCCGAACTGCTCGAGGCGGCCGCGGCCTACCTCTCCTACGTCGAAGGCCGCGCCGAGTTCTCGCGCCCGCAGCTGATGACCAAGGTGCGCCAGGTCGAGGCGCAGGACTCCAGCCGCGAGGACCGGCTGCGCAGCTTCGGCCAGCTGCTGCGCGAGGGCAAGATCGAGAAGGCCGGCGGCGGGCGGTTCACCGTCTCCGACCGGATCAGCTTCAAGCCCTCGGCCCGCGCCGCGGGCTGAGCGGCGGATCGCCGGACATGGACGAAGGGCGGGGGCGCGGCTCCCGCCCTTTTCCTTTGGCGCGGACTCCCCCGGAATATTTGGGCCTAGAAGAAAGGCGGCAGCGGGGCCGCCTGCGGAGGCGCGGCCTCAGCCCGGAGTTCTTTTCCGCCGCCGTCTTGTCGTTGCTGGGGGGGGTGTCTACATCACCCGCATGCAAATCCGGATCCCCTTCCTGAAACCCAAGCCTCTTGTCTCGGTCGTGCGTCTGCAGGGCGCCATCGGCATGCAGGGGCGCGGCGCGCTCAACGACGCTTCGCTGGCACCGGTGCTCGAGCGGGCCTTCCGCCGCGGCAAGCCGAAGGCGGTGGCGCTCGAGATCAATTCGCCCGGCGGCTCGCCGGTGCAGAGCTCGCTGATCGGCGCGCGCATCCGCCGCCTGTCGGAAGAGACCAAGGTGCCGGTTTTCGCCTTCGTCGAGGACGTGGCGGCCTCGGGCGGCTACTGGATCGCCTCGGCGGCGGACGAGATCTTCGCCGACGAAAGCTCGATCCTCGGCTCGATCGGGGTGATCTCGGCGGGTTTCGGCGCGCAGGTCTTCCTCAACCGGAACGGGATCGAACGGCGGGTGCACACCGCCGGCAAGTCGAAAAGCATGCTCGACCCGTTCCGCCCCGAGACCGAGGAGGACGTGGCGCGGCTGAACCGGATCCTCGGCCAGCTGCACGAGACCTTCATCGCACAGGTGAAGGCGCGGCGCGGCGCCAAGCTGAAGAACGACCCGGACCTCTTCACCGGCGAGATCTGGATCGGCCGCCCGGCGGTCGAGGTCGGGCTCGCCGACGGCATCGCCCATCTCGTGCCGGGGATGAAGGCGCGCTACGGCGACAAGGTCCGCTTCCGCCGCTACGGCGCCAAGCGGCGCCTGATCCCGCGGCTGGGCCTGAGCCTTGCCGAGGAGACGCTGGGGCTGATCGAGGAGCGCGCGGGCTACGCGCGCTTCGGGCTCTGACATGCTTGCCAAGGTTGTCGCCCTCTTTCTTGTGGTCATCGCGGTGCTGGGGATCTTCGGCAAGCTGCGCATGCCCGGAACGGGCCGGCTGAGCCGCCGCGAGGCGGGAAGGAAATGTCCGCGCTGCGGCCGACACAGGATCGGCAAGGGGCCGTGCCCCTGCAGCGAACGAAAGGTCTGAAATGGTATTTCTCTACGCGGCCCTGGGCCTTGTGATCCTGCTTCTGGCGGGGGATGCACTGGTCAAGGGGGCGGTGAACCTGTCCCTGCGCATGGGCATCCCGGCGCTGATCGTCAGCCTGACCATCGTCGCCTTCGGCACCTCTGCCCCGGAACTGCTGATCTCGATCCAGGCGGCGCTCGACGGCGTGCCGGGGATCGCGCTTGGCAACGTTGTGGGCTCGAACACCGCCAACGCGCTGCTGGTGCTGGGCATCCCGGCGCTGATCACGGTGATCCACTCCTCCACCCATGACACGCGCAAGAGCTACCTGATCATGCTCGGCGCGACCGTGCTGTTCATCGCGCTGGCCTTCCGCGGGGTCTTCGACTGGATCGCGGGCGTCGTGATGCTGGGGGTGATGGCGCTGATCCTGTGGGATTCGGTGCGCGACGCGCTCTGCCACCGCCGCAACGGCAAGGAAGAGGCGGCGGCCTGCGAGGCCGGCGAGCTGGAGGAGCCCGAGGGGGCCGATCCGGACATGCCGGGCTGGAAGATCGCGCTCTACCTCGCGCTGGGCCTCGTCGGCCTGCCGGTCGGGGCGAACCTGCTGATCGACAGCGCCACCGAGATCGCCGAGATGTTCGGCGTGCCCGACACGGTGATCGGCCTGACCTTGGTCGCGCTCGGCACCTCGCTGCCCGAGCTTGCCACCTCGGTCATGGCGGCGATCCGCAAGCAGGCGGACGTGGCGCTGGGCAATGTCATCGGCTCGAACGTGTTCAACCTGCTGGCGATCATCGGGGTGGCCGCGCTGATCAAGCCGCTGCCGGTCGATCCGCAGTTCCTCGGCTTCGACCTCTGGGTGATGCTGGGCGCCTCGCTCATCCTCGTGCCTTTCGTCTTCCTCGGACGCGACATCGGCCGTATCTGGGGGGCGATCCTGTCGGCGCTCTACGTCGGCTACGTGGTGGCCGTGCTGGTCTGATCGGTTTCGAAGGGAAGAGGTATGGGTATCGAGAAACGCGCGCTGGTGACCGGCGCGGGCAAGCGGCTGGGGCGGGCGATGGCGCTCTACCTTGGCGAGCGCGGCTTCGACGTCGCCGTGCATTACGGCGGCTCGGCGGAGGCGGCCGAGGAGGTCGCGGGGCTGATCCGCGCCATGGGCCGCAAGGCGGTGACGCTGCAGGCCGACCTGCTCGACGAGGCGCAGACGGAACCGCTGGTGGCGCGCGCCGCCGGGGCGCTCGGCGGGCCGCTCGGGGTGCTGGTCAACAACGCCTCGATCTTCGAGCATGACGACATGGGCACCGCCACGCGCGAAAGCTGGGACCGCTCGATCGAGTCGAACCTGCGCGCGCCCTTCGTGCTCTTGCAGGCCTTTGCCGCGCAGGCGCCCGAGGCCGAGACCGACGAGCGCGGCGAGCCGCGGGCGCGGGCGCTCTGCGTCAACATGCTCGACCAGCGGCTGCGCAAGCTGACGCCGGAGTTCATCACCTACACGCTGGCGAAGTCGGCGCTCTGGACGCTGACGCAGACCGGGGCGCGGGCGCTGGCGCCGAAGGTGCGGATCAACGCCATCGGACCGGGGCCGACGCTGCAGGGCGCCGACCAGAGCGCCGAGGGCTTTGCCAAGCAACGCGCGGCGACCGTGCTGCAGCGCGGCTCCAACCCCGAGGACATCTGCGGCGCGCTGGGATATTTCCTCGACGCGCCTGGGGTCACCGGGCAGTTCCTCTGCACCGACGGCGGCCAGCACCTCGGCTGGCAGACCCCGGACACCGGCGACCGCGACTGAGGTCGCGGTTGTCCCGCCGCGGGGAGTCCCTGCGGCAAGTTGTGCACCTGTCACGATACCTTCACGGAACCGTTAGGAAAGCGTCAAGCTTTCAAGGGTTTGGGGTCACGGCAGGAATTCTTTGTAGCGAAATCAGTATGTTATAAATCAGCCTAATAATTGTGCAAATCAACGAAACGGCCCGGATTCAAGGGAAAATCGAAGTAGTCTGGATTTCGCCCGCAGGCTTATCCACAGGAATGGTGGATGCAATCTTCCTTGATCTCGGGGTCCCGGCATTGCAGCGGGATGCAGAATCAAGGCAAGCCGTGAACATTCCGGAAACGACGCGATGAACGACGAACAAGACACCCATCAGACGGCGCCGAAACGCGGCTACGAGGTCATCCAGGGCTACCTGCGGACGCTGGAGTCGAGCCCCGGCGTCTACCGCATGCTCGATGACCAGAGCCGGGTGCTCTACGTCGGCAAGGCGCGCAACCTCAAGGCGCGGGTGTCGAGCTATTCGCGGCCATCGGCGCAGCACTCGCGGCGGATCACGCGGATGATCTCGGACACCGCGTCGATGATGTTCCTGACGACGCGCACCGAGACCGAGGCGCTGCTGCTCGAGCAGAACCTCATCAAGCAGCTGAAGCCGAAGTTCAACGTGCTGCTGCGCGACGACAAGAGCTTTCCGAACATCCTCGTCACCACCGGGCACGACTTCCCGCAGATCAAGAAGCACCGCGGCGCGAAGACCGAGAAGGGCGCCTATTACGGCCCCTTCGCCAGCGCCGGGGCGGTGAACCGCACGCTCACCCAGCTGCAGCGGGTGTTCCTGCTGCGCAACTGCACCGACTCGATGTTCGACAGCCGCACGCGGCCCTGCCTGCTGTTCCAGATCCGCCGCTGCTCGGGGCCCTGCACCGGGGAAATCAGCCGCGAGGACTACCTTTCGTCGGTCGAGGACGCGCAGCGCTTCCTGTCGGGTAAATCCACCGAGATGCAGGCGCGGCTGGCCGAGCAGATGATGGCGGCCTCCGAGGCGATGGAATTCGAGCGCGCCGCGGCGCTGCGTGACCGCATCCGCGCGCTGACGCAGGTGCAGTCGGTGCAGGGCATCAACCCGCAAGGGGTCGAGGAGGCCGATGTCGTCGCGCTGCACCTCGAGCACGGGCAGGCCTGCGTGCAGGTCTTCTTCATCCGCTCGGGCCAGAACTGGGGCAATCGCGACTTCTACCCGCGCGTCGGCGAGGACGTGGAGGAGGCCGAGGTGCTCGAGGCCTTCCTCGGCCAGTTCTACGACGGCAAGGAGCCGCCGCGGCTGGTGCTGCTGTCCCACGAGATCGAGAACCCCGATCTGATGTCCGAGGCGCTTTCCGGCAAGCTCGGGCGCAAGGTCGAGGTCGCGGTGCCGAAGCGCGGCGAGAAGGCCGAGCTGGTCGAAGGCGCGGCGCGCAACGCCCGCGAGAGCCTCGCTCGGCGCATGGCCGAGACCGCGACGCAGGCGAAGCTGTTGCGCGGGGTGGGCGAGGCCTTCGGGCTCGACGGGCCGCCGCAGCGCATCGAGGTCTACGACAACTCGCACATCATGGGCACCAATGCCGTGGGCGGGATGATCGTCGCGGGCCCCGAGGGGTTCATGAAGAACCACTACCGCAAGTACAACATCCGCGGCGAGGACCTCGTCCCGGGCGACGACTTCGGCATGATGAAGGAGGTGCTGACGCGCCGCTTCACCCGGCTGCTGAAGGAGGACCCGGACCGGTCCAAGGGGCTCTGGCCGGACCTGCTGCTGATCGACGGCGGCGCCGGACAGGTCTCGGCGGTCTGGGAGATCATGCAGGAGCAGGGGGTCGAGGACATCCCGATGGTGGGTGTCGCCAAGGGTGTCGACCGCGACCACGGCAAGGAGGAGTTCCACCGCATCGGCGAGCGGCCCTTCGCGCTGCAGCGGAACGATCCGGTGCTCTACTTCATCCAGCGCCTGCGCGACGAGGCGCACCGCTGGGCGATCGGCACCCACCGCGCCAAGCGCGCCAAGGCGCAGATGGCCAATCCGCTCGACGAGGTGCCCGGCGTCGGCGCGGCGCGCAAGCGCGCGCTCTTGGCGCATTTCGGCTCGGCCAAGGCGGTGGGCCGGGCGAATCTGGCGGATCTGAAGGCGGTGGACGGGGTCAGCGAGGCGCTGGCCGAGCGCATCTACGCCTTCTTCCACGAGCAGGGGTAGGGGCAAGTTTCTTCGAAGAAACTTGCAAAAGCCTTCGAAGGCTTTTGATCGCGCGGGGGGGCCGCCATAGTTTATCTGCCACGGCGTCTCTGTTATAGGGGCGCCACGTTTACCCAAGGAGAGAGGCCATGGCCCACAAGGTGTTCATCGACGGCGAGGCCGGCACGACCGGTCTGCAGATCCGCGAGCGGCTCGAGCAGCGCGCGGACATCACGCTCGTCCAGGTGGACCCGGCCCGACGCAAGGACGCCGGCGCGCGGTCCGAGGCGCTGGCCGAGGCCGATGTCGCCATCCTCTGCCTGCCCGACGACGCCGCGCGCGAGACCGTGACGCTGGCCGAACCGCACGGCACCAAGATCATCGACGCCTCGACCGCGCACCGCGTCGCCGAGGGCTGGGTCTTCGGCTTCGCCGAGATGGCCCCCGGCCAGCGCGACGCCATCGCCGCGGCGCAATACGTGTCGAACCCCGGCTGCTGGTCGACCTGCGCCATCGCGCTGATCCGCCCGCTGGTCGGCGCGGGGCTGATCGACCCGGCCTCGGGCCCGGCGATCTCGGGCGTCTCGGGCTACACCGGCGGCGGCAAGGGCATGATCGCCGAGTACGAGAACGGCGAGGTCGTGGGCTCGTTCCTCTATGCCGCGTCGCAGGGCCACAAGCACCTGCCGGAGATCGTGAAGCACGGCCTGCTGAGCGCGGTGCCGGTCTTCGTCCCCTCGGTCGGCGCCTATGCGCAGGGCATGGCGGTGGCGGTGCAGCTTCCGGCCATGGGCGCGGAGGGCATCGCGGCGGCGGAGGCGGCGCTGAAGGCGGCCTACGCGGGTGAGCGCTTCGTCAAGGTGGTCGATGCCTCGGTGCACGAGCCGCGGGTGATGCCGCAGCGGCTCAACGGCACCAACGCGCTCGAGCTGTCGGTGCACGGCAACCCGGCGACCGGGGCGGTGACGCTGGTGGCGGTGCTCGACAACCTCGGCAAGGGCGCCTCGGGCGCGGCGGTGCAGAACCTCAACATCATGCTCGGCTGCGACGAGGCGGCGGGGCTCGAGGCGGGGACCGCGGCGGCGGCCTGATCCCGGCGCGGGGAAGGGAGGGGCGCTGCCCCTCTTGGCCTTCGGCCAATTCACCCCGGCGTGTTTGGAAAGAGAAGAAGGGCGCGGGCCGCGGGGGCCGCGCCTTTTTTCATGCGCTGGCGCGGGGTGTGGGGCGGCCAAAAGAAAAGCGCGGCGCCCCGGGGGAGCGCCGCGCTGTCTTTGCCGATGGGGCGGAGATCAGGTGTTGAACAGGAAGTGCAGGACGTCGCCGTCCTTGACCACGTAGGTCTTGCCCTCGGCGCGCATCTTGCCCGCTTCCTTGGCGCCCTGTTCGCCCTTGTTCGAGACGTAGTCGTCATAGGCGATGGTCTCGGCGCGGATGAAGCCGCGCTCGAAGTCGCCGTGGATGACGCCGGCGGCCTGCGGTGCCGCGGTGCCCTGGCGGATGGTCCAGGCGCGGGCCTCCTTGGGGCCGACGGTGAAGTAGGTCTCGAGGTGCAGCAGCTCGTAGCCGGCACGGATGAGGCGGTCGAGACCGGCCTCCTCGAGGCCCAGCTCCGACAGGAACATCTCGGCTTCCTCGGCGTCGAGCTGGCTGATCTCCTCCTCGATCTTGGCGGAGATCACCACGTGGCTGTTGCCCTGCGCGGCGGCCATCTCGGCGACCTGCTGCGACAGCGCGTTGCCGGTGGCGGCCTCTTCCTCGGAGACGTTGCAGACGTAGAGCACGGGCTTGGAGGTCAGGAGCTGCAGCATCCGCCACTGCTTGGCGTCCTCGGCATCGACCTCGACGAGGCGCGCCGGCTTGCCCTGCTCGAGCATCGCCATGGCGTCCTTCATCAGGCGCTCCTGCTGGACCGCCTCCTTGTCGCCGCCGCGCACCTTGCGGGTGATGTTCTGCAGGCGCTTTTCCAGCGATTCCATGTCGGCGATGATCAGCTCGGTCTCGATCGTCTCGGCGTCCGAGACCGGATCGACGCGGCCGTCGACGTGGGTGACGTCGTCATCCTCGAAGCAGCGCAGCACGTGGGCGATGGCGTCGGTCTCGCGGATGTTGGCGAGGAACTGGTTGCCGAGGCCCTCGCCCTTGGACGCGCCCTTCACCAGGCCCGCGATGTCGACGAAGGTCATCCGGGTGGGGATGATCTGCTTCGAGCCGGCGATCTCGGCCAGCGTGTCGAGGCGCGGATCGGGCACTGCGACGTCACCGACGTTGGGCTCGATCGTGCAGAAGGGGAAGTTGGCCGCCTGTGCGGCGGCGGTCTTGGTCAGGGCGTTGAACAGGGTCGATTTGCCCACGTTGGGCAGACCCACGATCCCCATGCGAAATCCCATGTCGTGCTCCTTGGCTCGGGCTTGGCGTATGATCGCGCCGCTTCTAGTCGCCGTCCGCCGCCCTTGCAAGCGCGAGGCCGGACAGGTGCGGCACCTGGCGGTGCCAGAAGCGCCAGTAGAGCAGCGCGGCGGCAAGGCCGAGGCCGAGGCTGAGCCCCATCCAGACCCCGCCCGCGCCGTAGCCGAGCGGGAAGCCGAGCACCCAGGCCACCGGCATGCCGACCAGCCAGTAGGAGACCGCGGCGATCAGCATCGGCACGCGCGTGTCCCTGAGCCCGCGCAGCACGCCGAGCACGATCACCTGGATCGAGTCGACCAGCTGGAACACCGCCGCCAGCGCCAGGAGCAGCGTGCCGACGCGCAGGATCTCGCCGCGCTGCGGATCCTCGGGCGACAGGAAGAGGTCGAGCAGGGTCTTCGGCATGCCGAGGAAGAGGATGACGGTGATCACCACCATGCCGAGCGACAGGACCTGCGCCGCCATGGTGCTGCGGGTGAGGAAGTTCAGATCGCTGCGGCCCATCGCCTGCCCGGCGCGCACCGTGGCGACGTTGGACAGGCCGAGGTGCACCATGAAGATCGCGCCCGAGAGCTGCATGGCGATGCCATGCGCCGCCAGCGGCACCGCGCCGAGCCAGCCCACCATGACGGCGGTGGCGGCGAAAAGCCCGACCTCGGCGAGGGTGGTCAGGCTGATCGGCCAGCCGAGGTGGAAGACCTCGCGCAGCATCTCGATGTCGGGGCGCCAGAAATGGGTCCAGAGATGGTGCTCGGGCAGGCGCAGCCTCGCGTAGAGGATGACCCCGGCGAAGGCGGCGCTGTGGGCGCAGACCGAGGCGATGGCGGCGCCGGTGATGCCGAGCTCGGGCGCGCCCCAGTTGCCGAAGATCAGCGCGTAGTTCGCCAGCCCGTTGACCACGGCGGCGCTGACGGTGATCCAGAACACCGCCCGGGTGCGCTCGAGCGCGGCGAGGTAGTTCTTGAACACCATGACACCGAGCGCCGGCAGCAGGCCGCAGCCGGCGATGCGCAGGTAATCCTGCGCATTGGCCGCGACCTCGGGGGTCTGGCCGAGCAGCAGCAGCAGCGGCCGGGCGAACCAGAAGAGCGGCAGCGCCAGCAGGAAGAAGCCGATCGACAGCCAGAGCGCCATGCGCGCGGCGCGGCGCACGTGCACCTCGTCGCCGCGGGCGGCGAATTGCGCCACCATCGGCATCACCGCGAAGGCAAAGCCCGAGCCGAAGAGGAAGAGCACCGAAAAGACCGTCATCGACAGGCTGAGCGCGGCGAGCTCGGGCACGCCGTAGCGGCCCATCATCACCATGTCGGTCAGCCCGATGGTCAGCTGGGCAAGGTGCCCGCCGATCAGCGGCAGCCCCATCACCAGAACGGCGCGGATATGGGCAGAATATGGGAGTTCGTGCGTCATGATCGGGCTTTAGGAGGCAGGGAGGAGTCGCGCAACCTCAGAGTGTGACGCCGAGGAGTTGCACCGCCATGACTGTGACCAATGCGCCCGCAAGGGTTTCCAGCAGCGCCAGCGCTCGGGCGGTGCCGGGCCCGCCCGCAAGCCGCGCCAGCGCCCCCTCGCGCAGGGTGACCGAGGCGAAGGCGACCACGAGCGTCACCGTGGCGGTGCCGAGCCCCATGGCGAAGGCGCCGAGGATGCCGGCGGCGCCGATCTCCATGCGCCAGGTGAGCACGAGCAGGAAGAGCGCGCCGGTGCAGGGGCGCAGGGCGATGGCGCCGACGAGCAGCGCCGCGTCGCGCAGGCCGTGCACCGCCTGCGCCTGCTCGAGGCTCGGGCCGTGGGCATGGCCGCAGCTTTGGCAGGTGTCCGTGTGCGCGTGGTGGTCCCGCACCGCGAGCAGCCGCCGCGCGCCGCGCAGCAGCAGCCAGAGGCCGATGGCGGCGATCGCCGCGTGGCTCGCCGGGGCGAACCACTGCTCGGCCGCGAGCGTCATCCGCTCGCGCCCCCAGCCGAGCAGCCAGACGCCGGCGTAGACCAGCAGCACCGCGGTGGCTGCCTGCGCGATGCTCGAGACCAGCGCCAGCGCCGAGAGCCGCCCGAGCGCGACGCGCCGCCCGAGCCCGTAGCCGCCGATCAGCAGCTTGCCGTGGCCCGGTCCCGCCGCGTGGAAGACGCCGTAGCCGAAGCAGACCGCCAGCAGCGCCGCCAGCGCGCCGGGCTCCTTCGCGCGCAGCGCCCGGAGGCCGCGGGCCATGGCGGTCTGCGCCTCGCGCTGGCCCTCCATGGCAAGCTGCGCAACCTGGCCCGAGCCGCCGAAGCCCCAGAGCCAGACCGCGAGCCCCAGCACCGCCAGCGCGCCCAGCGTCAGGACGAGGCGCATGTCACCTCGATCCGGTCGGCGTAGTCGCGGCCCGGCTCGATCTCGAGGAACTTGTCCTCGGGGATCCGCGCCAGCTCGGCCTGCAGCTTGCGCGCCGCGGCGTCGAGGTCGGGCCGGTGGCGGATGGCGCGGCAGGGGGCGGGCAGGGTGACCGGCAGGCTCGCCTCGAAGGCGATGTAGTAGGTCGGGTCATAGGGCTCGATCACCAGCCCCTCGGCGGGGGCGGGGGTCACGCTGCGGCGGTGCACCGAGGTGATGCGCCCGTCCTCGAGCGCGACCGAGACGAACTCGGGCGCGCCGAGGCCGAGCTGCGCGCCCTCCGAGTACATGTAGAGATCGCCCTCGAACCCCTCGTACCAGTTGTCGAGGTCGAAACGCTCGAGCGCCGCCTGCTCGGCGGGCGCGAGCACGCCGTCGCCGTCCGCGTCGAGCCCCATGTCCTCGAGGATGAGCAGCGAGAAGAACTCGTCGTAGCGCCAGGTGACCTCGACCGAGACCACCTGCTGCCCGGCGTCGAGCGCCAGCGCGAGCCCGACATCGGCGAAGACATGCGGATGGGCCGCCGCCGGGCCCGCCATGACGGCGCCCGAAATCAGGGCGGCGCCGAGCCATTTGCCCGGGGCCCGGCCGCGACGGCACCTGTCACGAGTGAAGGACATGCCTTTTCCGGAGTTCATGTTAGGCTGGCCATATTTGAGACATGATTCCCTTGGGAAATTTTCTTGATGGCAAGTTTGATTGATCTTACGGCGTTTGCGCCACAGGCCCGGCGTTTCCTGTCCGAACTCGAGGCGCACAACGACCGTGCGTGGTTCAGCGCCCACAAGCAGCGATACGACACCGAGGTCAAGCGGCCCGCCGAGCTGATGATCGCGCAGCTCACCCCGGAACTGGAGGTGCTGAGCGGAGAACGGCCGAGACCCAAGCTGTTCCGGCCGCACCGCGACGTGCGCTTCTCCGACGACAAGCTGCCGTTCCACACGCATCTGCACGCGATCTGGACGCTGCCGGACGGGCGGGCGTGGTATTTCGCGCTGTCGAGGGACTATGCCACCGCCGGCGTCGGCATCCTGACCTTCGACGCGCGGCAGATGCTGGCCTGGCAGGCGGCGCTGATGGGCCGCGAGGGCGAGGAGCTCGAACGCATCATCGCGCGCAGCGGCGCGCGACTCGACCCGGCGCCGGAGCCCGCGACCGGGCCCGCGCAGGGGCCGCGCGCCGAGCTGATGCGCCGTCCGGGCTGCGTGCTCTGGATCGACGGCATCTTCGACGACCTGACCCCCGACCCGGTGGCGACCTTGCTGCAATGCTACGCCCGGCTGCAGCCGCTGCAGGACTGGCTCGGCAAGCGGCTCTGAGCGCTCAGCCCGCGCCGTCGGGCGCCGGGCCCTCCGCCGGGGCGGCCGGGGTGATCGCCAGCGCCGCGCCGAAGATGTGCTCCGAGCGGTGGATGACATGGCCCGCGCCACCGACGATCAGCGGATCGGGCAGGGTGGCGATGCGGTGGTCCTTGCCCGGGTAGTCGAGCGTCGAAAGGAAATGCCGCATGCAGTTGAGCCGGGCGCGCTTCTTGTCGTCGGATTTCACCACGGTCCAGGGCGCGTCGGCGGTGTCGGTGTAGAAGAACATCGCCTCCTTGGCCTCGGTGTACTCGTCCCACTTGCCGAGGCTGGCCTTGTCGATGGGCGAGAGCTTCCACTGTTTCAGCGGGTCGGTCTCGCGGCTCTTGAAGCGGATCCTCTGCTCGTCGCGGGTGACCGAGAACCAGTACTTGTAGAGCCTGATCCCCGAGCGCACGAGCATCCGCTCGAGCTCGGGCGTCTGGCGCATGAACTCGAGGTATTCGCCCGGCTCGCAGAAGCCCATCACCCGCTCGACCCCGGCGCGGTTGTACCAGGACCGGTCGTAGAGCACGATCTCGCCGGCGGTGGGCAGGTGCTCGATGTAGCGCTGGAAGTACCATTGCCCGCGCTCGACGTCGCTCGGCTTGTTGAGCGCGACCACCCGCGCGCCGCGCGGGTTGAGATGCTCGGTGAAGCGCTTGATCGTGCCGCCCTTGCCCGCCGCGTCGCGCCCCTCGAAGAGCAGCACGACCTTCTGACCGGTGTCCTGCGCCCAGATCTGCACCTTCAGCAGCTCGGCCTGCAGCCGGGCCTTCTGGCGCTCGTAGGTGCCGCGCGCCATCTTCTGGGTGTAGGGATACTCGCCGGTCTCGAAGGCGCGGCGGATCTCGTCGGGCGTGGGGACGCGCCGGCGCAGGGCAGGGGCGGCCGGGGGTGTCGCGGCACCGGCCTCGGGCCCGGTCGGGGCGGCGAGGGGTTCGGGATCGGGCGCTTTCGGCATCTCGGTCATGGCGGCTCCCTTCGGGCGCGTGAGCGGCGCAGCATGGGCTTCCAGCCTGCGCCCCGGCCCGGGGCCTGTCAAACCCCGCCGCGCCGCTCAGCCCCCGAGTTCGCTGCGCCAGTCGTGCCGCGGCGAAAACCCGAGCAGGGCGCGCGCCTTCGCGTTGCTGTAGAAGGCCTGCCGCGGCTGCATCGGCGATTTCACCGGCACGCCGTCGTAGAAGCGCGCGCGGATCGTCTCGTTGTCCTGCGGCACCGCAAGGTCGTCGTTGGCGACGTTGAAGAGCTGGAAGCCCAGCCCGTCGGTGGCAAGGCAGCGCTCCACCACCTGCGCGAGATCGCGCACGTCGATGTAGCCGAAGATGTTGCGCAGTCGCGGCGCCGGGTCCCCGGCATAGGGCGGGAAGTCGCGGTGGTAGTCCTCGACCTCGCAGACGTTGGAGATGCGCAGCCCGTAGATGTCCTGCCCGCTGCGCCGCTGGATGCCGCGCGCGGTCACCTCGCCCGCCACCTTCGAGAGGGCGTAGGCGTCCTCGGGAACCACCGGGTGCTCCTCGTCGATCGGCAGGTACTCGGGGCGCCGCTCGCCCTGCGCGAAGCAGATGCCGTAGGCGGTTTCCGAGCTGGCGAAGACCACCTTCGGCACGCCGAGCTTCGCCGCCGCCTCGAGAATGTTGTAGGTCGAGAGCGTGTTGACCCGGTAGGTCTCGCAATCGGGCCGGATGAGGATGCGGGCCAGCGCGCCGAAATGCACCACCGCGTCGAAGCGCTGCGGCCCGGCGGTGTCGAGCTCGTCGAAGCCCGCCAGCGAGGTCATCGCGCCCCAGACCTGCCCGGGATCGGTGAGGTCGGTGACGAGGTCGTGCACGCCCGGATGGCCGAGCGGCACGAGGTCGGCGTTCAGGATGCGGTGCCCCGCCTCCGCGAGGTGCCGCACCACGTGCCGCCCCGCCTTGCCGCTGCCGCCGGTGAACAGAATGCGCATGTCGTCCTCCCTTTCCGCCCGGGTCTCTCTCCGGGGCCTCTCTCCGCGGGCCCCGCTCCCCGGGCACAGCATCCGGGCCAAAGCCGGGAAGGTCCAGAGGGGCCATTGATTTTCCCTTACGTATCCGGCACAGGTTTCGCGACATTCCGGGCGGCCCCGCGCCACCCGCCAGAGACCCGCCAGACCGCGCCTGCCAAGGGAAGGACCGCCATGACCCGCATCGACGCCAAGTTCGCCGCTCTCAAGGCCGAGGGGAAGAAGGGATTCGTCGCCTACGTGATGGCCGGGGATCCCGACTATGACCGCTCGCTCGAGCTGGTGCGCGGCCTGCCGGGCGCGGGTGTCGACGTGATCGAGCTGGGCCTGCCTTTCACCGACCCGATGGCCGATGGCGAGACCATCCAGCTCGCCGGCCAGCGCGCGCTCGAGGCGGGCATGACGCTGAACCGCACGCTGCAGATGGTGCGCGACTTCCGCACCGGCGATGACACCACGCCGATCGTGCTCATGGGCTACTACAACCCGATCTACAGCCACGGCGTCGACGCCTTCCTCGTCGAGGCGCGCGAGGCCGGCATCGACGGGCTGATCATCGTCGACCTGCCGCCGGAAGAGGACGAGGAACTCTGCATCCCGGCGCAGAAGGCGGGCCTGAACTTCATCCGCCTCGCCACGCCGACCACCGACGCCAAGCGCCTGCCGAAGGTGCTGCAGAACACCTCGGGCTTCGTCTACTACGTCTCGATCACCGGCATCACCGGCGCCGCCGCGGCGCAGGCGACCGACGTCGGCCCCGAGGTCGCGCGGATCAAGGCCGGCACCGACCTGCCGGTCATCGTCGGCTTCGGCATCCGCACGCCCGAGGCCGCCGAGAGCATCGCCTCCGTCGCCGATGGCTGCGTCGTCGGCTCTGCCATCGTCGGCGCCATGGCCGAGGGCAAGCCGGTCTCCGAGGTGCTGGCCTTCGTGGAATCCCTCGCGGGGGGCGCCCACCGCGCCTGAACGCCGCCCGACCCCGATCCCGGGAAAGCCGCGCCGCCCGCCGAGCGCGGCTTTTTCATGCCCGTCCCGTCAATCCGCCTCCGCCCGGCGCCCCCCCTTCTTCTCTTTCCAAATACCCCCGGGAGCGCGAGGGGCAGCGCCCCTCGCCTTGACCTTTGCCGCGCCTCCGGAGCGAGGGGCAGCGCCCCTCGCTCCACCCCCTGGACAGGCGCGTTACCGCCACCACCTGCATTGACTCTGCCCGGCGCAACCTTCATCCTCATTTGGTATACCATTTTGCGGGAGGAGCGCTTTGGCAGAGATCACGGTGATCGGGCTCGGCTCGATGGGCATGGGCATGGCGCAGTCGCTGCTGCGCGCCGGCCATGTCGTGCACGGGCTGGATATTTCGACCGAGCGCATGGAGGCCTTCCGGGCCGAGGGCGGCGCCGCGGGCGGCCTTGCCGAGGCGCTGGGCGCCAGCGCGATCCTCGTCTGCGTGGTGCTGAACGCGGCGCAGACGCGCGAGGTGCTCTTCGGCGAGAGCGGCGCGGCGGCGCACCTGCCGGAGGGCGCGGCGATCATCTCCTGCGCCACCATCGCCCCGAGCCAGGCGCGCGAGTTTGCCGACATGGCCTCGTCGCAGGGTCTGCGCTACCTCGATGCGCCGATCTCCGGCGGGGCGGTCAAGGCGGCTCAGGGCCAGCTCTCGATCATGGCCTCGGGCACGCCCGAGGCCTTCGCGGCGGCGGCACCGGCGCTCGACGCCATGGCCGCCACCGTGCACCGGCTCGGCGACGAAGCCGGGGCAGGGAGCGCGATGAAGGCGGTGAACCAGCTGCTCGCTGGCGTGCACATCGCCGCCATGGGCGAGGCGATGGCGCTCGGCATCAGCCAGGGGCTCGACCCCGCGCGCATCGTCGAGGTGATCTCGGCCTCGGCAGGGACCAGCTGGATGTTCGAGAACCGCGGCCCGCACGTGGTCGACGGCGACTACACGCCGCGCTCGGCGGTCAACATCTGGCCCAAGGACCTCGGCATCGTCGGCGGCATCGCCGGTGAGGCGGAGCTGCCCGTGCCGATGACCGAGGCCGCGCTGGCGCAGTTCAAGTCCGCCGCCGAGGCGGGTGACGGGCTCATCGACGACGCGGCGGTGATCAAGGTCTACGCCCGCGCCGCGGGGCTGAAGCTGCCGGGAGACGCGTAATGCTGCTGGGCTGTATCGGCGACGATTTCACCGGCTCGAGCGATCTCGGCAACACGCTGGTCAAGCAGGGCATGCGCACCGTTCAGTACGTCGGCGTGCCGAAGGGCGATGCCGCGCCCGAGGTCGAGGCCGGGGTGGTGGCGCTGAAATCGCGCTCCATTCCCGCCGCCGAGGCGGTCAGGCTCTCACTCGAGGCACTCGAGTGGCTGAAGGCGCAGGGCTGCGAGCAGTTCCTCTTCAAGTACTGCTCGACCTTCGATTCAACCGCCGAGGGCAACATCGGCCCGGTGGCCGAGGCGCTGGCCGATGCTCTGGGGACGCAAAGCGTGATCTTCTGCCCGGCCTTCCCGGCGACGGGGCGGACGATCTACCAGGGCCATCTCTTCGTGCAGGACCACCTGCTGTCGGAGAGCGGCATGGAGAACCACCCGCTGACCCCGATGACCGACCCCGACCTGCGGCGCGTGCTCGCCGCGCAGGTCACGCGCGGCGTCGGCCACGTGCCCGCGAGCACCGTCTGGCAGGGGCCCGAGGCGATCCGCGCCCGGCTGGCGTCCGAGGCGGAGGCGGGCCGCGGCTTCGTCATCGCCGACGCGATCCGCGACGAGGACCTGCTGACCTGGGGCAAGGCGCTCAAGGGAACGAAGCTGCTCACCGGCGGCTCGGGCATCGCGCTCGGCCTGCCGGGCAACTTCACGCTGTCGGGCAAGGCGGGGGCATGGACCGGGCAGGGCGGGCAGGTGGTCGCGCTCTCGGGCTCCTGCTCGAACGCCACCCGCGCGCAGGTCGCCGCCCACGCGGGGCCGAAGCGCGAGGTCACCGCAGAGGAGGCGCTTTGCGGGCTCTCCGCCGAGACGCTCGCCGACTGGGCGCTGGGTCAGGACGGGCTGCCGCTGGTCTATTCCTCGGCCGAGCCCGCCACGGTGGCCGCCGCGCAGAAGGCCCATGGCCGCGAGAAGGTCGCCGCGGCGCTCGAGGGGCTCTTTGCCAAGACCGCCGCGGCGCTGGCGGCCAAGGGCGTCAGGCGGATCATCAGCGCCGGGGGCGAGACCTCGGGCGCGGTGGTCGAGGCGCTGGCCCCCGAGGCGCTGGAGATCGGCCCCGAGATCGACCCCGGCGTGCCGGTGATGCGCGCGGGCGATATGGTGCTGGCGCTGAAATCCGGCAATTTCGGCGCGGTGGACTTCTTTGCCAAGGCGGCGCGGGTCATGGAGCAGGGCGCATGAACGAGACGAGGCTGCGCGAGCAGATCTGCGAGATGGCCGCCTCGATGTTCGCGCGCGGCCTCACGGGCGGCGCCTCGGGCAATATCTCGGCGCGCACCGAGGATGGCGGGCTGCTCGTCTCGCCCACCGGCTCGAGCTTCGGCAGCCTCGATCCGGGGCGGCTGTCGCGCTTCGACGCGAAGGGCGTGCTGGTCTCCGGCGATGCCCCGACCAAGGAGATGCCGCTGCACAGCGCCTTCTACGAGACGCGCGGCAAGACCGGGGCGGTGGTGCACCTGCATTCGACCCATGCCGTGGCATGGTCGATGATGCCCGACATCGACCCCGAGAACCTCCTGCCGCCACTCACCGCCTATGCGGTCATGCGGCTCGGCAAGGTGCGGCTCTTGCCGTTCTTCGTGCCGGGTGACCCGGCCATGGGCGACGCGGTGCGCGGGCTCGCGGGCCGGCGCTCGGCGGTGGTGCTCGCCAACCACGGGCCCGTGGTGGCGGGCAAGGATCTCGAGGCAGCGGTCTACGCCATGGAAGAGCTCGAGGAGACCGCAAAGCTCGCGCTGCTGCTGCACGGCCGCCAGCCGCGGATGCTCACCTCCGGGCAGGTGAAGAAGGTGGTCGACAAGTTTGACGTGGACTGGGACTGAGACATGAAGTTTTCCGCCAATATCGGCTTTCTCTACACCGAGCTGCCGCTGCCCGAGCGCATCCGCGCGGCGAAACGCGACGGGTTCGACGCGGTGGAGTGCCACTTCCCCTATGACGTGCCCGCCGCCGAGATGAAGGCGGCGCTGGAGGAGACCGGCTTTGCCATGCTCGGGCTCAACACCATTCCGGGCAACCCCGCGGCGGGCGACTTCGGCCTTGCCGCCCTGCCGGACCGGCGCGAGGACGCGGCCGCGGCGGTGCGGCAGGCGGTGGCCTATGGCGCGGCGATCGGCGCGCTGAACGTGCACGTGATGGCGGGCCGCACCGATGGCGGCGCGGCGGCCGAGGCGGCCTACCGCGAGACGCTGATGCTCGCCTGCGACCTCGCAGCGGCGGCGGGCATGGGCGTGCTGATCGAGCCGATCAACCACCGCGACGTGGCGGGCTATCACCTCAGCCGCGTCGAACATGCCGCCGAGATCGTCGCGGCGCTTGGCCGGGACAACCTGCGCATCATGTTCGACTGCTACCACACGCAGATCATGCAGGGCGACCTGACCAAACGCTTCGCCGTGCACCTGCCGATGATCGGCCACGTGCAGATCGCCGCCGTGCCCGATCGCGGCGAGCCCGATGGCGGCGAGATCTGCTTCGAACGCCTGCTGGCCTCCTTCGCGGACGCCGGCTGGGAGGCGCCGGTGGGCGCGGAATACAAGCCGCGCGGCGGGGACACGAAGGCCGGCCTCGGCTGGCTGGCCCCCCTGCGCGCGGCGCTGGCTTGAACCGAGAAGGATTGAACGGATGACGGACGTACTGGCAGTCGGCAAGCCCGACCAGATGAGCCGCGAGGCGCTGGCCGGGCTGGGCTGGACCCACGTGGAAAGCCTCGATGCCGCGCAGGCGCTGGACGAGGAAGCGCGCAAGGGCGTGAAGGCCATCGCCTTCTACGGTCACAGCCCCTTTGCCGCCGCGCAGATGGAGGCCTTTCCGAACCTCGGCCTCATCGCCAACTTCGGCGTGGGCTATGACGCGATCAACGTCGGCGACGCCTCGGCGCGGGGCATCAAGGTGACCAACACGCCCGACGTGCTGAACGACGACGTGGCCGACCTCGCCGTCGCCATGCTGCTCGACTATTGCCGCGACATGCGCCGGGCCGAGGCGCGGGTGCGTTCGGGCGCCTGGGGCAAGGAGGGGTCGCACCCGCTGCAGCGCAAGATGAGCGGGCAGAAGGCGGGCATCCTCGGCATGGGCCGGATCGGGCGCGAGATCGCCGACCGCCTCGCCGCCTTCAAGATGGAGATGCACTACCACGCGCGCTCCGAGAAGGAGACGCCGGGCTGGACCTTCCACGCCGATCCCGTGTCGCTGGCGCGCGAGGTCGATTTCCTCGTCGTGGCGCTGGTCGGCGGCCCGGCCACCGCGGGCTACGTCACGAAGGAGGTGCTCGAGGCGCTGGGACCGGATGGCGTGCTGATCAACATCTCGCGCGGCACCACGGTCGACGAGGAGGCGCTGATCGAGGCGCTGCAGGCCGGCACCATCCAGGGCGCCGGGCTCGACGTGTTCCTCAACGAGCCGAACCCCGACGCGCGCTTCCTGGCGCTCGAGAACGCCGTGCTGCAGCCGCACCAGGCCTCGGCCACGAAGGAGACGCGTTCGGCCATGGGCCAGCTCCAGCGCGACAACATCGCCGCCTTCATCGCGGGCAGGGACCTGCTGACGCCGGTGAACTGAAGCACAACGTCCTTCGAAGGACGTTGCAAATCTCTTCGAAGAGATTTGGCCCCTGCCTTGGCGGGGGCCTTTTCGTTCAGGCCGGGCGCGACCCGTTGGTGTCCGCCCCGGCAAAGCCCGCGTCGAGCGGCCGCCAGGCCCAGGCGGTCAGCACGACCACCCCGGCGGCGGCGACCACGAAGGGCATTTGAAGTGCCAGCGCGCGCGGCATCACCTCCTCGGCAAACCGGATCACCAGCCCCGACAGCAGCAGCCCGAGCGGCATCATCCCCCAGGCGAAGAGCCGGTAGGTGGCATTGACCCGCCCGAGGATCGCGTCGGGCACGTGGCGCTGGCGGTAGGAGACCGAGACGGTGTTCCACACCAGCCCGCAGAACTCGAAGACCGCCAGCACCGCCGCCAGCGCCCAGCCGTTCGGCGCCAGCGGCAGCGCGGCGAAGGCCAGCGCCGAGGCCAGCGTCATCCACTGCGCCGAGGGCCCGTTGCCCAGCCTGCGCACGATGCGCTCGGCGCAGAACCCGCCCAGCACGCCGCCCACCGCCCCCGCGGCGAGGATCAGCCCGTAGCCCGAGGCGCCGAGGCCGAGGTTTTCCTGCACGTGCAGCACCAGCGCGATCACCACCATCTGGTGCAGGAGGTTCCAGACCCCGGTGATCACCGCCAAGAGGCGCAAGAGCGCCGAGCCGCGCAGGAAGGCGAGCCCGTCGCCGAGTTCCCTCTTCCAGTCGCGGGCGGCGTCGCGGCGCGGGGTGAAGCGGCCCTGCAGCGTGCGCATCAGCAGCACCGCGCCGAGGAAGGCGAGGGCGTTGAGCGCGAAGGGCAGCCAGACCACCGAGGCGATGAGGAAGGCTCCCACCGCCGGGCCCAGAAGCGCGTTGCCGACCATCTCGACGCTCCAGAGCCGGCCGTTGGCGCGCTCGAGCTCCGCGTGCGGCACGATGGCGGGCAGCATGGTCTGCGCGGCGCTGTCGCGGAACACCTCGGCCGTACCGACGAGCAGCGCGCAGCCGAGCAGGGCAGTGAAGAGCCCCGGGCTCGCCGTGCCCGTGTCCGGCGCAGGGGCCAGCGGCAGGGCCAGCCAGATCACCAGCGCCGCCAGCGCGAAGGCACAGGCGCGCACCACGTCCATGGCGACGATCAGGCGGCGGCGGTCCATGCGGTCGGTGACCACCCCGGCGGGCAGGGCGAACAGGAACCACGGCAGGCGCAGGGTGATCGGCATCAGCGTGACCAGCAGCGGATCGCGGGTCAGCAGCGTGGCGAGCCAGGCCCAGACCACCACGGCGACGCCATCGGCAAGGTTGGTCATGCCGCTGGCGAGGATGAAGCGCCGGAGGGGGTGGGAGGCGGAAAGGGTCACGCGGGCTCCTTTGGGAAATTCAACCGTGTCGCAACGACCCTAAGTCCCCATGCCCGCATGAGGTCAAACGAAACCCGCCGCCCTTCCGCAGCGGCATTCCGCACCGGGGCTCACTCGAAGATCGAGGGCACCAGCGCGCCGCGCGCCTGGATCACCTTGGCGGCAAGGCGCATGGCCTCGGCCGCGGCCTCCTGCGGGGCCTTGCCGCGCGCCAGACCCGCCAGCAGCCCGGCGGCAAAGCTGTCGCCCGCGGCGGTGGTGTCGACCACGTTGGCCACGGTCTCGGCGGCGATCTCGTGCAGCCCGGCCTCGCGCTGCCACAGGTGCAGCGCCGCGCCGCCCTGCTTGACCGCCACCATGTCGGCGCCGCCGTTGCGGTAGCGCTCGATGGTCTCGAAGGGCGAGGCGTCGCCGAAGAGCTCCTCCTCCTCGTCGAAGCTCGGCAGCACGATGTCGGCGGTGCGCGCGCCCATGGTCAGCCCGGCGCGCATGGCGTCGGCGCTTTCCCACAGCCGCGGCCGCAGGTTGGTGTCGAAGGAGACGATCGCCCCCTTGGCGCGCGCCTTGGCCAGCGCGCCACAGAAGGCCTCGCGCTGCTTCGGCGGCAGGATGGCAAGGGTGATGCCCGAGAAATGGATCATCTCGCGGCCCTTGAGGATGCCGTCGAGCCAGCCGAGGTCGTCGGCCATCAGCTTCGCCGCCGACTGGCCGCGCCAGTAGGAGAAGCTGCGCTCGCCGTTCTCGAGCGAGATCATGTAGAGCCCGACGGTGCGGTCGGGGATTCGGCGGATGGTCGAGACGTCGAGCCCCTCGCCCGAGATGAACCCGACCATCTCGCTGCTGACCGCATCCTCGCCCACGCAGGTGCCGTAGCTCACCATCCACTCCGCGGGGAGCAGGCGGCGGGCGTACCATGCGGTGTTGAACGTGTCGCCGGCAAAGCCGCGCCGGTAGAGGCCGTCTCCGGCCTGCGACAGTTCCACCATGCATTCTCCGAGGGCGAGGAAGGCGGTCACAGAAGGTCTCTCCGAGCAAGGTTGCGCATCAGCGCGCTGCTGCCGAAGGTCCATTCCGGGGCCTCGGTCGAGAGCCGGACGGTGTTCCGCAGCGCGCCGAGCGCGGGTTCCGAAATGGTTACCACGTCTCCCACGTGATGTGTAAAGCCCTGACCGGGCGCGTCGCGGTCCTCGGTCGGGGCAAAGAGCGTGCCGAGGAACAGCAGGAAGCCGTCCGGGTACTGGTGGTGGCGGCCGATGGTCTGGGCGACGATCGACGCCGGATCGCGGCTGATCTTGCTCATCGACGAGGCGCCGTTGAGCACGAAGCCGTCCTCGCCCTCGACGGTCATGCTCAGTTCCGCACGGCGCACGTCGTCGAGCGTGTAGCTGCCGTCGAAGAGGCGGATGAACGGGCCGATGGCGCAGGAGGCGTTGTTGTCCTTGGCCTTGCCGAGCAGCAGCGCCGAGCGGCCCTCGACGTCGCGCAGGTTCACGTCGTTGCCCAGCGTCGCGCCGAGAATGTCGCCGCGCGAGTTGATCGCCAGCACGATCTCGGGCTCGGGGTTGTTCCACTTGCTGATCGGGTGCAGGCCGACCGTCGCGCCGAAGCCGACCGCCGCCATGGGCTGCGCCTTGGTGAAGACCTCGGCGTCCGGGCCGATGCCGACCTCGAGGTATTGCGACCACATGCCCTCCTGCTGGAGCACGCGCTTCACCTCCATCGCCTTGGGCGAGCCGGGCTCGATGCCGGAAAGCGAGTCGCCGATGACCGACTTCACCTTGGCACGGATCGCCTCGGCGGCGTCGGGATCGCCCGCCGCCTGCTCCTCGATCACCCGCTCGACCATCGACTGCGCGAAGGTGACGCCCGAGGCCTTCACCGCCTGCAGATCGCAGGGGGCGAGCAGGCGCAGCGCGTCCTCGCCCGCGCCCTCGACCGAGCCGGCCACGAGGTCCGCCAGCGTGCCGATCTCCGCGCCGGTGGCGGCGCGCAGGGTCTCGGCGGGGTTGTCGCTTTCCAGCAGGTCGCGCATCGTCGGCAGCGCCTTGCTGGTGATGTCCACCAGCACCTCGCCGCGCAGCGCGACCAGCGCCGGGCCGATGCCGGGGCGCCAGACGCGGCCGACCAGAAGGGCCTCGGGGGTGGGGTTGGTGTGCGGCAGCATGGATGTCTCCTCCGTCATCGGTACCGGGTCTTCGGGTAATCTGGGGTGGGGGCTCGGGCGGTCAGTCCGCGGGCGGCAGCAGCTTGCCGGGATTGAGGATGCCCTGCGGGTCGAAGGCGGTCTTGATCCGGCGCATCCAGTCGAGCGCCGGGCCATGCTCGGCCTTCATGTATTTCTGCTTGCCGATGCCGATGCCGTGCTCGCCGGTCACCGTGCCGCCGAGCCGCAGCGCGGTCTCGTTGAGCTTGCCGGCAAAGGCGTGGACCGCCGCGACCTCGGCCGGATCGCTCGGATCGAAGCGCGCGGCGCAGTGGAAGTTGCCGTCGCCGACATGGCCGACGATGGTGCTGACCAGCCCCGCCGTGCGGGCGTCGGCCTGCGCCTGCAGCACCGCCTCGGCAAGCTTCGAGATGGGCACGCAGACATCGGTCGCCAGCGTGCCGATATGGGCACCGGGGCGCAGCGCGCCCGAGGCGAAATGCGCGCCGTGGCGCATCTTCCAGAGCGCGTTGCGCGCCTCGGTGGTGCTGGCCTCCTGCCAGGCCTCCATGCCGAATTCCCCGGCGATCTCGCGGAAGCTGGCCGATTGCTCGGCGACGCCCGCCGGGCTGCCGTGGAACTCGACGAAGAGATGCGGCTGCTCGGGCAGGCTTGATCCCGCGTGGATGTTGAAGCCGCGCACCATCATCTCGTCCACCAGCTCGATCCGCGCCATGGGCAGGCCGGACTGGATGGTCAGGATCACGCAGTTCACCGCGTCCTCGACGGTGGGGAAGCGGCAGGTGGCGGCGGCAATGCCCTCGGGCAGGCCGTGCAGCTTCAGCGTCAGCTCGGTGATGATGCCGAGCGTGCCCTCGCTGCCGACCAAGAGGTGCGTCAGGTCATATCCGGCCGAGCTTTTCCGCGCCTTGGTGCCGGTGCGGATGATGCTGCCGTCGGACATGACCGCCTCGAGCGCCAGCACGTTCTCGCGCAGCGTGCCGTAGCGCACCGCCGTGGTGCCCGAGGCGCGCGTCGCCGCCATGCCGCCGAGCGAGGCGTCGGCACCGGGGTCGATCGGGAAGAAGAGCCCGGTGGCGCGCAGCTCCTCGTTCAGCCCGGTGCGGGTGACGCCGGGCTGGACCACGACGTTGAGGTCCTCGGCGTTGATCTCGAGCACCTTCTTCATGCGCGAGAAGTCGAGGCTGATGCCGCCCCTGATCGCGAGGTGCTGGCCCTCGAGCGAGGTGCCGGTGCCGTAGGGGGTGACCGGCGTGCCGGTCTCGGCGCAGAAGCGCACGATGGCGGCGACCTCCTCGGTGGTCTCGGGGAAGGCCACGGCATCTGGCATGGCGATCGGGAAATGCGCCTCATTGCGCGCGTTCTGGGCACGGATGGCCTCGGACGTGGCGAGACGCTCGCCGAGGAGCTGTTCGAGGGGCGCGAAGAGGGTCATGTCTCAGGTCTCCAGTTTGGGGGCCCGGGCACCGGCCCGCCCGTCACGGACGGAAGCCGGCGCCGCGGGAGCCGGGCGGCTGTGCGCCCGGCGGCCTTGCCTTGCGTCCGGGCGGACCTGCGCGGTCCTTACTTGCCCCAGTTCAGCACGAGCGGATCGAGCGGCTTGATCAGCTCGATCAACATCGAAGCGGTGTCGGGATGCAAGGGGGCAATCGGGTGCCGGCAGAAGGCCGACTTGATCACGCCGCCGACCATCATCGCGTGCTTGGCCGAGCGGAAGCCGCACTGGCGGTTCTCGTGGTTCACCGCGGGCAGGATGCGGGCATAGCCGTCGAAGGCCGCCTGCCGGTTGCCGGCGAGGAAGTCGACGACGATCGGGCGGATCTGATCGGGAATCATCGCCGAGGTCATGCAGCCCGTGGCGCCCGCGTCGAGATCGGCGAGCAGGGTGATCGCCTCCTCGCCGTCGAACGGCGCCTCGATCGCCGCGCCGCCCTCGGCGATCAGGCTGCGCAGCTTGGCGGCGGCCTGCGGGCACTCGATCTTGAAGAGCTTCAGCATCTCGATCTCGTTCGCCATCTTGACCAGCAGCGGCACGGGCAGGTCGACACCCGAGAGCGGCGCGTCCTGCAGCATGATCGGGATGCCGACCTCGCCCACCTGCCGGAACTGCTCGAAGGTCTGCTCGGCGGTGCCCTTCAGCAGCGCGCCGTGGTAGGGCGGCATCATCATCACGATGTCGGCGCCGAGCGCCTTGGCGTTGCGTGCGCGCTCCACCACGATCGGGGTGGCGTAATGCGAGATGGTGACGATCACCGGCACCCGGCCCGCCACATGCTCGAGGCAGAGCTTGGTGAGGATCGCGCGCTCCTCGTCCGAGATCAGGAACTGCTCGGAGAAGTTGGCAAGGATGCAGATGCCGTCGACGCCCATGTCGATGGTGCAGTCGAGCACGCGCTTCATGCCCTCGAGGTCGAGCGTGCCGTCCTCGTGGAAGGGGGTCGGCACGACGGGCCAGCATCCGGTGTAGGTGGTCATTTGGGGTCCTCCCGAAAGGTCGTTATGTGTCAGGTCGCGCCGAGGGCCGAGACGAGGGCCAGGGCCACGACGCCCAGCATGGCCAGCGCCATGCCGTAGTTGATCAGCCGCTGCGTGCGGTAGCTGAGGTTGAGCCGGTGCAGGGTCACCCCCGCCGCGAGCCAGCACAGGTGCACCGGGATCCAGATCGCGTTGAGGATCAGGACCTTGGTGACGGTCTCGAAGGCAAGGTTCCCCGGCGCGTAGGAAAACCCGGTGAGCATGGCGGTGTTCACCGCGTAGGCCTTGGGGTTGATCAGCTGCAGCAGCACGCCCGCGCGCAGGCCGGGCGCGGCCTTCGCCTCGGCAAAGGCGATGCGGCTGCCGGCCAGCGCGATCCGCGCCGCGAGGTAGAGCAGGTAGCACACCGAGAGCCCCATCAGCACCAGCCGCACGGCGGGCACCGACAGGACGATGGCGGCAAGCCCGGTCAGCACGAGGGTCATCACGAGGTTGGTGCCGATGAAGAGCCCGGTGCCGTAGCGCAGCCCGCCCTGCCAGCCATAGCCCGAACCGACCCCCGCAAGCGACAGCACGCCCGGGCCGGGGGTGATGAACAGCAGGAAGACGGCGGCGGCAAAGCTCAGCACGGGCCGCGCCTCGGGTCCAACAGGGCTGCGCCGGGTCTCCTCACCTCGCCTCGTCCTCCTCGCCGTCCCTGCCGCCGGGGCCGCGCTTTTGCGCCGGGCCCGCTTGCATCCGGGATCATTTGGTATACCATTTTCCTGAATACGGTCCCGCCCCGGTTTGTCAATGGCCCTTGCGGGTCCGCGCAGGCCGCGCCGCCCTTCGGCGGGGCCATGGGAAGAGGAGCTATCATGTCCCTGTTTGATCTGACGGGCCGGACCGCACTGGTCACCGGCTCTACCATGGGTATCGGATTCGCGCTGGCGCGCGGCCTCGCGCAGGCGGGAGCCAAGGTGCTGCTGAACGGGCGCGACCCGCAGCGTCTGGAGGAGGCCGTCGAGGCGCTCAAGGCCGAGGGGCATCAGGCCGAGGCGCTCGGCTTCGACGTCACCGACCACGCCAGCGTGCGCGCCGCGGTGGACGGCTACGAGGCCGGTCACGGCCCGATCGACATCCTGATCAACAACGCCGGGATGCAGCACCGCGGCCCGCTCGAGGAGTTCGACCCCGAGGCCTTCGACCGGCTGATGCGCACCAATGTCTACTCGGCCTTCTACGTCGGGCAGGCCTGCGCGCGGCACATGATCGGCCGCGGGCAGGGGCGGATCGTCAACATCGCCTCGGTGCAGAGCGCGCTCGCCCGGCCGGGCATCGCGCCCTACACCGCTTCGAAGGGGGCGATCACCAACCTGACGAAGGGCATGGCGACCGACTGGGCCAAGCACGGGCTCAACTGCAACGCCATCGCGCCGGGCTATTTCAAGACGCCGCTCAACGCCGCGCTGGTCGCCGATCCCGAGTTCAGCGCCTGGCTGGAAAAGCGCACCCCGGCGGGCCGCTGGGGCGATGTCGAGGAGCTGGTCGGCGCCTGCGTCTTCCTCTGCGCCCCGGCCTCGAGCTTCGTGAACGGCCACACGCTCTTCGTCGACGGCGGCATCACCGCCTCGCTGTAACGCATCCCCGGGAGGAGAGAACATGAGTGACGAACCCGTAGTGGGCTTCATCGGCGTCGGCCTGATGGGCCACGGCATGGCGAAGAACATCCTTCAGGGCGGCTACCCGCTCTGGGTCAAGGGCAACCGCGACCGCGCGCCGGTCGAGGACCTCGTGGGGCAGGGGGCGCGGGAGGCGGCCTCGGCGAAGGAGATGGCCGAGAGCTGCGACATCATCCACCTGTGCCTGTCGAACTCGCCGCAGGTCGAGGCGGTGATGCGCGGGCCGGAGGGCATCCTCGCCGGGGCGCGTCCGGGGCTGATCGTGGTCGACTGCTCGACCGCCGATCCCGCCTCGACCGAGGCGCCGGCCGCCGAGCTTGCCGCCAAGGGCTGCCACATGGTCGACGCGCCGCTCGGGCGCACGCCGAAGGAGGCCGAGGCCGGCACGCTCGACGCCATGGTCGGCGCCGATGACGAGACCTTCGCCAAGGTGCTGCCGGTGATCGAGTGCTGGGCGGGCAACATCAACCGCGTCGGCGGGGTCGGCGCGGGCCACAAGATGAAGCTGGTGATGAACCTCATCTCGATGAGCTACGCCGCGCTCTACGCCGAGGCGACGGTGCTCGCCGCCAAGTCCGGCATCTCGCCGCAGACGGTTCGGCAGGTCATCGGATCGAGCCGGCTCGGCAACGGCTTCTTCGACACCTTCATGCGCTACGCCGTCGACCGCGACCCCGACGCGCACAAGTTCAGCATCTTCAACGGCGGCAAGGACGTGCGCTACGCCAATGCCATGGCCGCCAAGGTCGGGGCCCCGGCGCTGATCGCCAGCGCCACGCGGCACTACTTCGCCACCGCCGAGGCGACCGGGCATGGCGCGGATTACGTGCCGAGCCTGTCGGACCGGATCGCCGAGATGGGCGGCATCGACCTTGCCGAGGAGGTGCGCAAGGGCGCGGAGTGATCCGCGCCCGCGCGCTCAGGTCGTCGCGCGGCGCACCAGCGTGAAGCCCATGTCCTCGCGCAGCCCCATCGGCAAGTCGCCCGACAGGATCAGCTCGGCGGCGCGGCGGCCGATGGCGGCGCCGTCGATGCGGATCGTGGTCAGCGCCAGCGCCGAGGCGCCGGCCATGTCGAAATCGCCGAAGCCCGAGATCGCCAGCCGCCCCGGCACGTCGATGCCGCGCCGCCAGGCCTCGCAGAGCGCGCCGCTCGCCAGCATGTCGCTGACGCAGACCACCGCCTCGGTGTCGGGCCAGCGCCGCAGGATCTCGGCCAGACCCGCCGCGCCCATGTCGGGGCCGCTGCGATCCGGCGCGGGCGGCAGCGCCACGATCCGCTCGCCCGCCAGCTGGCCGACGCAGTCGCGGTAGCCCTCGAGCCGCAGCCTGCCACGCGTGTCATGCGGCCGGTCGAGCCCGAGGAAGGCGACGCGCCGCCGCCCGGTCTCGACCATGTGCCGGGTGATCGCCGCCCCGCCCGCGCGGTTGGAAAACCCCACCGCCGCGTGCACCGGCTGGTCGGGCAGCCCCCAGAGTTCCAGCACCGGGATCCCGGCGCGCGAGAGCAGCGCGCGGGCCGCCTCGGTGTGCCGGTCCGAGGTCAGCACCAGCGCCTCGGGGCGGCGTCCGAGCAGGGTGGGGATCAGCGCCGCCTCGGTCTCGGGGTCGTATTGCGTGGTCGAGAGCATCAGCTGCAGCCCGGCCTCCGCCAGCCCTTCGGTGAGGCCCCGGATCGTCGCGGCGAAGACCGGCTCCTCCAGCGTCGAGACCAGCGCCGCCACCACCCGCGAGCGCTGCGAGCTGAGCGCCCCCGCCGTCTCGTCGAGCACGTAGCCCAGCTCGTCCACCGCCGCGCGCACCTTGCGCAGCGTTTCGGGGCTGACCTTGCCCGGTGTGCGCAGCGCGCGGCTCACTGTGATCGTGCCGACCCCCGCGTGTTTCGCCACGTCGCCCATCGTGACCCATTTCCTGCCGTCCGCCATGTCACCCCCGCCTGCCGTGTTGACGCCCTCACACATACGATGGTATCGATACCACGAAAAGCATGGTATCGATACCACGGAGTCTCGATGCCTGACGGTTTCAGGTTCACAAGGCGCGTTTGGAGGAGAAGCGATGCTGACGAATGACCAGAAAGCCTTCTACGACGAGAACGGATATCTCATGGTCGAGGACGTGCTGCGCCCGGAGGAGCTGGCACGGCTGCAGGAGATCACCTACGGGCTGATCGAGGGCTCGCGCAGCGTGACCGCGAGCAACGACGTCTACGATCTCGACAAGGGCCATTCCGCCGAGCAGCCGAAGCTCACGCGGATCAAGCTGCCGCACAAGCAGGACCCGTATTTCTGGGACCTCCTGCGCGGCTCGCGGGTGACCGAGGTGCTGAACGACCTGCTGGGCCCGGACACGACGATCCTCACCTCGAAGCTGAACACCAAGGCCCCGGGCGGCGGCGCTGCGGTGGAATGGCACCAGGACTGGGCCTTCTACCCGCACACCAACGACGACCTGCTGGCCTTCGGCATCATGCTTGAGGACGTGGACGAGGACACCGGCCCGCTGATGGTGATCCCCGGCACCCACAAGGGGCCGATCCTGAGCCACATGGCCAACGGCGTCTTCGCCGGGGCGATCGACCCCGACGATCCGCTCTTCGAGCGCGAGAAGGCGGTGACCCTGACCGGCAAGGCGGGCAGCATGACCGTGCACCACGCGCGCATCCTGCATGGCTCGGCGCCGAACGTGTCGGACCGGGCGCGGCTGCTGCTGTTCTACGAGATCGCCAAGGGCGATGCCTGGCCGATCCTCGGCAGCAACTCGTATTTCCACGCGCTCGGGCAGAAGAAGTTCTGGGAAGACCTGCAGAGCCGCACCATCACCGGATCCCCCTGCCTGACGCCGCGGCTCGAGAAGGTGCCGGTCACCATGCCGCTGCCGCCCGCGCCGGACACCGGCTCGATCTTCCGCATGCAGGAATCTGCGGGGGCGAAGAGCGCCTTCGCCTGACGGATCGCGGGGCCCGCCGCCCTCGCAACCGGTGGAGCCTCGCAGGGGGCCGGTCTCGGAGGAGGGGACCGGCCCTCACCTTTTTCGGGGGATCCTCAGAGCAGCGCCTGCATGAGGTAGAGCGTGCCCATCCCCGCCACCAGCGCGCCGGTGACCGACAGGCGCAGCGCCACGAGGAAGGTGACCAGCGCGGCGATGATCCGCGCAGGCTCGGTCTCGCCGCCGGTCGCCTGCGGCCAGAGCACCAGCGGCGTCACCATGGCGGGCAGCACGCCGACCCCGACGTACTTGAGGTGCAGCACCAGCCAGTCGGGCAGCTGCTTGCGGCCGAAGAAGCCGAGGAAGGAGAAGCGCACGAGGAAGGTGCCGATGCCCAGCAGCACCGTCAGCGTCCAGAAGGTTGCCGTGTCGATCATGCCCGGCCCTCCGCCTCGCGCCGCGCGGCGCGGCGGCGCAGCGCCAGCTCGGCCTGCGCCCCGACCAGCATCGCCACCAGCGCCGCGGCGATCAGCCCGAGCCCGGCGGGCAAGCCCGCGAAGAGGATCGCGCAGGCCACCGAGACCGCCGCCGCCAGCATGTGCGGCAGCGAGCGCAGCAGCGGCGCGGTGATCGCGATGAAGCAGACGGGCGCGGCGAAATCGAGGTGCAGCGAGGTGGGGATCGCCGTGCCCACAAGCGCGCCGATCAGCGTACAGCCGTACCAGAAGGGGCAGATCAGCGCCATCACCCCGAAGTAGTAGGCGACCTTGTCGGGGCGGCTCATGCCGGGGTTTTCCTCGTAGGTCTTCACTGCCACCGCATAGGCCTGATCGACCATGAGATAGGCCATCAACGCCCGCATCCCGAGCGGCGCGTGGCCCACGTGCGGCACCAGCGCAGCCGAGTAGAGCGCCATGCGCAGGTTGACCGCCAGCGCCGCGGTCAGCGCGATGAACACCGGTGCGTGCTCCTGCAAGAGCGCCAGCGCGGTGAACTGCGAGGCCCCGGCGATCACCAGCACCGACATGGCCATGACCTGCAGGATGTCGAGCCCGGCATCGCGCGCGACCACCCCGAAGAGCAGCGAGAAGGGGACGACGACCGAGATGAAGGGGGCGCAGTCGCGGTAGCCCTGCCAGAACGCCGCTCGGCTCATGGATGACTCGCCGCGGCGGACTTCGGGCGCGAAGTCATGACTTTGAAAACGCACGGAAATAATCCGCCGCCCTGCCGATTTTCGCGCATCTGAACCGCGTCCTCCCATGATTGCTCTTGCATTTGGTATACCAAATTGGGAAGCTGTCGCAAGGAAGCAGCGCGTCACGCGGCGCGCCGCAGAGGCGCGCGGGGAGGCGCGTCTAGGAGAGGAACCGACCCGTGTCCGATACACGTGCCCACAAGCGATTCCGCTCGCAGGAGTGGTTCGACAACCCAAACAATCCCGGCATGACCGCGCTCTACGTCGAGCGCTATCAGAACCAGGGATACACCCAGGACGAGCTGCAGTCGGAGAAGCCGATCATCGGCATCGCCAACAGCGGCTCGGACATCGCGCCCTGCAACAAGATCCACGTCTTCCTGATGGACCGGATCAAGGCGGGCATCCGCGAAGCGGGCGGGATTCCGATGGAATTTCCCGTTCACCCGATCCAGGAGACCGGCAAGCGCCCGACCGCGGCGCTCGACCGGAACCTCAGCTACCTCGGCCTCGTCGAGGTGCTGCACGGCTACCCGATCGACGGCGTGGTGCTGACCACCGGCTGCGACAAGACCACCCCCGCCATGCTGATGGGCGCGGCGACGGTCGACATTCCGGCCATCGCGCTCAACGGCGGGCCGATGCTCGACGGCTGGTGGAAGGGCAAGCGCGCGGGCTCGGGCACGATCATCTGGGAATCGCGCCGCCTGCTCTCCGAGGGCAAGATCGACTACGACGAGTTCATGTCGCGCGTCTGCTCCTCGGCCCCCTCGCTCGGCCATTGCAACACCATGGGCACCGCCTCGACGATGAACGCCATGGCCGAGGCGCTCGGCATGTCGCTCACCGGCAACTCGGCCATTCCCGCGCCGTTCCGCGAGCGCATGGCCATGGCCTACCAGACCGGCAAGCGCATCGTGGAAATGGTCTACGAGGATCTCAAGCCGTCGGACATCCTGACCCGCGAGGCCTTCGAGAACGCCATCGTCGTCAACGGCGCGATCGGCGGCTCGACCAACGCCCCGCCGCACCTGCAGGCCATCGCGCGCCATGCCGGGGTCGAGCTGAACGTGAAGGACTGGGAGACCATCGGCTTCGACGTGCCGCTCCTCGTCAACATGCAGCCCGCCGGCGAATACCTCGGCGAGAGCTTCTTCCGTGCCGGCGGCGTGCCCGCGGTGATGGAAGAGCTGCGCAAGGCCGGTCGCATCCACGAGGGCGCGATGACCGCCACCGGCAAGACCATGGGCGAGAACGTCACCGGGCAGGGCAGCCAGGACACCGACGTGATCAAGACCTACGACGCGCCGATGCGGCAGAACGCCGGGTTCAAGGTGCTCTCGGGCAACCTCTTCGATTCCGCGCTGATGAAGACCTCGGTGATCTCGGCCGACTTCCAGAAGCGCTTCCTGTCCGAGCCGGGCCGGGAGGGCATCCTCGAGGCCCGCGCCGTCGTCTTCGAGGGGCCGGAGGATTATCACGAACGGATCAACGATCCCGCGCTCAACATCGACGAGCACTGCATCCTCTTCATCCGCAACGTCGGCTGCGTCGGCTATCCCGGCTCGGCCGAGGTGGTGAACATGCAGCCGCCGGATGCGCTGATCCGCAAGGGCATCAACCACATGCCCACCGTCGGCGACGGGCGCCAGTCCGGCACCTCGGAAAGCCCCTCGATCCTCAACGCCTCGCCCGAGGCGGTGGTCGGCGGCGGGCTCGCCTACCTGCAGACCGGCGACATGGTGCGGCTCGACCTCAACACCAGCACGATGAACGCGCTGGTCGACGACGCCGAGTGGGAAAAGCGCAAGGCCGCCTGGACCGCGCCCGAGATCGTCAACCAGACGCCCTGGCAGGAGATCTACCGCCGCCACGTCGGACAGCTCTCCGACGGCGGCTGCCTCGAGCTGGCGACGGCCTACCAGAAGGTCGCCCGGTCGCTGCCGCGCGACAACCACTGACGCAAGACAGTTCCGGCGCGGGCGAGACCAACGCCCGCGCCGTTTCCTTGGGAGGAATTTCATGCAGAGCATCATCATCACCGGCGCGGGCAGCGGCATCGGCCGGGTCACCGCGAAAGCCTTCCTCGATGCGGGCTGGAAGGTCGGCCTCGTCGGCCGCCGCGAGGCGCCGCTGGAAGAGACCGCGGCCGGCAACCCCAACGCGCTGGTCCTGCCCTTCGACGTGGCGGACCCCGAGGCGGTCGAGGCCGGCTTCGACCGGGCGATGGCCGAATGGGGCCACCTCGACGCGCTCTTCAACAACGCGGGCGTGGGGCTCAAGGGCGCGATGATCGACGAGATCCCCGCCGAGGAGTGGCTCAAGCTCTCGGCGATCAACATCACCGGCGTGTTCCTCTGCGCCCGTGCCGCCTTTGGCCGGATGCGCCGCCAGGATCCGAAGGGCGGGCGGATCATCAACAACGGCTCGGTCTCGGCGCATGTGCCGCGCTGGGGCTCGTCGCCCTACACCACCTCCAAGCACGCGGTGACCGGGCTCACCCGCTCGCTGTCGCTGGACGGTCGCGCCCACAACATCGTCTGCGGCCAGATCGACATCGGCAACGCGCTGACCGACATGGCGCAGGCGATGACCCAGGGCGTGCCGCAGGCCGACGGCTCGATCGCCGTCGAGCCGGTGATGGACGCGGCGCATGTCGCCAGCACGGTGCTGCACATGGCGTCGATGCCGCTTGATGCCAACGTGCAGTTCGTCACGGTCATGGCACCGGGAATGCCCTATATCGGGCGCGGCTGACCGCCATTCCGGGACCCCGGCGATTTACAATCGGCGGGGTCTGGCCTATCGGGGGCGCAACGACAGAAAGAGGCGGCCCTGATGCCCAAGACGCTCGTGACCGGCGCGGCCGGTTTCATCGGTTTCCACCTGTGCCAGCACCTGCTTGCCGAAGGCCACGATGTCGTGGGCCTCGACGCGGTGACCGACTACTACGACACGGCGCTGAAACGCGCCCGGCTGGCGCGGCTCGAGGGCGCGGGCTTTGCCTTCGTCGAGGGCCGGGTCGAGACCCGCGGCCTGCTCATGGGGCTCTTCGAGGCGCACCGCTTCGACTATGTCTACCACCTTGCCGCGCAGGCCGGGGTGCGCCACTCGATCGAGCAGCCGCGCGACTACCTCGAAAGCAACATCGCCGGCACCTTCGAGCTGCTCGAGGCGGCGCGGGCCTATCCGCCCAAGCACATGCTGATCGCCTCGACCTCCTCGGCCTACGGCTCGAACACCGAGATGCCCTATGTCGAGACGATGAAGACCGACCACCAGATGTCGTTCTACGCGGCGACCAAGAAGGCGACCGAGAGCATGGCGCACAGCTACGCGCATCTCTACGACCTGCCGACCACGATGTTCCGCTTCTTCACCGTCTACGGCCCCTGGGGCCGGCCCGACATGGCGCTCTTCAAGTTCACCAAGGCGATCCTCGCCGGCGAGCCGATCGACGTCTACAACCACGGCGACATGATGCGCGACTTCACCTATGTCGAGGACCTGGTCGCTGCGCTCGGCCGTCTTGCGCCGGTCGCGCCGGTGCGCGGCGCGCCCGCGGGCCCCGAGGACAGCCTCTCGCCGGTCGCGCCCTGGCGGGTGGTGAACATCGGCAACGGCAGCCCGGTGAAGCTCGGCGAGTTCATCGAGGCGATCGAGATCGCCACCGGGCTCCCGGCCAAGCGCAACCTGCTGCCGATGCAGCCGGGCGACGTGCCGGCGACCTGGGCGAGCACCACGCTCCTGGCGCGGCTCGCGGGCGAGTCGCAGTACACGCCCGTCGGCGAGGGCGTGCGCCGCTTCGTCGCCTGGTACCGCGACTACTACGCGGTCTGACGCGCCGCCGCCCGGCCTCCGGTCCCCACACAGTCAGCCCGGTCGGCAGCCCGCGGAGAAATCTTCGGGATGCCGCCGCCTTTGATGTTGAAGCCGAACCCGCCCGACTCTAGGTATGCCTTGCCGGTAATAGAGTTGCAGGGTGGTGTCTCCTGCGCCTGTCATGTGACGGGTTCTTCCCAGCCACGGCGTCAACCCTGACCTGATCAGGAAGACGCTCCGACCCTGGTCCGCGGCCTTTCCTGATCCTCAATCTGCCGGACCGCGTGCGTCCGGCCGGGAAAGCGCGAACGTCATGCCAACGCATCTTGTGTCCTATCTCGCCCTCGCAGGCGCCATCCTCTGCGAGGTCGCGGGCTCCAGCTTCCTTCAGAAATCCGCCCAGTTCACCCGGCTCGGGCCAACCGCGATCATGGCGGTCTTCTACATCGCCTCGTTCTACCTTCTCTCCGTCGCGCTCAGGACCCTGCCGCTCGGCATCGCCTACGCGGTCTGGGGCGGGCTGGGAACGGTGCTGGTCGCGATCGTGAGCGTCGTGGTCTTCCGCCAGACCCTCGACGCGATGGCGATCCTCGGGATCGCCATGATCGTCGGAGGCGTGGTGATCATGAACGCGTTCTCGGGCGCAGCCCACTGAAGCGGGAAGGGGGGCCGAGGCCCCCCTTTTCGCGCCGCTCAGAGCCGCGGCGTGATCTTCGAATGCGGCACGCCGCGGCGCCGCTCGCGGTGCCAGATGTAGAGCCCGGCGCTGATGATGATCATCGCCCCGACCAGCGTCCAGGGCGTCGGCCAGGTGCCGAAGACCAGCAGGCCCGCCACCGCGGCGCTCATCAGCTGCAGGTAGACCATGGGCGCCAGCACCGAGGCATCGGCGTAGCGGTGCGCCGCCGTGGCCAGCATGTGCGCCACCGCGCCGAAGACGCCGATCACCGCCAGCATGACGCCGGTGCCGGTTGTCGCGGGCGTCTCCCAGGCCGGTAGCACGAAGGGGGCGAGCAGCAGGGTCGGCAGCCCGCCGCCCCAGACCTGCAGCGTGCCGTTGCTCTCCTCGCCCGCCATCTGCCGGGTCAGGATGAAGTAGATCGCCGCGCTGCAGAGCGCGCCGAGCGAGAGCAGCATGGCCGGGTGGAACTCGGCCCCCCAGGGCTGCATCACCACCAGCACGCCGAGAAAGCCGACGCAGACCGCGGCGATGCGGTGCTTGCCGACCCGCTCGCCCAGCATGGGGATGGCCAGCAGCGTCACCACCACCGGCCCCGCGAACATGATCGTCGTGGTCACGGTGATCGGCAGGTAGGCCAGCGCGATGAAGTTCAGCATGGTGCTGCCGAAGAGCCCGGCGGCGCGGAAGGCCTGTTTCCACGGGTGCCGGGTGCGAAAGAGCGACGCCCCCTCGCGCGGCAGGAAGGCGACGAGCACCAGCACGAGATGCGCGGCGTAGCGGCACCAGACCACCTGCAGCGCCGGCACGCCGTGCTGCAGGAGCCACTTGGCCGAGGTGTCGATGCAGGTGAACCCGAGAACGCCGAGGGCCATGAGCCCGAGGCCCAGGGCCGTCCTGTCTTCGCGCGAGGCGATCGCCATGCGTCAGCGCGTCCGCGCCGGGAGGAGGGACATTTTGCTCAGCCTTTCAGATGCCTGGAGAGGTAGTCGACCATTTCCGGCACCATGTGCCCGGCAAATCCGTTTCGCAAGGCCTCGGCCAGCGTTTCCGCCGCACAGCCGGACATGCGCGAGTGTGCCCCCATCTCCTCGGCCATGGCGCGGTAGTAGCCCACGTCCTTGGCCGCGTTGTCGAGCGAGAAGGCGAGGTCGATCTTGCCGTCCATCGCCCAGGCCTTGACGAAATCCATCATGCCCGAATGGTTCGGCCCCGCCGCCAGCACGCCGTAGAGCTTGTCGCGCGGCACGCCCGCCGCGTCGCCCATGGCAAAGGCCTCGGACATGGCCATGGCGGTGGTCATGGCGAAGAAGTTGTTGATCAGCTTGATCGTGTGCCCCGAGCCGAGCGGGCCGAGGTGGAAGACGTTCTCGCCCAGCACGTCGAGCACCGGCTTCACCCGCGCATAGGCGGCCTCGTCCCCGGCGCACATGATGTTGAGCTTGCCCTCCTTGGCGTGGGCGGGCGTGCGGCCGAGCGGCGCGTCGAGGTAGGTCGCGCCCTTTTCGGCCAGTTCGGCGCCGATGCGCTTGGTCGAGCCGGGCAGCGAGGTGCCGAAGTCGAGGACGATCTGGCCTTCCCTGGCGCCCGCCAGCACGCCGTCCTCGCCGAAGACCCGGCTCTCGACCTGCTCGGAGGTGCCAACGCAGAGCATCACGAGATCGCAGCCCTCGGCCAGCGCGCGCGCCGAGCGGGCCTCGGACCCGCCGCGGGAAAGCGCCTCCTCGACACCGCTGCGGTCGCGGTTGCCGAGGACCGTCACGTCGTAGCCCGCCTTCTGCAGGCACTCGACCATGGCCCGGCCCATGAGGCCGAGCCCGATGAACCCGATGCTGGGTTTGCTCATGTCTTTCTCCTTCCTTCGGGGGGAGGGAGACGCGGCGGTCACATCACCGCGCCGACCTGCCAGGGGACGAATTCGTAATCGCCGAGCCCGAGCGTCTCGGACTTGCTCGGCTCGCCCGAGGCCATGCGCAGCCACATCTCGTAGATCTCGCGGCCCACTTCCTCGACCGTCGCGCCCTCGGTGAGGATGCGCCCGGCGTTGACGTCCATGTCCTCGGTCTGGCGCTGGTAGAGCTCGTTGTTCGAGGCGACCTTCATCGAGGGGCTCGGCTTGGCACCGAAGGCCGAGCCGCGGCCGGTGGTGAAGCAGACGAGGTTGCAGCCCGAGGCGATCTGCCCGGTGACCGAGGCCGGATCGTAGCCGGGGCTGTCCATGAAGGTGAAGCCGCGCGCAGTGACCTGCTCGGCGTACTTGTAGACGCCGTTGAGCGGCGTGGTGCCGCCCTTGGCCGCCGCGCCGAGCGATTTCTCGAGGATGGTGGTCAGCCCGCCCTTCTTGTTGCCCGGCGAGGGGTTGTTGTCCATCGAGCCGCGGTTGCGCTCGGTGTAATCCTCCCACCAGTGGATGAGGTCGATCAGCTTGTGGCCGATCTCGGGCGTCGCGGCGCGGGCGGTGAGCAGGTGCTCGGCGCCGTAGATCTCGGGCGTCTCGGCCAGCACGCCGGTGCCGCCCTGCGCGACCAGCAGGTCGCAGGCATAGCCGACGGCGGGGTTGGCGGTGATGCCCGACCAGGCGTCCGAGCCGCCGCATTGCAGGGCGACCATCAGCTCCGAGGCGGGGCATTCGGTGCGCGTGGCCTTGTTGACCTCGGGCAGCATCTTCTCGACCTGCGCGATGCCGTGCTCGACGGTCTTGCGCAGCCCGCCCTCGTCCTGGATGTTCATCTTCTGGAAGAGCGGGCCGGGCTCGAGCCCGTAGGCCTGCACCAGCCAGTCGATCTGCATGACCTCGCAGCCGAGCCCCGCCATCAGCACGCCGCCGACGTTGGGGTTGCGCGCGTAGCCCCAGAGCACGCGCTGCAGGAACTCGAAGCCGGTGCCGTCGCCACCCATGGCGCAGCCGGTGCCGTGCACGAAGGCGACGACGCCGTCGACGTTCGGATAGGCGGCCATCTTCTCGGGGGTGAAGTGCTGGGCGATCATCCGCGCGGCGGTGGCCGAGCAGTTCACCGAGGTGAGGATCGCGAGGTAGTTGCGCGTGCCGACGCGGCCGGTCGAACGGCGGTAGCCCATGAACGTGTCCTGCTTTTCGGGGGCGGGCACGGGGCGCAGGTTGGTGCCGAACTCGTACTCGGCCTCGACGTTGCGGAACTCGAGGTTGTGGATGTGGATATGCGCGCCCGCCGGGATGTCCTCGGCCGCGTAGCCGATGATCTGGGCGTATTTGCGCACCGCCTCGCCCTTCGCGATGTCGGTCGTGGCCATCTTGTGGCCGCGCGGGATCAGCGTGGTCGCGCCCTCGTCGCCCACTTCCAGCGGGACGACTGCGGTGACGACATTGTCATGTTCGGAGAGGCGGACGGTTTTCATCTTGGCGTGGGCTCCATGGAGCGGCTGGGGAGGTGTCGGATCGGGAGAGGGGCGGCGCGCTTCGGGCCTGCGGCTCTCGTGGGGGAACTCTCTGCCTCCCGCGGGGGAGGGTCAAGCGAAGGCGGAGGGGCGGCGCGAGCCGCCCCTCCGGATTGGCGTTACAGGAACAGCGTCACCATCGGCGGCCATGCCAGCAGCACCAGCAGGGCCAGAAGCTGCAGCCCGATGAAGGGCAGGAAGCCGCGGAAGATGTCGGTCAGCGAGATATGCGCCGGGGCGACGGACTTCAGGTAGAAGGCCGCGGGGCCGAAGGGCGGCGACAGGAAGCTGACCTGCATGTTCATGCAGAACACCACGCCGAACCAGATGCCGATGTAGTTGCTGTCCACGTGGCCGAGCCAGCCGATCTCCTCGGCGGGCAGGCGCATCACGATGGGCAGGAACACCGGCATGATCAGCAGCACGATGCCGACCCAGTCCATGAACATCCCCATGACGAGGAAGATGAACATCATCACGAGGATGATCCCCATGGTGGGCAGGTCCGAGCCGACGATCATGTTGGCGACGTAGGTCGGGCCGCCCGCCAGCGTGTAGGCCGCCGCGAGCGCCGCCGCGCCGATGGTCACCCAGATGATGGTGCCGGTCGACTTGAGCGTGCGCATCACCGCGTCCCAGACCACCTCGAAGGTCATCTCGCGGCGGATGAGGCCGATGACGAAGACCGCCACCACGCCCATGCCCGCGGCCTCGGTGATGCCGGTGATGCCGCCGTAGATCGAGCCGAGCACCACGCCGATCACGATGGTCGGGGCGATGAGGCCCTTGCCCATCTCCCAGCCCTGCGCGGTGCGCTCGCGGCCGACGACGAAGAAGACCACGAGGCCGAAGATCACCAGCGCGCCGATGAGCCAGGGCAGGTCCGACACCATCCCGAGCGGGATCGGATCGACGCCGGGCGTCACCACGTTCATGCCGGTCACGGTGAAGAAGAGCGCGCGCAGCGCCAGCGCCGCCGCGATCCACATGCCGAAGCGCGAGATGAAGCCGAGGAACATGAGGGCCTTCTCGCGGCCCGCGGGGGCATCGGGATCGGCCGGGGGCAGGGGGGCCTCTTCGGGGTTCATCCGGGTGCGGATGAAGATGTAGATGATGAAGAACGAGGCCAGCATGAAGCCCGGCAGGAACGAGGCGGTGAACAGCGCCTTGATCGAGGTCTCGGTGACCAGCCCGTAGAAGATCAGCACGATCGACGGCGGGATCATCGTGCCGAGCGAGCCGCTTGCGCAGATCGTGCCGATGGCGAGGTTCTGGTTGTAGCCGAGCCGCAGCATCTGCGGCAGGGCGATGAGGCCCAGCAGCACGACCTCGCCGCCGATGATCCCCGACATGGCGGCCATGATGACGGCCATGATCGAGGTCACGAAGGCGATGCCGCCCCGGGTGCGCGACAGCCACACGTTGAGCGAGCTGTACATGTCCCGGGCGATGCCCGAGCGTTCGAGTAGCGATGCCATGAAGATGAAGAGGGGCACCGATATGAGGACGTAGTTCACCATCTGCCGGTAGACCGCCTGGCCGAGCACCGCGAAGGGTCCCATGCCGAAGCGCCCGAACAGCAGGTCGGGGCCGAATTTCATCACGAGGGTCGCGACCGCCAGGAAGGCGGAGGCGAAGCCGAGGGGCATGCCGATCGCCAGCAGGGCGAACATCCCCAGCAGCAGGATCAGGCTGAGTGTGCCGATATCCACCATTTAAGTCAGTCCTCCAGCGTGCGACGGATGTTCTCGATCTCGACCTGGTCGATCTCGTCCGCGGGCGAATGGTGTTCGGGAGCCTTGTTCCAGTCGGCGATGAGGTTCGACAGCGCCTGCAGGGCCACGAGGCCGATGATGATGATGAGCCCGATCTTCAGCGTCGCCGGCAGGGGCGGATCCCAGGCGGTGCCGAAGGTCTCCATGCGGCCGAGCTTCTGCATCGCCTCGGTGTAGCCACCCCAGAGCAGGCAGATGAAGAACACCCAGATCAGCGAGACAGAGATCACGTCGGACAGTTTCTGCGCCCAGCGGGGGAACATGTCGTAGATGATGTAGATGCGGATGTGGCTGCGCTGCTGCATGGCGTAGAGCCCGGCGAGCAGGAACACGAAGGACGCGATCCAGAGCGACAGCTCGTTGGCCCAGAGCGTGGGCTTTTCGAAGACGTAGCGCGCCACGACCTCGTAGAACATGACGATGACGATCGCGACGATGCCGATCATCGACAGGCGCGAGAGCACCAGGGACAGGATGTCGAGCGGCCCGGTGGGCTCGATCTCGATCGAGCCGCGGCGGTCGGACAGGATGAGCGAGCCGAAGATCAGGGCGGCGAAGAGCAGCCACAGCATCACCGACACCAGCGGCCGTCCCTCGGGACGCAGCATCTCGAACATGCCGATCGGTTCGGACGAGACGAACTGCGTAAGCACGAGCCAGGCGAACATCGCCAGCGCCAGGCCGGTGCTGATCAGAGCCAGCAGCCGGACCGGACCGCGCGCTGCGCCGAGCCAGAGGCTTTCATTGGACATGGGTCAACCCTTTCGGAGGAGTCACAGGGTTCGTGAGAAAAGAGCGGCGGGCCCGGACTTGGGCCCGCCGCATGGCCTTTTCAGGTCAGACGCGGGCGCGCCTTATTCCGAGCTCAGCAGGCCGAGCTGGCCGAGGTAGGCCTTGTGGCTCTCGACGAGCGCCTTGGCTTCCGGCGATTTCTCGGCCCAGACATCCCAGGCGGCCTGCGCCGCCT